>NZ_CP156626.1:2239223-2559112 GCF_039852015.1 Robbsia sp. KACC 23696 | reverse complement strand
GCAGAAGAAGAGCAAGAACATGCTGGTCAAGGTCGACGGGCCGTTGCCGCGGGGTTGCAGCGCGAAGGATGTCGTGCTCGCGATCATCGGCAAGATCGGCACGGCGGGCGGCACCGGCTATGCGATCGAATTCGGCGGCTCGACGATTCGCGCGCTGTCGATGGAAGGCCGGATGACCGTCTGCAATATGGCGATCGAAGCTGGCGCTCGCGCCGGCATGGTGGCCGTCGACGACACGACGATCGACTACGTGCGTGGCCGTCCATTCGCACCGTCCGACGTGGAATTCCCGTCGGCCGAGCGCTACTGGCGCACGCTGGTGTCCGATGCCGGCGCCAAGTTCGATCGTGTCGTCGAATTGTCGTCCGCCGACATCGTGCCGCAGGTCACGTGGGGCACGTCGCCGGAAATGGTGTTGCCGATCGACGGCCGCGTGCCGGATCCGGATCAAATCAAGGATCCGGTCAAGCGCGATGCGGTCGAGCGCGCGCTGAAGTATATGGGCCTGACGCCGAACACGCCGATGGAGTCGGTCAATATCGACCGCGTTTTCATCGGCTCGTGCACGAACGCGCGGATCGAGGATCTGCGGGCGGCGGCGTATGTCGTGAAGCGTTTGAACCGGAAGGTCGCGGCCAATGTGCGGCAGGCGATGGTCGTGCCGGGTTCGGGCCTGGTGAAGGCGCAGGCCGAGCAGGAAGGTCTGGACCGCGTGTTCGTCGACGCGGGCTTCGAATGGCGTGAGCCGGGGTGCTCGATGTGTCTGGCGATGAACGCGGACCGTCTGGAGCCGGGTGAGCGCTGCGCATCGACGTCGAACCGTAACTTCGAAGGCCGGCAAGGCGCGGGCGGTCGGACGCATTTGTTGAGCCCGGCCATGGCGGCGGCAGCGGCGATCGAAGGTCACTTCGTCGACATTCGGAAGATGGCCTAAAGGATCAGCGGGAGCGAATACTCATGGAAAAATTTACCGTCCATCACGGTTTGGTCGCACCGATGGATCGCGCGAACGTCGATACCGACGCGATCATCCCGAAGCAATTCTTGAAGTCGATCAAGCGCACCGGCTTCGGCCAGAACCTATTCGACGAGTGGCGTTATCTGGATCATGGCGAGCCGGGTCAGGATTGTTCAACGCGGCCCTTGAATCCGGATTTCTCGCTGAACCAGGCGCGGTACACGGGCGCCACGGTGCTATTGGCGCGTGAAAACTTCGGGTGCGGCAGCTCGCGCGAACACGCGCCCTGGGCACTGACGCAGTTCGGTTTTCGGGCGGTGATCGCGCCGAGTTTTGCCGATATCTTCTTCAACAATTCGTTTAAGAACGGTCTGCTGCCGATCGTCTTGACGGAACAGCAAGTGGATCGGCTATTTCAGGACACGCTGGCGTTCGTCGGTTTCAAGCTGGTGATCGACCTGGAAGCGCAGGTCGTGCGGACCGAAGACGGCAGCGTCAGCTATCCGTTCGAGATTTCGTCGTTCCGCCGCTATTGCATGCTGAACGGCTTCGACGATATCGGACTGACGCTGCAACACGCCGACACGATTCGGAAGTTCGAGGCGGAGCGCCTGTTGCGCCAGCCCTGGTTGGGCAAGCGCGTCCTGTAAGGTGCGCGTGGTGCGCGCGGCACGGATGTCGCGGACCCGGTGAGGAGCTTCCCGGCCGGCCCGTGCCGCGCGCGGACCCTTTCGAAGAGAGACAGATATGAAGATTGCGGTATTGCCCGGTGATGGCATTGGGCCGGAAATCGTCGCGGAAGCGACCAAGGTCCTGAACGCGTTGGACGAGCGTTTCGAATTGGAAACGGCACCAGTGGGCGGCGCCGGTTATGAGGCCAGCGGGCATCCGCTGCCCGAGGCGACGCTGGCGCTGGCGAAGGCCGCCGACGCGATCCTGTTCGGCGCGGTGGGCGATTGGAAGTACGACACGCTCGACCGTCCGCTGCGTCCGGAGCAAGCCATTCTGGGGCTGCGCAAGGAACTGCAACTGTTCGCGAATTTCCGTCCGGCGATCCTGTATCCGGAGTTGGCGGGTGCATCGACGCTGAAGCCGGAAGTGGTGTCGGGTCTGGATATCCTGATCATCCGCGAGCTGAATGGCGATATCTACTTCGGGCAGCCGCGTGGCCGCCGCGAAGCGACGGACGGTTTGTTCCCCGGTGCGCAGGAAGGCTTCGACACGATGCGCTACAGCGTGCCGGAAATCGAGCGAATCGCGCACGTGGCATTCCAGGCCGCGTCCAAGCGTGGCAAGAAGCTGTGCAGCGTCGACAAGTCGAATGTGCTCGAGACGTCGCAGCTGTGGCGCGATGTGATGACCGAGATATCGAAGCAATACGCCGATGTCGCGCTCTCGCATATGTATGTCGACAACGCCGCGATGCAATTGGTGCGTGCGCCGAAGGCATTCGACGTGGTGGTGACCGGCAATATGTTCGGCGACATCCTGTCGGATCAGGCGTCGATGCTGACGGGCTCGATCGGCATGCTGCCGTCGGCTTCGCTGGACAAGGCGAACAAGGGTCTGTACGAGCCTTCGCACGGTTCGGCGCCGGATATCGCCGGCAAGGGCGTGGCAAATCCGCTGGCGACGATCCTGTCGGCGGCCATGATGCTGCGCTATACGCTGGGCCGTGCCGAGCAGGCGGACCGGATCGAAGCAGCCGTGAAGCAAGTGTTGCGCGATGGTCTGCGCACAACCGATATCTGGGAAGCCGGGTCGGAGAAGGTGGGTACCGCGCAGATGGGTGACGCGGTGGTGAAGGCGCTGCGCGCATAGGGCGTGCGGCGATACTGAGACGAGTGGGTGACGCGATGAAGACGGTAGGTCTCGTAGGCTGGCGGGGTATGGTGGGGTCGGTTCTGATGCAGCGGATGCAGTCGGAAGGCGACTTCGCGCTGATCGAACCGGTGTTTTTCAGCACCAGCAATGCGGGCGGCGCTGCGCCGACGTTCGCCAAAAACGAGACACGCCTGAAAGACGCGACGTCGATCGACGACCTGAAGCGGTGCGACATCATCATCACCGCTCAGGGCGGCGACTACACGACCGAGGTCTATCCGAAGCTGCGTGCAGCGGGCTGGACGGGCTATTGGATCGATGCCGCGTCGACGTTGCGGATGAAGGAAGACGCGATCATTATCCTGGACCCGGTCAATCGCTCGGTCATCGATCAAGGGCTGCGCGACGGCATCCGCGATTACATCGGCGGCAATTGCACGGTCAGCCTGATGATGATGGCGCTCGGCGGTCTGTTCCAGCACGATCTGGTGGAATGGATCAGCGCGATGACCTACCAGGCCGCATCGGGCGCGGGCGCGCAGAATATGCGCGAGCTGCTGTCGCAGATGGGAACGCTGCAACACGCGGTGGCGCCGGAGCTGGCCGATCCGGCGTCCGCGATTCTCGACATCGACCGTAAAGTGTCCGAGACGATGAATGGCGCGGCGATGCCGATCGCACAGTTCGGCGTGCCGCTGGCAGGCTCCTTGATTCCGTGGATCGACAAGGACCTGGGTAACGGTCAGTCGAAGGAAGAATGGAAGGGGCCGGCAGAGACCAATAAGATTCTGGGCAAGATCGCCGGTCAGCCGGGATCCATCCCGGTCGATGGTCTGTGCGTGCGAATCGGCGCGATGCGCTGTCACTCGCAAGCATTGACGATCAAGCTGAAAAAGGACGTGCCGTTGGCCGATATCGAAGGCTTGATGGCGCAGGCGAACGACTGGGTGCGCGTGGTTCCGAATACGCGTGAAGCGTCGATGCGCGATCTGTCGCCGGCCGTCGTGACCGGGACGCTCGGCGTGCCGGTGGGCCGTTTGAAGAAGATGTCGATGGGTGAAGACTACCTGTCGGCTTTTACGGTGGGCGACCAGTTGCTGTGGGGCGCTGCCGAGCCGCTGCGCCGGATGTTGCGTATCCTGCTGGAGGCCTGATCTGGTTCGCTTCAATTGGTGGAAAGGGCGTTCGGGCCGGACGAAGTCGGACGGCTCGCAGGAGTCGGCCGCGGAGCTGGCGCGCAAGCGCCTGGTCAGCGAACGGCTGATGACGGCGGCTGCGCTACACCGGCACACGCCTGAAGGCTTGTCCGGTGCGCCGCGCCGCGAGGACGCGGCGCAGGCCGGCGCGATGAACACGCCGAATCTCGCCGCCGCATCGGTGTCTGATGGCGCGCCGGCATTGCCTGACAACGCAGCGGCACTGCCCGCCACGGTGCCGGCGGTCAGTCGGACGGACGCGAAGGAAGCGCAGGGCGCGGCGTCCGACGACGAACGCGTGCCCGCCGATGCGACGCTGGCGTCGACGCCAGCGCCTGCAAAACGGGCCGCGCTGCCGCTCGGCCTGCCGGCCGATATCTTGGCATTGGACCTGAATCTCGGCGAGTTGCCCGAGACGCCCACGCCCGAGCAAACACGGCCGATCGCGCCGACGCACGCCGTCGACGCGCTGCCCGCCGATCATCCGGATCGTCCACGATGACCGCGCCAGAGACCCGCGCCTCGCAGACCGGCGCTCTCGAACCGACCGCGCCTGAACCGAACGCGGCCGACACAATAACGCCCGAGACGATAGCGGCCACTACAACCGCGCCGACGATCCGCATTGCCGCGGGCGTCGAATATGACGGCTCGCGGTTTCACGGCTGGCAGTGTCAGCCGAACCGGGCAACGGTGCAGGGCGCGGTGGAAGCTGCGTTATCGGTGTTTGCCCAGGAAGCCATCAAGGTCACTACGGCGGGACGTACCGACACCGGCGTCCATGCATTGAATCAGGTGATCCACTTCGATTCCGCCGCCAAACGCAGTGATTTTTCCTGGGTGCGCGGCGTCAATGCCCATCTGCCGCCCGGTGTCGCCATTCAATGGGCGAAGCCGGTGCCGGACACGTTCAACGCGCGATTCTCCGCGTTCGAGCGCAGTTACGACTATGTGATTCTGCAGCATGCGGTGAAGCCGACCTTGCTGGCGGCCCGCGTCGGGTGGGTGCATACGCCGCTCGATATCGCCGCGATGCAGGATGCGGCGGCGCGGCTGTTGGGCCAGCATGACTTCTCGTCGTTCCGTTCCTCGGAATGTCAGGCGAAATCGCCAATCAAGATGATGAAGCAGGTCGATGTCGTGCAAAACGGCGCCTTCATCCACTTCCGCTTTACCGCATCGGCCTTCCTGCATCATATGGTGCGGAATCTGGTGGGCAGCCTGATCGCGGTCGGGCGCGGACGGTATCCGCCCGAATGGATCGATTCGCTGTTGATCGCACGCGACCGAAAGTTGGCGGCGCCGACCTTCATGCCGGACGGCTTGTATCTGACGCGCGTCGGTTATCCCGCGGAGTTCGATATGCCGCCTCCGAATGTGGTCGCGCGGCCAGGAGGATGGCAATGGCAGGATTGAACACCGACGCAACGCCCGCGCAACGGCTCGCGGACCCGATCGTCCCGGCGCGCGTGCGCACGCGCATCAAGTTTTGTGGGATGACGCGCGAACAGGATGTCGATGCCGCCGTCGCGCTGGGTGTCGACGCGATCGGCATGGTTTTCTACGAAAAAGCCGCGCGCGCGGTCAGCATGTCACGGGCCGCGGACTTGGTCCGACGCGTGCCGCCTTTCGTGACCGCTGTCGGTCTGTTCGTCAATGCCGACGAGCAGACCGTCGTCCGTGCCGTTCAGGAAGCCGGGATCGCGATGTTGCAGTTCCATGGGGATGAGACGCCTGAGATCTGTGCCCGTCTGGCGCAGGCCGCGGGGCGCCCTTGGATTCGCGCATTGCGCATCGCGCCGACGATGACGTCGGCATCGATCGACGCGCTCGCGTCGGCCTATGCGGCCGTTGGCGCGCGGGGCGTGGTGCTCGATGCCCTCGTCGACGGATTCGGCGGCGGCGGTCATGTCTTCGACTGGTCGGTGATCCCGGCGACGATGGGGCAGCGCGCCATTCTCGGCGGTGGCTTGCACGCCGGGAACGTGGCGGCGGCCGTGCAGCGGGTGCGACCCTTCGCCGTGGATGTCTCCAGCGGCACGGAGCGGCCGGCCAGCGAAGGCGGCGCGAAGGGCGTGAAAGACCTCGTGCGGATGCAGGCCTTCATCGATGCCGTTCGTCAGGCCGATGCCGCGTTGGCGGCACCGTGATACATACCGGTCGCCAAGGAGGCGGCCGACGGCGGCGAATTTGCTAGAATACGACTTTGCTATCCCGGCGGCATCGACGATGTCCGTGGGATAAATGCTTTTTTCTTGTCGAACCCTGATGAAACTCCAGCGAACACGGGCTTCCGGACGCTTCGAATGGTGGGTCGGGCGCGCTAAGCGTCGGTGATCCGGGGCAGTGCGCGCCATGACGGCGCTTGCACGGCTACCGTGTCATCCCCTTTTTCGACCACGCTCGCTCGTGGCGTTTCACACAGGATCCATCATGTACGATTTCCCCGATGCGCAAGGCCATTTCGGCCAATACGGCGGCACCTTCGTTGCCGAGACGCTGGTTCACGCCCTCGATGAGCTGGTGCAGCAGTACGACAAATATCGCCAGGACCCCGCTTTTCTCGCGGAATACGCCTATGAACTGAAGCACTACGTCGGTCGTCCGTCGCCGATCTATCACGCACAACGCTGGAGCCGCGAGCTGGGCGGCGCGCAATTGTTTTTCAAGCGCGAGGACCTGAATCACACCGGCGCGCACAAGATCAACAATGTGATCGGTCAGGCGCTGCTGGCGCGCCGGATGGGCAAGCCGCGCGTGATCGCCGAGACTGGCGCCGGGCAGCACGGCGTGGCGACGGCGACGATCGCCGCGCGTTTCGGCATGGAGTGCGTGGTCTATATGGGCGCGGAAGACGTGCGTCGGCAGGCCGCCAATGTGTACCGGATGAAGCTGCTCGGCGCGACGGTCGTGCCGGTGGAGTCGGGCTCCCGCACGCTGAAGGACGCGCTGAACGAAGCCATGCGCGACTGGGTGTCGAATATCGAAAACACCTTCTACATCATCGGCACGGTGGCCGGCCCGCATCCCTATCCGATGATGGTGCGTGACTTCCAGCGCGTGATCGGCGACGAGTGCCAGGTGCAGATGCCGGAGATGACCGGACGGCAGCCGGACAGCGTCATCGCCTGCGTTGGCGGCGGTTCGAACGCGATGGGGATTTTCTACCCCTATATCAATCACGCCGACGTCGCATTGATCGGTGTCGAGGCGGCCGGCGACGGCATGGACACAGGCCGTCATTCGGCATCGATCACCGGTGGCACGCCCGGCGTGCTGCACGGCAACCGGACCTATCTACTGCAGGACGAGGACGGTCAGATCATCGAGACGCACTCGGTCTCGGCAGGGCTCGACTATCCGGGCGTCGGTCCGGAGCATTCCTGGTTGAACGATCTCGGTCGCGCGCAATACGTGACGATCACCGATGAAGAGGCGCTGCAGGCCTTCCACGATTGCTGCCGGATCGAGGGCATCATTCCGGCGCTCGAATCGAGCCATGCGATCGCCCATGCGGTGAAGATCGCGCCGACCTTGCCGAAGGACAAGCTGTTGCTGGTCAATCTGTCGGGCCGGGGCGATAAGGACATGCATACCGTCGCCGAACGTGGGGGCCTGGTCCTGTAGTGGGCAAATCGCCATTCCTGATGCCGTCCGACATGGACGCGCCCGGCGCCGCACCGGCCTTGCGCGGTCACGCCGCCTCGGCGGCGTCCGACGATACGTCGTCGGTGCCGCTGGCCACGCCGGTGCGGCCGAATCCGTCGATCGTGATCGAGAACCTCGATTACTGCGCGGAGCTCGGCCATATCGCGCCCGAATCGATCGACCTGGTCATCGCTGATCCGCCCTATGGTCTGGGCAAGGATTACGGCAACGATTCGGACAAGCTCGACGCGGATGCGCACCTGGAATGGACCGAGCATTGGCTCGAGCGCACGATCCCCTTGCTGAAGCCCACCGGCTCGCTGTACATCTTCTGCAGCTGGCAGTTCGCGCCGGAGATCTTCAGTTTCTTGAAGCGCCGGATGACGATGGCGAACGAGATCATCTGGGACCGACGGGTGCCCAGCATGGGCGGTACGACGCGACGATTCAGCTCGGTACACGACAATATCGGTCTATTCGTCCGGGGCAAGCAGTATTACTTCGACCTGGACCCGGTGCGCATCCCTTACGATGCCGCCACCAAGAAAGCGCGGACCCGCAAGCTGTTCGCGGGCAGCAAATGGCTCGAAATGGGCTATAACCCGAAAGATGTTTGGTCGGTGTCCCGATTGCATCGGCAGCACGCCGAACGCGTCGCGCATCCCACGCAAAAGCCGCTGGAAATCATCGAGCGGATGGTGCTCGCGAGTTGCCCGCCGGGGGGCACGGTGCTGGATCCCTTCATGGGCAGCGGCACCACGGCGATCGCTTGCGCGCGTCAGGGCCGCCATTTCCTCGGCTATGAGATCAATGCCGAATATTGCGATATTGCGCGTGCGCGGCTGGATGCCCTGCGCGCGGTGCAATTCGCGCCTGGCAGCGACGCACTGCTGACGCCGATGCGTCAGAGCGTGCTGGCCGCGCAAGGCGACCCGGTCGCGACCGACGGCCTGATGACCGAAACCGATGACGGTGGCGCCGCCGCGGCGAGCACGACGCCGGACACCCCTTCCGAAGAGAATCCTATTCATGTCTCGTATTGAAAAACGTTTCGCGGCGCTGGCCGCGGCCGGCCGCAAGGGGTTGATCCCGTTCATGACGGCTGGCGATCCGGACCCTGCGCGCACTGTCGAATTCATGCATGCGCTGGCCGATGGCGGTGCCGACGTGATCGAGCTCGGCGTGCCGTTCTCGGACCCGATGGCCGATGGGCCGGTGATCCAGCGCGCGTCGGAACGGGCGTTGGCGCGGGGCGTGCGGCTGCGCGACGTGCTCGATAATGTGCGCGCGTTTCGTGAGCGCGATGCCGAAACGCCGGTGGTGTTGATGGGCTATGCCAATCCGATCGAACGGATGGGCGTGGCGACGTTCGCGCGCGCGGCGGCCGATGCCGGCGTGGACGGCGTGCTGGTGGTGGATTACACCCCGGAGGAAGCCACCGAATTCGCCGCGACGCTACGCGAAGTCGGGCTCGATCCGATCTTCCTGCTGGCACCGACGTCGACGCCGGAGCGCATCGAATTGGTGGGCAAGATCGCCAGTGGTTATATCTATTACGTGTCGTTGAAAGGCGTCACGGGTGCCGGAAATCTGGACGTCGCCGCGATCGCAGGTAGAATGCCGACCATTCGCGAGCGGGTGCCGGTGCCGGTAGGTGTCGGTTTTGGCATTCGCGACGCCGAGACGGCGCGCGCGGTTGCGCACGTTTCGGACGCGGTCGTGATCGGCAGCCGGATCGTCCAGCTGCTGGAGCAGGCCGCGCCGGCCGACGCCGTCGCCGAGCTGACCCGCTTCATCGCCGACATCCGTCGCGCGATCGACGCTTGAAAGATTGAGAGGAGCGCCTGATGAGCTGGCTCGACAAACTGCTGCCCCCGAAGATTCAACAATCGAATCGTGCCGCACGCCGGGGTATCCCGGAAGGCCTGTGGATCAAGTGCCCGTCCTGCGAGGCGGTGCTGTACCGCAACGACGTGGACGCGAACCTGTACGTCTGCCCGAAGTGCAACCATCACATGCGGATCGGCGCCCGTGCGCGGATCGATTCGCTGTTGGACGCGGAAGGCCGTTATGAGATCGGCAGTGAAGTGGTGCCGATTGATGCGCTGAAGTTCAAGGACAGCAAGAAGTATCCGGATCGCATCAAGGATGCGATGGAAGACACCGGCGAGACCGATGCGATGGTCGTGATGGGCGGTGCAATCCATACGCAACCGGTGGTCGTCGCCGCATTCGAATTCGCCTTCATGGGCGGTTCGATGGGTTCGGTCGTGGGCGAGCGCTTTGCCCGCGGCGCGCAGAACGCGCTGGACCAGAACGCGCCTTTCATCTGCGTGACGGCCTCCGGCGGCGCGCGGATGCAGGAAAGCCTGCTGTCGTTGATGCAGATGGCCAAGACGACCGCGATGTTGACGCAGTTGGCGGAAAAGAAGCTGCCCTTTATTTCGGTACTGACCGATCCGACGATGGGCGGCGTGTCCGCGAGCTTCGCCTTCCTCGGCGACGTGGTGATCGCCGAACCGAAGGCGCTGATCGGTTTTGCCGGTCCGCGCGTGATCGAACAAACGGTGCGTGAGAAGCTGCCGGAAGGCTTCCAGCGCTCGGAGTTCCTGCTGCAGAAGGGCGCTATCGACATGATCGTCGACCGCCGCAAGATGCGCGACGAAATCGCGCGTCTGATCGCCTTGTTGGGTCGCTCGATGCAGGACCCGGTCCTGACCTCGCCGGTCTGATACGTCTGACACCCCAGCGGTCGCCCTCGGGCGGCCGCGCGCGCCCCCCTTTCCCACATCGATGACGTCCGATCCTACAGCGCCGCTTCCTTCCTCGTCCGATGACGCCGATCGCCAGACCGTGACGGCGCCCCCGGGCGCGCACGGCGATTTTTCGACGCTCGACGCCTGGCTGAGTTGGCTGGAAACGGCGCACCCGGTCGGCATCGATATGGGGTTGCGGCGTATCGGCCTGGTCCGCGACGCGATGGATCTGCAGTTCGCCTGTCCGGTCATCACCGTCGGCGGAACGAATGGCAAGGGCTCGACGTGCGCGATGCTGGAGGCCATGCTGCTGGCGGCCGGCTATCGGGTCGGCTGTCATACCTCGCCACATTTGCTGACGTTCAACGAACGCGCGCGCATCAATGGCGAACAGGCCAGCGACGCCGAGCTGGTGCCGCATTTTCAGGCGGTGGAACGGGCGCGTGCCGGAATGCGCGAACCGGTATCGCTGACGTATTTCGAATTCACCTTGCTGGCCATCCTGCATCTATTCGCCTCGCGCGGGCTCGATGCGGTGATTCTGGAAGTCGGCCTGGGCGGCCGGCTCGACGGCACGAATATCATCGATGCGGACGTGGCGGTTATCACCAGCGTCGACATCGATCACACGCAGTTTCTCGGATCGACGCGCGAGGCGATCGGTCTGGAAAAGGCGGGGATTTTCCGCGCCGGCCGACCGGCCATCGTCGGCGATCCCTTGCCGCCCGAGAGCATGATCCGCTACGGCGAATCCTTGGGCGCGGACCTCTGGCTCGTCGGCCGCGATTTCCGGCTGCAGACGATCGAAGGGGATCGGCAGCAGTGGTCATATCGTGGGCGCACGGTGAGCCATCGGGCGCTGGCGTATCCGGCCTTGCGCGGTGCAAATCAATTGCTGAACGCCTGTGCGGCGTTGGGCGCGCTGGAAGTGTTGCGTGATCGCCTGCCGGTGACAGCGCAGGACGTGCGAATGGGGCTGGCCAATGTCGAATTGCCCGGGCGCTTTCAGGTTCTGCCCGGACGGCCGAGCGTGATCCTGGATGTCGCGCACAATCCGCATGCGGCGGCGGTGCTGGCCCAGAATCTGGGCAGCATGGGCTATTTCCCGTACACCTATGCGGTTTTCGGCGCGATGGAAGACAAGGACATCGCGAAGATCGTCGCGACATTGAAAGACCAGGTCGATCATTGGTGCCTGACCGACTTGCCGATCCCGCGTGCGGCAAGCGCCGAGGCACTGGCGGCGATCGTGCGCGAGCAGGTCGGCCTGGACGACGATGGCGATGCGGATGGCAAGACCGGGCACGGTGCGGCAAGCGAGCGCACGGCGGCCGTCAAGGCGGAGAAGTCCGCCGAGGAACCGACTGAAGCCCACGGTATTTCGGTCGGTAAGCCGCAGGGCATGGGCATCGGTCGTAGCGTTAAAGCAACGCCCGACGACGCGCGCTCGGTGCGGACGTTCTCCTCCCCGGCATCGGCCTATCAGGATGCCGCAAGCCGGGTGACGGAGAATGATAGAATCATTGTCTTCGGGTCTTTCCTGACCGTATCGGGTGTATTGGCGCATCGACGCCTACAACAGCACTGACGTGCTCAGGCGCGGCGGCGACTGTGAAAGACGCTGCCGCACATTGCCGGAATCGAGGATTCAACCGGGTTTTATGGGCATTTTTTCGTTCGGCAGCAAGCGTTCAGGATCGTCGGCGACGTCGGGTCGAACCGAAGGTGGCGGGCGCGGTCGCGCGTCCACGACTAATAGCCGGTCGCGCCGACTCGAGCCGGGACTGGACATCGGAGCGGGCGATAGCGAACGCGCTGCCGGCCGCTCGCGCCGTGCGCGGGGCGTCGGTCAGGAAGCGATGCTCGATCCCACCTTGCCTGAAAAACAACGCGCGCGCCGCCGATTGGTGGGCGCGATCGCGCTTGTGCTGGCGGCCGTGATCATCTTGCCGATGGTTCTGGATGCGACGCCGAAGCCGGCTAGTGGCGATATCGCCATCGATATTCCGGACCAAGGGCAGGGCGCGGGCACCGCGTCGTCGGCCGCGCGCTCGAATGCGGTGATCGATAGCGGCGCCGATGCCGTGCATCAGGATGTCGCGGCCGCCGCGTCGAATACCGATGCCGCCCGGAGCGCGCCGACATCGGGCAATGCGCCCGCCGTGCCGCCCGCGACGGCCAAATCGCCGACCTCGAGCACGCCGAACGCCGGGAACGCCGCGCCCAAGTCCGCGGCCGGTGCCACGTCGCAACGTTTCGCCGAAGTCTTCGACAGCGCGTCCAGCGCGATCGACGGCGGGACCTCCTCTGCCAGTAAATCCGGAACGCGTGCGAGCGGTGGCGTCGCGGCGACCGCGGCTGCAGACAGTGATCTGGCAGCGCGCGTCGCGGCCTTGCCGGCGACGCCGGCCACGCCCGGCGCACGCTATGTCGTGCAATTGGGCAGTTTCGAAAGCACGGCCAGCGCACAGGAATGGGTGCGCAAGCTGAAGCGTATCGGCGTGCCGGCTTTCGTGAACACCGATAAGGGCGCCGATGGCGCGGTGCGGGCGCAGCTGCGCGCCGGACCGTTCGCCGATCGCACGACCGCGCAGGCCGCCGTACAAAAAGTCCGGCTCGCCGGATTGGCACAGACGGCGGATGCCGGCGGCGGACGCTGACACCGATGCCTGACACGCAAGCGGCGGCATCGCGGACGGCGGACGACGCGCACGATCTGGCGCACGACGTCGGCAATGTCGCGCGTGCTGCTGGCACCGACGCAACGCACGCGATGTCGGGTGTGGTCACGCAGTCGCTGGATGCCGCCCAGAACTGGGCGAGCCGGATGATGCGTCCGGCCTCGTCGACACAGGCCGCGGCCTCGGAGGCGCCGGCGTCTTCCGCGGCATCGCCGCACTATGCGTCGACGAGCGCGACATCGTGGGCGGCATCGGACGTCGATGCGATGCCGTCACAGCCCGGTACGGTGCTGACGGCCTTCGACTATGTCGTGATCGCGGTGATTCTGCTCTCCGCCTTGCGCGGTGCCTGGCGCGGACTGGTCAGTGAGCTGTTCGCGCTGGTGGGCTGGATCGTGGCCTTTATCGTTGCCGCGCGCTTTGCAGACAAGGCCGCCGCCTACGTGCCGGCGAATTGGCCGGGTGGCGCATTGACGCAGTGGGCGGTGGGCTTCATCGTGATCGCTGCGGCGGTGCTGGTGATTAGTACCGTGGGGAGCGCGCTGCTTGGACGCTTGACCGACATCGGCGGCCTGCGCGCGGTAGACCGCGGCCTGGGCCTGATGTTCGGATTGGCACGCGGCGTGGTCATCGTCGTCATTTTATTTGCGGCAGCAAAGTTCACGGAGCTGCCGAAAACGGCGTTCTGGCGTCAGGCGATGCTGCGGCCTTATGTGGCGCAGACGGTGGCCAGCGTGGCGCCGCTGCTGCCGGTTCAGATCAGCGGATTGCTGAAACGTTGAAATTGGGCGTTGCGGGCCCATCTACTTCAGGCCCTGGTGGTGCCGGAGAAAGGAAGGTGCGAATCGCAATGTACGAACGGTCGTGCGGTTGGCCAGACAATCCGGGAGCGTAGTGTGATCCCGAACTGTGTCAATTGAATGGATGTGTCCCGTATTCCGGCGTGCACTGTCTTCATCGGGCGGTCGCTGGTGTGTCGTTGATCGCGACGGCGCCCACAAGGCGCGGTCGGCAGCGTGCGCGACGGAAGCGGTGTGTCGGTTTTTATTTTATGGATGGTTCCTGCCATGTGCGGCATCGTCGGCGTAGTGTCGAATTCTCCGGTCAACCAGCTTATCTATGACAGCCTGCTGCTGCTGCAGCACCGTGGTCAGGATGCCGCTGGTATCGCCACCCTCAACGGCCGTACGTTTCACATGCACAAGGCCAACGGCATGGTGCGCGACGTGTTCCGTACGCGGAATATGCGTAGCCTGCCGGGCACGAGCGGAATCGGACAAGTTCGCTATCCCACGGCCGGTTCGGCCAGTAGCGAAGAAGAAGCGCAACCGTTCTACGTGAACGCGCCGTACGGCATCATTCTCGCGCACAACGGCAATGTGACGAATACGACGCAGCTGAAGGACGAGCTGTATCGGATCGATCGTCGCCACATCAACACCAGTTCGGATACCGAAGTCCTGCTGAACGTGTTCGCGCACGAACTGCAGACGGCGAGCGACGGCTATACGCTGGAACCGGAAGCGCTGTTCACGGCGGTCAGCGGCACGCACCGCCGTGTGCGCGGCTCGTATGCGATCGTCGCCCTGGTGGCGGGCTTCGGCCTGCTGGCATTCCGCGATCCGAACGGTATCCGTCCGCTGTGCCTGGGCCGTAACGATGGCCCGGAAGGCGTGGAATGGATGCTGGCATCGGAATCGGTGGCGCTGGAAGGCATCGGTTTCACCTTCGTGCGCGACGTGGCTCCGGGTGAAGCGGTCTTCATCGATCTGAACGGTCAACTGCATTCTCAGCAGTGCGCCGAGAACCCGAGCCTGAATCCCTGCATCTTCGAGTACGTGTATCTGGCCCGTCCGGATTCGGTCCTGGATGGCGTGCCGGTGTACGACGCTCGTCTGCGCATGGGCGACTACCTGGCCGACAAGATCAAGCGGACGCTGCCGGCGGGGTCGATCGACGTCGTGATGCCGATTCCGGACTCGAGCCGGCCGGCTGCGATGCAGGTGGCGAACAAGCTCGGCGTGGAATACCGCGAAGGCTTCTTCAAGAACCGCTATGTCGGCCGGACCTTCATCATGCCGGGGCAGGCGGTGCGGAAGAAGTCGGTGCGTCAGAAGCTGAATGCGATGGGCGTCGAGTTCAAGGGCAAGAATGTCTTGATCGTCGACGACTCGATCGTGCGCGGCACCACTAGCCATGAAATCGTTCAGATGGCGCGCGATGCCGGCGCGAACAAGGTGATCTTCGCGTCGGCCGCGCCGCCGGTGAAGTTCCCGAACGTCTATGGCATCGATATGCCGACACGCGGCGAACTCGTCGCGCACGGCCGCACGCACGAAGAAGTGGCCGAGTTGATCGGGGCGGACGGACTGATCTATCAGGACGTCGAGGATATGAAGCAGGCGGTCGCCGATATCAATCCGGCATTGCGCAATTTCGATGCATCGTGCTTCGACGGTTGCTACATCACCGGTGACATCACGTCCGAATACCTGGACGAACTCGAGCGCGCTCGCCTGGCGCCGTCGGCCCAGCAAGATCGGAACGACGACGATGACGCTCCCGATTCGCGTCACTCGACGGTGCGTCGCGACGACGGCCATGGCCGCTCGCAATTGCATCTGCAGTTAGCTGGCGAATAGCAGGCGCACGTCGCCTCCGCGGTATCCTACGCCGGCACGGTATACACCGCGCCGGCGTTGTCATTTTCCTGTGCACCGGGCAGGGCATCGTGTCGCAGTCGCGCCGCGCGCGTCCGTTTTCTTCCTTAAAAAATCCCCATTGATCCCCGCTCGCGACCGTTTCGGTGGCAGTGTTTTCCGATATATTTCATCTGTATTCCTAATGGATGGAATCGACTGGTAATTGATGTGGAATGCTTATTAAATAATAGATTGGATTTCATGCTATTTTCGTGTGCGACATCGGCGTCCGTCCTCGTGGGTGGACAAAAGCATCATCATTTGCTATAGTTTTGCTTCACAAACATTTAAAACCTCTGTCGGTAATGGGGTCAAAGCCTTCGTTGACGGCTCCATCATGACCGACAAAGCCCCCAGGCAAGGGGCCGAGGCGTCCCTGCGAATGGCATGGACGATCTGGGTCTCGCGCCTTGAGGGGCGGTGCGTTGTGTGGCGGGGCGGAAGGCGTAGCGGTCAGCAGGGGCTGGCCGATTAAGATTGTGGTCCAAAATCTCGCCAACCGTTTCTCCTGGCTGAATCTCGTCTTATAAATCAGATGATTCGCCGCGCGCCAGTGTGATCATCGACCTATTCGTCCAACGCCGTACCCAATGAAGGGTGGCGTCGGATCATCAATCCAGTGCACGCACGGTTCGTGTCTTTCGCCCACTTGTCGTAGGGCGTCGTCCTCCGTGCGAGACATCGTGTAACTGTGTTTTAGCGGTGTTGCAAGACAACACCGTCGATTGTGCCGGCAATGCCGGTCATGAAAGACACCGTCCGCACGGAGCGCCTTTTGGCCTCCAATTACGTCTATCGCTGTCGTGCGAAACGGGATGAACTCGTCTTCGCGCTTCGGTTGGCGCCGGCGTGCGTGTTTCTGAAGAACACGCTGCTTCGGTGTCATGTTCGTGCATCGCGGATATCCGCGATGCCTGCCATTTCGCTTTCGGGTCCACAGGCGTCGGCGTGCGTCGTTTGCACCCGACGGTTGGTCTGCCTGCTGTCCATGCGTTGCCGGACAAGGGCCCAGCCTTGCCTTTTGGGAAACACCATGACAACAAACCACATCGCTAGCCAATCCCATCCGACGTCCTCGGCGCCACGGGCCAGCCAGAACCGGCAAGGCGAGCCGCAGAACCGTTCGGCTGGCCTGGCTACCGCGGCGGCCCCATCGGGCCGTGGCGACGCCGGGACGGGCAAGGCTCGGGAGAGCGCCATCTCGTCCGCGGCGGTGTGGCGACGCGTCGTCATTGCCGCGCTCATCGTCGCCTTGCTGACGTGGTGGATCGGCCCGGCGACGTTTGCGACCTATCGCGGCGAACTGCTCTTCGATCTGAGCGCGCATTTGCAACTGGTTGGCTGGTCGATGCTGGGGGCGGTCGTGACCGGCGTCCCGTCCGGCGTGCTGCTGAGCAGGCCCGGCGTGGTCCGCTACGCGGAACGCCTGATGCAGATTTTCAATATCGGCAACACGATTCCTTCCTTGGCGGTACTGGTGCTGGCTCTGGCGGTGCTCGGTATCGGCGATGGCCCGGCCATCGTCGCGCTGTGGCTGGCGTCGGTGCTGCCGATCACGCGCAACACGTATGAAGGGCTGCGTAGCGTGCCGATGTCCTTGCGTGAAGCGGCGAAGGGTATCGGCATGACCAAGCGGCAATCGTTGTTCCAGGTTGAATTGCCGAATGCCTTGCCGATGATTTTCGGGGGATTCCGGACCGCACTGGCGGTCAATGTCGGCACGGCGCCGCTGGCATTTCTGATCGGCGCGGACAGTCTCGGCACACTGATTTTCCCGGGTATCTATCTCAATAATCAGCCGCAATTGCTGTTGGGCGCCGCGGCAACCGCCGTGCTGGCGTTGGCATTGGATGGCATCGTCGCCGCCATCGCCCGTTCCGTGTTGCGCAGCCGCGGTTTGTCGGATCAGGCGGGGGCATAAGGAGACAGCATGACGGTAATGAACGTTAAAACGATGAAGCAGTGGACGATCGCGGCTTGTGCCACGGTCTTGGCGGCATGCGTGACATTCGGCAGCGTGCCGGCACGGGCCGCCGATGCCCAGACGGGACAGGCCAACTCCGGTCGGATCGTCGTGGGGGGCAAGAACTTTACCGAGCAGTTGGTGCTGTCCACGTTGACGTCGCAATACCTGGCCGCGCTCGGCTATCAGACGGTCTTGAAAAACGGTCTGGGCAGCACGCTGATGCGCTCGGCCCAGGTCAACGGGGAGTTGGATGTCGTCTGGGAATACACAGGCACCTCGTTGATTCTGTACAACCATGTGAACGACAAGCTGTCGCCGGAGGAGACCTATCAACGGGTCAAATCGCTCGATGCGAAGCAGGGCCTGGCCTGGTTGAACGAGTCGGGCATCAACAACACCTATGCGATCGCGCTGCCGGCGCATGCAGACCCCTCGATCAAATCGATTTCAGACTACGCGGCGTGGATGGCCGCGCGGCCGAAGCAGGCACACCTGTTTGCCTCGGATGCCGAATTCGCCGGTCGCTCGGATGGTTTGAAGCCGATGCTCGCCGCGTACGGGATTCCCTTCAAGCGTCGCGATCTGAAGCAGATGGATCCCGGTCTTGTCTATACGGCCTTGCATAACGGCCAGGTGGAAGCGGGTGTCGTCTACACGACGGATGGCCGCGTGGTCGGTTTCGGGCTGCATGTGCTGGCGGACGACAAGCATTATTTCCCTGTCTATCAGGCGACGCCCGTGGTGCGCACCGTCGTATTGAAAGCGCATCCGCAGTTGGAGAAGCAGTTGAATGCGTTGGCCGCGGTGTTGGACACGCCGACGATGACCGCGCTGAACAAGCAGGTCGACATCGATCAGGTGCCGGTGGACAAGGTGGCACATGACTTTCTGGTCAGCAAACACCTGCTGCCGCAGTAACGACGAACGAGGTTCTGGCTATGACGGTATTTCAATTTCTGCAGGCCAATTGGCCTGACTTGTTGCGGCTCTCGCTGCAACATATCGAGTTGGTGGGACTGGCGGTGGGCGCGGCGATCATCGTCGGCGTGCCGGTGGGCGTGATGATGAGCCGGCACCGTTGGCTTGCCTCGTCGATGCTCGCGATCGGTACGGTATTGTTGACGTTACCGTCGATCGCGCTGTTCGGCTTGATGATCCCGGTGTTTTCCTTGATCGGGCAGGGCATCGGTACCTTGCCTGCCGTGGTCGCGGTGTTTCTGTACTCGCTGCTGCCGATCATGCGCAACACCTATCTCGCCTTGAACAATGTGGACGCGGGTATCCGTGAAGCGGGTACCGGCATCGGCATGACCTTCTGGCAGCGTCTGCGCTATGTGGATCTGCCGCTGGCCGTGCCGGGTATCTTGAGTGGCGTGCGAACCGCGGTCGTGATGAATATCGGTGTGATGACGATCGCCGCCGTGATCGGCGCCGGGGGGCTGGGCGTGTTGATCCTGCACGCAATCAGCCAGAGCAATATGATGAAAGTCGCCGTGGGCGCTATCTTGGTGAGCGTGCTCGCCATCGTGGCCGACCTGCTGTTGGCGCGACTGCAACGGGCACTGACGCCCAAGGGGATGCAACGATCATGATCGAACTCGACAAGCTTTCTAAGACATTCCGACAAAAGGACGGCACCGAGGTCAAGGCCGTCGATGCCGTGAGCATGCGCGTCGAGGAAGGGGAGATCTGCGTGTTCCTCGGCCCGTCGGGCTGCGGCAAGACGACCACGCTGAAGATGATCAACCGCTTGATCACGCCGACATCGGGCCGCGTGCTGGTGAATGGCGAGGACACGTCCGGTGTCGACGAAGTCACCTTGCGCCGTCATATCGGTTATGTGATCCAGCAGATCGGTCTGTTCCCCAATATGACGATCGAGGAAAATATCACCGTCGTACCGCGCCTGTTGGGCTGGGATCGCAAGCGGTGCCGTGAACGGGCGCGCGAATTGATGTCGATGGTGGCGCTCGATCCGAACCGCTATCTGTCGCGTTATCCGCGCGAATTGTCGGGCGGTCAGCAGCAGCGCATCGGCGTGATCCGTGCCTTGGCGGCCGATCCGCCAGTCCTGCTGATGGACGAGCCATTCGGCGCCGTCGATCCGATCAATCGCGAGACGATCCAGAACGAATTCTTCCAGATGCAGCGTCAGTTGAAGAAGACCGTGATCATGGTCAGCCACGATATCGACGAGGCGATCAAGCTGGGCGACAAGGTCGCCGTGTTCCGCGCCGGCAAGCTGGTGCAGCTCGATCATCCGGATACGTTGCTGGCGCATCCGGCGGACGACTTCGTCAGCCAGTTCACGGGCCAGGACAGCACGTTGAAGCGCCTGCTGCTGGTTAAGGCCGGCGATGCGGCGACGCAACCGCTGACGGCGAATCCGGGCACCAGCGCGCTCCAGGCGCTGGCCATGATGGACGACGCCGACTCACGCTACTTGACGGTCACCGATGGCCAGCAGCAGGGCCTGGGGTATGTGCGCCGTCGCGACGTGCGGGCGGCCGTGGCGGATCCGTCGCGCGCTACCGGCGATATCGGAGCGATGCTGCAGCCTTTCACGACGACGGCGACGCCGGACGAACATCTGCGCATCCTGCTCTCGCGGATGTACGAGTTCAACGCTTCCTGGCTGCCGGTGATCGACGCCGACGGCGTGTATCACGGCGAGGTGACGCAGGATTCGATCGCCGAATACCTGAGCTCGGGTCGCTCACGCGGCCGCAGCGTGGGCGCGATCGTGAGTCCGGCCGATATCGCGGCAGCGGCGGTCTAAGCAGCCGCCTAAGCGTCAGTTCAAGTGTCCGTCTAAGCGGCGCGAGGCTGGCCTTATGCGGGCAGGGCGATGTGCCGGCCCGACACGAAAACGTCGAGGACACGCAGCCCGGCGTCGAGCACGACGATATCGGCAAGCGCGCCCGTCGTAAGACGGCCACGCTGCGTCTCGTCGAGATAATCGGCGGGATATTGCGACAGCCTCCGCGAGGCATCGGCGAGCGGCAAACCGATCTCGACGAGGTTGCGTAAGGCCTGATCCATCGTCAGCGCGCTCCCGGCGAGCGTGCCGTCCGCCAGGCGCACGGCACCCAGGCACTTATTGACGGGCTGGCTTCCCAGCTTATAGTCGCCGTCCGGCATGCCGCAGGCGGCGGTGCCGTCGGTCACGCAGTACAGATGCGGGATCGCGCGGAAAGCGGCTCGCATCGCCCCCGGATGCACATGCAGCAGATCCGGGATCAACTCCGCATAGTCGGCGTGCGCCAGCGCCGCCCCGACGACGCCGGGCGCGCGATGCTGCAATGGCGTCATCGCATTGAACAGATGCGTAAAACCGGACGCGCCGTGATGCAAGGCGTCACACGCCTGTTCATACGTGGCTAGGCTGTGTCCCATCTGGACCCGGACGCCGCGCCGCGCCAGCTCGCCGATGATGTCGAGGCGATCGTGGATTTCCGGCGCTAGCGTCAATACGCGGATGGGCGCGAGGCCGAGGTAGTGCAGGACTTCGTCGAGCGTCGCCGTCACCGCCGCATCGGGCTGCGCGCCAAGCCGCCCCGGGTTCAGATACGGCCCTTCGAGATGCAGTCCCAGCGGCGTGGCGCCATCGGTCGCGCCGGGCAAGCAGCACGCGGCCAGTGCCGGCAAGACCGTATCCAGCTCGGCGCGTGGCGCGGTCATCGTGGTGATCAGGAAACTGGTCGTGCCGTACGCGGCATGCGTGCGCGCGATGACGGACACGGCAGCGGCGCCTTCCATGGCGTCCGCGCCCCCCCCACCATGCACGTGGAGGTCGATGAAGCCAGGGAGGATCCAACGAGGCGAGGTGCCGCTCGCGAGGGCGGCAGCGACGTCGGCATCGGACACCGGCACACCGTCGATCGCGACGACGGTGCCGGGCGCGTCAGGCGCGCGAGGGCCCGATCGCGGCGCCGTACGGGTGTCGGATTCCGGGGCCGTCCATTGGATGGTCCCGTCGATCCAGCCGCAGGGTGTCAGGATGCGGCCATGCAGCGTGGTCTGAGACATCGTATTGGAGGCAACGCCAGAATAAGTGCTGCTGCAATGCAAAATGCCCGCGGAGCGTCTTGTCGCCGTCCGAGGGCATGAAGGGATGCGGTAGGCGGCGCGCAGGGCGATCCGCCGGCCGCCGCCGCGCACGCGACATTACACCGCGAGCAGTTCCACTTCGAACACCAGCGTCGCGTTCGGCGGAATCACGCCGCCCGCGCCGCGTGCGCCATAGCCCAGCTCGGCCGGGATCGTCAGCTTGCGCGTGCCGCCGACTTTCATGCCTTGCACGCCTTCGTCCCAGCCGCGGATCACCATGCCGGCGCCCAGCGAGAATTGGAACGGCGCGTTGCGGTCTTTGCTCGAATCGAACTTCTGACCGTCAGTCAGCCAGCCGGTGTAGTGCACGCTGACGTTTTGGCCGGCCTTGGCTTCGGCACCTTCGCCGACGATCAGGTCTTCGTATTGCAGACCGGATTCGGTCTTGGTCTTGTTGTCCGACATGCGGGTTTCTCCTGGTAGTCCTGGCTGATCTCACGATGCGCTGAAAGACCCGGGATCGCCCGCGAACAGGTGTTCCGGGGGCGATCGCCCTTAGCCCTTCAGCCTCGTTTCGTCCGCCATTCTACCCGATGCCGCCGAGGCGTCATTCCCCCGTCAACCGAATCGTCCGCGCGCGCATATAATGAATCGATAGCCCGTCGGGCCAGCTGTAGGGGCGCATCGCGCCTACGTTCGAATCAAAGCCGTTCGATGCGGATGACGGATGATCGTCCGCGCCGGCACATCCCTTGTTGTGGAGCGTTACCTTGTCGACACCGCCTCGGGGCAATGACGCCCTTTTTTCCAATGCTTCCCACGCGTCCGGTGGGGCCGGCGCAGCGACTGCCGTTCCGGAAGCGCTTGCTGCGGACGAGGTCCTCGCGCGCGAGCACGCGGCCCGCGTCTGCGCCGAGGCGACCGTTTTCAGTCGGGATCGGGTGTTGTCGCTCGTGTCTCACGATCTGCGCGGACCGCTCAATGCGATTCATAGCTGGGCCCATGTGCTCGAACGCAAGTTGGCAGTCGAGGACCCGGGTATCGCGCGCGCCATCGCCGGCATTCGTACCGGGGTCGAGCAGCAGGTCAAGCTGATCGAGGACGTCATCGATCGTACGCGAAAGGAGACGCGGCATCTGACGCTGGCCCTGGCGCCAGTGGCGCTGCTCCAATGCGTGCAGACGGAGCTGGATTCGATCGATCGCACCGTGGGCGCGGCCGACGTGGGCGCGGTCCACCGTGCGCTGGCGCTGGATGGTCTGACGGCGACACTCGATGCGCCCCGGTTCTCGCAAGCACTGTGGACCATCGTTATCTACGCCTTGGCACAACGGGCAGCCGGTACGGCGGTTGACGTCACCGGCAATCAGGACGGCGATCGGATCGAACTGGCTGCCATGTTCACTCCCGCCGCGTCCGATGCCGATGCGGGCGCCGACGCTGCGTCAATCGGGGCCGGGACACCGGCCAACGAGGCATCGTATGAAGCCTATGCGGCGTTTCTGAATGCGCCGCCGCAATTGGACAATGGCATGCTGCCCCTCGCGCTGCCACAGCGCGTGGCAAATGCGCACGGCGGCGAGCTGATCGATGAGACGCTCGCCGACGGTCGCCGCCGCCTGGCAATTCGTCAGCCACTGCACGCACGGCCGCCGCAATACTGACGGTGGCCCAGGGCGCGCCTTGCGCCCTGGCTGGCAGCTCAGGCCGCGTCGGCCAGCACCGCGACGGGCAGATGCCCCAGCAATGCCGCAACCGACAGCGTGACGCTCGTCGCGTCGCCGGTAGCTAACACGGTGCTGGTGCGCGTGGCGCCGACGGCGGTGGCGGCAAACCCGCTGCCGCTGATCATCGCCGCATCGGCCATCGCGGCCTCCGTTTCCACTTCCGTGGCAGGCGTATCGCCCTCGGTGCCCGAGGCGGGCGCGGTAGGCACCGTCACGCGGCGGCGCGTGAAGATATCCTCCAATACCTGTCCCGACAGTGCCGCGGGCAATACGATCCGTGTATCTTCCCAGCGCGCGACCGGCACACGCGGTAGCGTGCGATCGTTCGCGCTCGAGCCCGCATCGTCCGCCTCGGCGTCAATGCCGAGCAGGCCCGCGGCAAGTCGGGTGGCGACGGTGATCGACCACTGAGGTGTGGCGCCACCGTCGCTGTCCGCCGCGCGCGGCATATGTCGCGCGAATGCGATGATTGATCGCGCATGCGGGCCTTCGACGGTCAACGGCATATAGTCGCCACGGGTGTAGAGACCCGGCGCCCGTTGGCGCAGCGCGAGGAGGGCTTGAATGATCCACTGCTTGACGCGGCCGTCGCGCCAATGAACGAGCAGATCGTCACACAGCCCGGCCTGCGCGAGGCCGGTTTCCGATGCCGAGGTAGCGGCCGTGTTCGCGCTCGCGCGCATCGTGTCGAGCGCCGTGGCGCGGGCGGTATAGTCCACCGGTCGGCGATTGTCCGGATCGACGAGGGACCAATCCCACCAGTCGGTACCTTGGTACAGGTCGGGGACGCCGGGCGATGTCAGGCGCAGCACCGTCTGTTGCAGGCTGTTGATCACGCCTGCCGGCGCGATTCGCTCGACGAAAGCATGCAATTGCGCGAGAAACCCGTCGCTTTCTCCGGGGCGCAGGATGTCCAGCAGAAAGGCGCGGCTGGCGTCCTCGTAGGCACCGTTCGGCGCGGACCAATCGGTCTCGAGCTTGGCCTCGCGCAATGCTTTTTCCTGCCAGCCCGCCACGCGCTGCGCCAGTGCCTCGACGGCGGGCGCGTCGTTCGGGTCGAGCGTCGACGGCCAGCAGCCCACCAGAGTTTGATACAGCATCGCTTCGGGACCCGGGCCCGGCGCCAGCCGCACCGCCTCTACCGACGCGTCGGCAACCGCTGCCGTGTCGCCTGCTTGCCGCGCATTCAACGTCGACCAGCGCTGCCACACACCCGCCCACAGGTCTGGAAGCTCGGAGAGCACGGCCAAGCGGGCTCGGACATCCTCTCCGCGCTTATGATCGTGCGTGGCGGTGGTCAACATCGCGTACGGGAACCGCTGCTGGCGCTCGCTGTTCGCGGCGTGAAACGCTGCCACCGACATGGCGAAATCATCGGGGTCGGCGCCCACCTCGTTGCGCGACAGCAGTCGGCCGTAGCGGTAGCAGCCAGTGTCCTCGACCGACTTGGCGGCCACCGGTGAAGTCAATTGCGAGAACAAGGTCAGCGCGAGGCGGCGTTGGGCCGCACGCGCTTCCTCGTTACGGTCGGCGCGCGGTTGGCGTGCCGGGGTCGCGACGCGTCCCGAGGCCGACGCGCCGCTCTGGCTGGCCGACAATGCGAGCGCATCGGCGCGCGGGGTGTCGCTGCCCGCACGATTGGACGTCGCGGCGCCCAGCCATTGGTCGATCTGGTCGAGCAAAGGGTGATCGGCGCGTCGCAGCGATTGGCGCGCGGCCTCGCGCGCAGACGCGAAATACGGTTCGTCGATCGCGCTGCGCTGGCCTTCCAGCGGGTAGATCCGATAGACGCCGTAGTGGACAACCAACTCCGTCAACACGCGGCGGATCGATGTCAGCGGCCAGTCGCGGGTCTGCGGCACATCGCGCGCGATGCGGTGCAGCGCGCGCGATGCGCGGTCGAGTTCGGCGGCGAGGTTTTCCGCGAGGATCTTGCGGCGGGCAGGCAAGGCTTCGTCAGCGAAGTCGGCCGGGCGCCCGGACAACGCGGACCATATGGCCGCCAGCGGTTCGGCGCCAGCGGGATCGTGCAGCAGCGCTCCGACATCATTCATGAAGTCATAGCCGGTGGTGCCGTCGATGCGCCAGTCGCCGCGCATCGGTTCGCCGCGGGCCAGGATTTTCTCCACGACCAGATAGGGCGGGGCGTCGCGCAGCGATGCCGGGCGCTCGGCGCGCGCCGCTTCCAGTCGCGTGCGCAGACGATGGCAATATTCTCGCGGCTCGGCCATGCCATCGACGTGATCGATGCGGACGCCGTCGATTAAGCCTTCGGCATAGAGTCGCAGTATCAGCATATGCGAGGCATCGAAGACGTCGCCGCGCTCCATGCGCATCCCGGCCAGGGAACTGATATCGAAAAACCGGCGCCAGTTCACCTCATCAGACGCGGTACGCCAGCTGGCGAGGCGATAGTGCTGTCGTTCGAGCAGGCGGTGCAATGCGTCGCGCGCGGCGGCTCGGCGAGTTTGACCGCCGGCGTCTTCACTGGGCCGTGATGCTTTCTCGGAAACATCATCGTCCGTAGGCATCTGGAAGGCGGCCAATGCACCGGCAATGGCCTGCTGGCCTTCCGCGGTCATCGCATAAGCGGCCAGCGCCTGTTGCCCGGCCGCCGCGCGAATATGGTCGTCGGGCTGAGAGGTCAGGTCGGCGAAACGCGCCGCAAGGGCCTGCAAGGAAGCGGATGCCGATTGACCGAGCACCATCGGATAGTCCACCGGGCAGATCGGAAAGCGATGGTCGTAATAGGCCACGTAGAAGCGGCCTTCGTCGGCTTCCAGCACTACCGACAGCTTGCCGCTGTCCAGCGCCTCGCCATACGCTTCACCCAAAAACGGCGCCAATACCTTGCCTCGCAATGCCGGATCCGGCGAGTGCCAGTCGACATCGAAAAATCGTGCGTGAGCGGCGTGGCGACCCCATTCCAGGATGTCCCGCCACCAAGCATTCGCGCTGCCGCCCACGCCCATATGGTTCGGCACGATGTCGGCAATCAGGCCCATGTTTCGCACGCGTAGTGCCTTTACCAGCGTGCGCAACCCATCTTCGCCGCCTAGCTCCGGGTTGACGCGGGTGTAGTCGACCGTGTCATACCCATGTGTCGAGCCAGGCTGCGCGGTGGTGATCGGCGAGGCGTACAGATGACTGATGCCGAGCGCGGCGAAATAATCGACGTGCCGCAAGGCATCGGCAAACGTGAAATCCTTGTGAAATTGCAGTCTTAATGTGGCGAGTGGGCGGGTCATGTGGGCGGCTGTATTGTTGATTGAATTCGCTCAAGACGACGAAACGGGTGTCCGCGCGGCGGCGATATCGCCGAGACGCTGCTGGATCGGCTGTGCGTCGGGCGTGGTATCTGGGATGAACCAACTGCGATCGATCGGGTAAGGCATGCGGCGGCGCCAATTCGGATGGACGGTGGACGGCCCCGGTAGATTCGGCTGCTCGGCCAGACCCAAAACATCCTCCAGCGGTAATAGCGCAAGAGGCGCCGGCGTGGCGGCGACGAAGCGCAGCATTGCGTCGATCGGTGGTGAGTCAGGCACGTTGGACACTTCCGTGGCGCCGGCATCGCTGTTGGTCAGCCCGGCGGCGCATAGCGCGGACCACAACGCAGCGCGGTCCCGCAGGCGATCGCGCATATCGTCCGCCTTGCCAGCCTTGGCGCGGTCCAGAAGGGCGTCGAGATCACCGTCCGTCGCGGGCATTGCTGGCGCTTCGCCGTCCGGCGTGGCTGTGGATTGCGCCGCTGCAGTCTCTACATAGGCGCGCCATGCGATGTCGTCGCCGCGCCACCAACCGGCCAGTGTCGGCAGATCGTGCGTCGAGGTCATCGCCACCGCGTCGCGCGACCACCGTGCCGGCGCGGTGAATCCGGCGGCTGCCGGCTCGTTCGGACGCGATGCGTCCGCCACCGCCTCGGTCGATGCGTCGGTCGCCGCGTTTTCCTCGCGTTCGAACCACAGGACGCGCATGCCGAGCAAGCCGGCGTCGGCCAAGGTTTCGCGCAATCCCGGCGGCACGGTGCCGAGGTCCTCGCCGATGACGATCGCGCGATGGCGCCATGATTCGAGCGCCAGCAAGCGCAGCAGATCGTCGAGCGGATAACGAAGATAAGCACCGCGGCTGGCGGATTCGCCATCGGGCACTAGCCACAGGCGACGCAATCCCAGGATATGATCGACGCGCAGGCCGCCGGCATGGCGCAGGGCGGCGCGCACCATCTCGATGAACGGCGCAAAGCCCTGCTGCGCCAGAGCGCGCGGCGAGAACGTCGTCAGTCCCCAGCGCTGTCCTTCACGATTGAACAGATCCGGCGGCGCGCCGACGCTCAAGCCATGCAGCATGGCCTGCGGATCGGCCCAGGTCTGGCTGCCGGCGCTGTCGCAGCCGACGGCGAGATCGGCGATAAGACCGATCG
Organism: Robbsia sp. KACC 23696; assembly: GCF_039852015.1. Taxonomy (NCBI): domain Bacteria; kingdom Pseudomonadati; phylum Pseudomonadota; class Betaproteobacteria; order Burkholderiales; family Burkholderiaceae; genus Robbsia; species Robbsia sp. KACC 23696. Next base: position 2,531,181 of record NZ_CP156626.1, on the reverse strand, counting down.
GCATGCCGGCGGCGCGGGCCGCCTCCTGTGCGCGAGCCAGGCCGAGCGAAGCCTGCCACTGCAGGAACAGCTGGAAATCGACTTCGCGGCGGTGTGCTTCGACGAACGCGGCGACGTCGGCGCTTTCGGGATCTTGCAGCGCGGCCGGCCATTGGCGCCAGTCATATCCCTGTGCGGTGTCGCCTTCGATGGCATCGCCCGTCAGCGCGGTGGTTTGCTGTCCGGCCGATTCGGTATGCCGTTGCGCCTGTTGTGCTGCGGCTGCGATGCGCGCGGCGTGCAGCGTTTCGAAACGGGCATGACGCTCGAGCGCGACCCCGCCGGCACGACGGAATGCATCGAAACCCGCGCGCGCCGCACGCTTTTCCGCTGCGGCGGCAATCGCGTCGGCATTGGCGCCAATAGGGGCGCGTAGCGACGCGTCGCTGTCGTGTGCAGTCGGCGCCGATGGCGGGGCGCCACCGTCTGCGTCGGCAGGATCGCTCAGATCGGTGAAGTGCGTATCGAACAAATAGCGCAGGATGGCAAGGCGCGCGCGCACGGCAGTGGGCCAGTCGATCAACGGCGCATTGCCGAGCGCATCAAGCGTCGGGCCCAGATTTAGCGCGTCGATTGCCGCGTCCAGCGCGTCGGTGCCGAGGACGGCGGCCGGGTCCACATGCCAAGCATTCAGAAAGAGTCGGCTCGAAGGGGAGTAGGGACTGTATTTCCCGGGATCGGCGTTCGACATTGCATGCAAGGGGCTGATCGCCAAGGCGCCGGCGCCCGCCTGCGCAGCGGTGCGCGTCAGCGCCGCTAGCATCGTGAAATCGCCGAGCCCCATATCCCGCGCCGCCAATGCCTCATCCGATGAAGGACGCAGACCATAAACCTGCGCGGTCAGCCCCCAGACGCGAGGGGCCGCTACGGTGTCGGAAGGCGTTTGCACCTCTTCGGACAGGTTACCGGACGAACTGCCGACGGCGGAAGTATCCGTGTCCGGGCGTGCGGCCACGATTGCGACATCGCGCGGCTGCAGCGTCGCCAGCGCATCGTCGACGCCGAAGCACCGCGGCGGAGCTATCGCCAAGCGCACCGTTGTCCGGTATTCGTCGAATAGCTGCAGCGTGTGATAACCGGGATAGTCGATCGGTGCGATCGCCACGTACTCGGCGGCGGTCGCATCAGGTGCATCGCTCGACAGCGGTGCGTCCGCGCGTTTCGTACGCCCGCGCAGCGTACGCAGATGCGATTCCGCTTGTCCGTCGCTGCCTTCACTGCCGGCGCTGCCGCTGCCGTCCGTCGCGCTGGCGACGGTTGTCCCGGCCAATTCGGCGGAGGCCGACGAGGCCGCGGCGCCGGCAGCCAGACGCGTGGCAGCATGCGGCAGCGCGGCCTCCAGCGGCAAGCCTTCCGGCGTGTCCCACGCGCCTGGCGGGATGCTCGCATCGATGGCAATGCTATACGTCATATCTGCTTGCAACCAGCCGGCAGGGACGATCAACGGCTTGCCGACGGTGCCCGTCAGCAGCGGCGGCGGCCGCTGTGCCAGGGACTCGCTGTCGAGCATGGCGAGACTGGCGTCGCATTGTGCGACTGTGTCGCACTGCAAACCGATTCGACTCAGCAACACGGCGAGTACATCGGCGGCCACATATTGCGGTTTATCGCTTGCATCGCGCCACTCCACGAGGAAGCCGGCACGTTCGGCCAGCGCCGCGCGCCGTTGCGCGAGTGGGTCCGCTGTCCGGTCCGTGGCGTCGTCGGACGCGTGCTCGGAAAGCGTTTCGGCGGCGGTCGGCCGTGCGCCCGGCGCCGTACTCATGCAGTCGCTCCCGGCACGCTGCGCCCAATGTCTTCCGATCGGGTGCCCGCCGCCGTACCCGTGCGGCCGCTCGGCAGCAGCGCGCCGTGCGGTTCGCAAAGCATGGCCACGAAGCTGCGCGCCAGCAACCGACCTTCACCGAAGGCATCGGCGGCGCCCGCCTGCGTTTCGAATATCGGCGAATCGACGCAGGTCGGCGCCGCTTCGAGGGTGGTGGTGTCGCCATCGGCGCTGTCGATCGACGTCGCGGTATGGCAGGGAAGCGCCAGCGGTTCACCGTGCGCGTCGCGCGGCGGGCAGGCCGGCACGCTCGCATCCCGTTCGCCGAGATTGATCGCCAGCGTCAAGCGGTTGCCATTGGTGAGGCGCCAGCGGGCGATCACCGCGCCATCGACGACCTCGGCGCCCAAGGCGCGCGCGCCGCCAAACAGGCCCGGAACGATGCATTGACGCCGTACCGCCAGCGCATCGTGGTAGAAGCCGCGCCAGGCTGCGATGTCGTCGGCGTCCTGCTCGATATGCGGGCCGAAAGGCTGCGACAGCTGGAAGGTCGATTCCGCGTTCGGATCGGGAATACGGGCGCGTTTTTCCGGATCGTTGAAGGCGTCGAACTTGGCAAATTCCTTACGCCGTCCCTCGCGCACGGCGTCGGCCAGATCGCCGGTATACCCGGTGAAGAAGCAGAAGGGCTGGCGCGAGCCGGTTTCCTCGCCCATGAACAGCATTGGTATCTGCGGCGACAGCAGCATCAGCGCGGTGGCCGCGCGCAGGCTGTCGTCGTCGGTCAACGCGCGCAGCCGTTCGCCGAAGGCGCGGTTGCCGGTTTGGTCGTGATTTTGCAGAAAGAACACGAAGGCGGAGGGCGGCAATGATCCGCTCGGCTCGCCGCGTGGTTCGCCATCGTGAATCGGCGAGGGCTCGCCTTGATAGACAAACCCCTCGCCGAGGACGCGTGCGAGATTCTCGAGCGGGTGATCGGCAAACGCTTCGTAATAGCTTTCGCGCTCGCCGGTCAGCAGCACGTGCAGCGTGTTGTGTGCGTCGTCGCTCCACTGCGCTTGGAAATGGTGCACCAGCAAGCTCGACGTGTTGCGTTCGTTTTCCAAGACAAGGTGCACATGGCGGCCCTGCGATACCGTCGATTGCACGCGCTCGGACAATTCGCGCAGCCAGCCGTCGTTATCGATCGCATGGACCGCGTCGAGGCGCAAGCCGTCGAAGCGATATTCGAGCAACCAGTACAGCGCGTTCTCGAAAAAGAAATCGCGCACTTGCGCGCGATCGAAATCGATCGCCGGACCCCATGGCGTATGCGTGCCCGCTTTGAAGAACGGTTCGGCATAGGCATGCAGGTAATTGCCATCGGGGCCGAAGTGGTTGTAGACGACATCGAGAAACACCATCAGGCCTAACCCATGCGCCGCGTCGATCAGTGCTTTCAGGTCTTCCGGACGGCCATAGCTGGCATCCGGTGCGAACGGCAACACGCCGTCATAGCCCCAATTACGCGCGCCGGGAAAATCGTTCAGCGGCATCAATTCGATCGCCGTGACGCCCAGTGCCTTGATGTCGGCCAGTTTGTCGATGACGCCGCGGTAGCCGCCGAACGCGCCGACATGCAGTTCGTACAAAACCGTTTCTTCCCAATGCAGCCCACGCCACTCCGGATGCTGCCAGGCATAGTCCGCCGGCGCGATGACTTCGCTCGCACCATGCACATCGTCCGGTTGAAAACGCGAGGCCGGATCCGGCACGTTCAAAGCCTCGGCTTGCTCGCCTTCCGGGTGTACACGGTACTGGTAACGGGTTCCCGCGCCGCATGCCGCCTCGAGTTCGAACCAGCCGTCCTCGACGGCCGACATCGGCAACACGGTGCCGTCGCCGGCCGCGCCCGACTGCGCGACGAGCACCAGATCCACCGCTTTGGCCGATGGCGCCCATAGGCGAAAACGCGTGTGATCGGTGCCCGTCGGTTGCGCGCCGAACGGGAGCGTGCGCGAGAAATGCGCACCCGGCGTCATGCCCGGTTGCGCGCCCAGATGGGGGGCGATATTCGAAACCGAGAGGGGGCTGGCGTCGATGCTGCGTGCGGTCATGGCGAGGTCGTCCTGGATCGGTGGCAGGATGGTTACGCAAAAACCGGGCCATCCGCCAAGTGCCGCGTTGTCAAGGCCAGGATGGACAACGATTGGGCGGGACATGAGTAGCTTTGACACACCGATGTGCCGGACGACGTGTCGTTGTCCGTCGGCTCGGCGGAAGCGGGCCTGTCTTGTTCGTCCGCGCGCGCAACGAGGACGGCCGCCGCCTGCGCCGTTTCGAGAACCGCGTGCCATCGATCCTGCCCCGGCAACGTGAAGGTGCAGTCGTCGGTGCCGCTGTTGATGATCAGCAGCAGCGCCATCACCTTGCCTTGCGCATCGATTCCCGCGCGGCGACACAGCAAGCGCTTGCCGCTGGGATCGTTCCAGGCGTCGATCGACATCGGCGCCCCGTTTTCGTCGAACCAGTCGACATCGTGCCAATCGGTGCCGGGCACCGGATGCGCGCCGTCGAGAAAGCGCGTATCGCGCAGCAGCGGCTGCGCGCGCCGTAGCGCCGTCAGTTGCGCGATATAGCGGCATAAGGCCTGCGCGTCCGGCTGCGCGGCCTGACCCCAATCAAGCCAGGACAGCGCATTGTCCTGGCAGTAGGCATTGTTGTTGCCGTGCTGGGTACGGCCGAATTCATCGCCGGCGGCCAGCATCGGCGTTCCCAGCGAGATGAAAGGCATGGCCAGCAGCGCATGCAGCACGCGCATGCGTTGCGCGTTCACGGCCGCGTCGTCGCTCGGCCCCTCAACACCCCAGTTGGCGCTGCAGTTATCGCTATGACCGTCGCGGTTGTCCTCGCCGTTGGCCGCGTTATGCTTCTCCGCGTAGCGTACGACGTCGCCGGCCGGAAAGCCGTCGTGCGAGGCGACATAGTTGATCGACGCCCAGGGCCGGCGATGGCGACGATTGAACAGATCGGCCGAGCCGGTGATGCGTGCGGCGATCTCCGGGCGTTGGCCATCGTCGCCGCGCCACAGACGTCGCGCGCCGTCACGAAAGCGGTCGTTCCACTCGGCGAATCCGGGCGGATGCGCGCCGAGCTGATACCCGTCCGGACCCACGTCCCAGGGTTCCGAAATCAATTTCAGTCGCGACAGCACCGGATCTTGCCGTACCGCGTCGAAGAAGCCCGAGCCGGGATCGAAGCCATGCCCTTCGCGCCCCAAGGTCACGCCCAGATCGAAGCGATAGCCGTCGATGCGGAAGGTCTCGGCCCAGTAGCGCAACGAGTCCATCACCATCTGAAGGACCCGCGGATGCGACAGGTTGACGGTGTTACCGCAGCCGGTCTCGTCGATGTAATGCCGCTCGTTGCCGGGGATCAGACGGTAGTAGCTGGCGTTGTCGAGCCCGCGCCAGGACAATGTGGGGCCGAGCGCATTGCCTTCGCAGGTGTGATTGAAGACGACGTCGAGCAGCACCTCGATACCGGCATCATGTAATTTGCGCACGGCGATGCGGATCTCGTCGAGATGGCGCAGCGACGAAGATATCGACGACAGCGCCGCATGCGCGCCGGCAGCCGAGCCTCGCGACAGATAGGCCGGTTCCGGGGCGAAGAAGGACAGCGTGCTGTAGCCCCAATAGTTACGCAGACCGCGCTCGACGAGAAACCGATCTTGCAGGAAGGCGTGTACCGGCATCAGTTCGAGTGCGGTGACGCCGAGCTTTTGCAGATGGTCGATGAAGGCGGGCGATGCCAATGCGGCGAATGTGCCACGCTGCGGCGGCAGTACTTCCTCACGCGTCATCGAGACGCCGCGTACATGCGCCTCGTAAATCACCGTGTCCGACCACGGCCGATTCGGGTTGCGGTCGTTCGACCAGTCGAAGTTCGGTGACGTCACCACGCCTTTCGGCATGGCCGCGGCGCTGTCGCGACGATCGAAGGACAGGTCCGCGCGTCGCGACGACAGGCGATAGCCGAACAAGGCGTCGGACCAACGCACCTGGCCGGCCAGCTGTTTCGCATACGGGTCGAGCAGCAGTTTGTGCGGATTGAAACGATGCCCGTGCTGCGGTTGCCAGGGACCATGCGCGCGCAGGCCGTACAGCATGCCGGGGTGCGCATCGGGGAGATAGCCGTGCCAGATTTCGTCGGTGCATTCGGGCAGGCGGAGGCGGGCGATTTCGCGCCGCCCGGAGGGATCGAAGATGCAGAGGTCGATGGCGGCCGCATTCGCGGAAAACACCGCGAAATTGGTGCCAAGTCCATCCCAGGTCGCGCCCAGAGGGTAGGGCACGCCAGGCAAAAGCCGGTCGGCGATCATGCGCAGTCCTGTCGAATGAGGTGGCTGATCAAAGCTATCGGAACGCTTAGAACATTCGCGACGGGCAAACGCCAGCGCCCGACGCTTAGAACGCCGCGAGGACGATGGTGGCCAACGGCGGCAATGTCAGCGCGATCGACCAGCCATGACCATGCGAGGGAATCGCCTGCGCCTGCACTCCGCCACCGTTCCCGACATTGCTGCCGCCATAGATCTGCGCATCGGTGTTCAGCATCTCGCGCCACCAGCCTTCGTGGGGCACACCGATGCGATATTGCTCGCGCGGCACCGGCGTCAGATTGACCGCCGCCAGCACGGTCCGTTCGGCATACTTTCGGGCGAAGACATAGACGCTGTTGACGGCATCGTCGCCGACCAGCCATTGGAAGCCGGCTGGATCGCTGTCGCTGGCGTAGAGCGCGGGCTCATGCGTATAGAGGCGGTTCAGATCGCCGATCACCCGCTGCACACCGGCATGCAGCGTGTCGTCGAGCAGATGCCAGTGCGGCGTGGCATCGTGGTTCCACTCGGCGTACTGGCCCAGCTCGCCACCCATGAACAGCAGCTTCTTGCCCGGATGCAAGTACATAAAGGCGAGGTAGGCGCGCAGATTCGCAAAGCGCTGCCAGGTATCGCCGGGCATCCGCCCGAGCAATGAGCCCTTGCCGTGAACGACTTCGTCATGCGACAGCGGCAGGACGAAGCGTTCCGAGTAGGCATAGACCATGCCGAACGTCATCTCGTGATGATGATGCGGCCGATAGATCGGATCGCGATGCATATAGTCCAACGTGTCATGCATCCATCCCATATTCCACTTGAAATCGAAACCGAGGCCGCCTTGATCGACGGGCGCGGTGACGCCTGGCCAGGCGGTCGATTCCTCGGCGATCGTGATCGCGCCGGGCGCGTGGTGATGCACTTCGTGGTTCAAGCGGCGCAGGAAGGCAATCGATTCCTCGTTCTCCCGGCCGCCCCATTGGTTTGGCACCCACTCCCCATGCTTGCGGCTGTAGTCCCGATACAGCATCGATGCCACCGCATCCACGCGCAGCCCGTCGATATGGAAGCGCTCCAACCAGGCGAGAGCCGAGGCCAACATGAAGCCCGACACTTCGTTACGCCCGAGATTGAAGATCCAGGTGTTCCAATCCGGGTGATAGCCCTCGCGCGGATCGGCATGCTCGTAGAGCGGCGTGCCGTCGAAGTAAATCATCCCGTGGGCATCGTTGGGAAAGTGCGCCGGCACCCAGTCGACGATCACACCGAGACCTTCACGGTGCGCACGATCGACGAAGGCGGCGAATTGCGTCGGCGAGCCGAATCGCGCCGACGGCGCAAATGGGCTCAAGGGCTGATAACCCCATGAGCCGCCGAACGGATGCTCGGCCAGCGGCAGAAATTCGAGATGGGTAAAACCGAGCGATTTTGCATACGGAATCAGGCGCTCGCCCAGCTCGTCCCAATTCATCGGTCGATTGCCTTCCTCGGGCACGCGCATCCACGATTCCGCGTGGACCTCGTAGATCGCGATCGGCGAGCCGGCGGTCTGCCGTCCCCCACGCTGCGTCATCCACGCTTCGTCGGTCCAGCGGATCGCGCTGTCGTCCGCGACGATCGAGGCGGTGGCTGGCGGACGTTCGGTCTGACGTGCCACCGGATCCGCCTTCAGCGGCAGGGCCTGGCCGTCTGGGCCGATCAGCTCGTACTTATAGCGGGTGCCGGCGCCGATGTCGGGAATGAACAGCTCCCAGACGCCGCCATGATGCCGCACACGCATCGGATGGCGTCGACCGTCCCAGGTGTTGAAGTCGCCCACGACGGAGACGCGCCGTGCATTCGGCGCCCACACGGCGAACAGCACTCCGTCGATACCGTCGACACGCGTCAGCCGCGAGCCCAGGCAGGTATTGACGGCGGTGGGATCGCCCCATGCCAAGCGGTCGAGGTCGCCGTCGTGCAGCACCGGGCCGAAGGCATAGGTATCGGCGCTGTGCTGTGTCGCACCGCCCCAGTCGATCTGCAGACGATAGTCGGCGGCGCCCACCTTGCCAGGCAGCTGGCCGATGAACAAGGCGTCCGCGTCAGGCAGCGGGTGCATCGGTGCGAGCGTCTTGCCGGCGGCATCGACCAGCGTGACGTTGCGCGCGCCGGGCAGTAACGCGCGCACCAGCGTCCCGCTGCCATTGGATGCTTCATGCGGGCCAAGCACCGCGAACGGGTCCCAATGGCGGCCGTTCAGCAGGGCGTCGATATCATGTTGGCCGAGGCCGGCGCGTGACGCCCCGTTGCGCTCATGGCGCCCGTCGTCCCCCTGTTCGGTCTGGGCAACGGACTGCGCTGTCGGTTCTGTCATGTCTTGCTCCGTGTCGGATATCGTTATCGTTTCAGGTACCGGTCCGGCGCCGCGCCGACGCGACGTTCGGGCCGCGCGGCCGCGGGCGGCCGGTGTACAGCGTGCATGCGTTCTGGTTCAGCGCGTCGGCCGCTCCTTGCCGCCGCCGTCGCCATTGCCGTCGCCGGCATCGAGATTTGCCGCACCGGCCACGTCGGAGGCCGCATTGGCCTCGGTGTCGCCGAGCAAACGTGCCGCCAGCGCCGCCAGGCCCCGCAGCGGCAGGGCCAACCAGCTCGGCCGATTGGCTGCCTCGTAGCGGATCTCGTAACCGGCCTTTTCCACGAGGAACAGGTCGATCAGTGCCGCTTCGGTGCGCGCATCGGCCAACGGTTGCGCCGCGCCAGCGATCGCCGTGCGATACGCCTCGAGGAAGCGGTCGCGGGCACGCGCGCTGAAGGCCTCCAGCAGCATCCGACGTCGATCGTTCGACGGCAGTTGCGCGGTCTCGTTGGCGCTGGCCGTTAAGGCCGCGGCACCCGCATACGAGAAGGAACGCAGCAGACCTGCTACGTCGCGATACGGGCTCATCTTGCGGCGGCGATCGGCGACGCTGCGCGCCGGCTCGCCTTCGAAGTCGATCAGATAGGCATCCAATTGCGCGATGAGGATCTGGCCGAGATGGAAGTCGCCATGGATTCGCGTGCGCAGCGCCTGCGGTTTGTCGCCGACGATGCCCTTGACCGCTTTGACCAGGTCCTTGCGACGCGAAAGCAGCGTCGTGGCCAAGGCCCGCGCATCGTCGTCCAAGCCGTCCACGTGTTGCGACAGCGTATCGAGCGCATCGTCGAGTTGCGTCACCGTCTCGTCGATCCAGCCCTTTACATCCCGTGCGCTGGCCTGCTCCGGCGAGAAGGCCGGATCGTCGGTGGGCGCGGCGAGGATGACATGCAGCTCGCCCAGACGCTTGCCGATGGTCGCTGCCATCGTGCCATAGCCCTCGATCGACTTGGCATAGTCCTCCTCGCGGATCGACGTGCCCGAATCGATTTGCCGGCCGGCTTGTTTCGGCGACTTGCCAGTCGTGGCGTCGTCGAGACCGACGGTGACCGCGACGGCGAGGTCGTCGGTGGCCCGACGCAGGTAGTCGAGGACCCAATGCCAAGCATCGCCCTGGTTCTCGATGAACCCTTGCAGGATCGCCAGCGTGTGCGGTTCGCCGGATGCGTCGGTGCGGACCACTTCGCCGAGCAGCGCCGCCGTATTGGCATAAGCGTGTTCGGTCAGATAGCGCGTCATTTCCGCTTCCGGGTGGATGCCGGGAACGATACGTCTGACCAGCTTCAACACCGCTGCATCGCCAATGACCAGCGAGCTATTGCTTTGTTCCGCGGACAACCAGCGGATCTCCGGGGCCAGCGTGTCGGCGGCGTCGGCCGGCAGCACCTGTTGCAAGGCGTCCGACGGCAAAAACGCAACGACACCCTGGGGTGTCTCAACGCTGGCTTTCTCGTGCAACATGCGCACCATCGCGATCGGCAGCGCGGCCAGCGAGAAAGCGTCCGTCAGATAGCCGACAGTCCGTCCGCTGCGCACGCGGGCCAGCGCCAACTGTTGCGGCAGCGGCGAAGCGGTCGCCGAGTTGTCCCACGACACGGCCAGCGGCAGGAAGTAGCGTTCGGTGCGGATCGCCGCGCCATCCTGTTTGCCTTGCGCGCCCGGGCCCGCGGACAGATCCGCTTCCACTTCGGCCAGCAGGATGTTTTCGATACCCGGCGTCATCAGCGTGTAGTAGGCCAGACGCACCGCCCGCATTGTCGCATCCTTTGCGGAGAACCAGCGGCGCATGCCGAGATAGGTCGGCAGCACTTCCGTCTCGAGTGTGCGTTGTTGCGCGGTGGCGCTCGGCAATTGCACGCCCTTGCGCACGACAAACGTGACGAATTCCGGCAGTTGTTCCGACGGCGCCACGCTCCAAGATGGCCGTACGCCGTCCGGGCAAAGCGTGAACCAATAGAAGCCGTAGGGCGGCAGCGTCAGCAGATAGGTCAATTGCCCGATCGGCGGAAACGCGGAGTCGGCCGTCATCTCGACCGGCACATGCCCGGCGAATTCGGACAGATCGAGTTCGACAGCCTCCGGCGCGCGACCGAGATTCGCCACGCACAAGACCGGGGGTTCGCCATCGAGCTCGCGCAGATAGGCGAGGACTTTACGGTTCGCCGGGCGCAAGAAACGGATGCGGCCGCGACCGAACGCCTGACGAGCGCGCCGCGTCACCAACATGCGCCGCATCCAATTCAACAGCGAATGGGGATCGCGGCTCTGCGATTCCACATTGACGGCATCGAAACCGTACAGCGATCCCATCACCGGCGGCAGCACCAACTGTTCGGGATCGGCGCGGGAGAAGCCGCCATTGCGATCCGACGACCATTGCATCGGCGTGCGCACGCCATCGCGGTCGCCCAGATGAATGTTGTCGCCCATGCCGATCTCGTCACCGTAATAGATGACCGGCGTACCCGGCATCGACAGCAGCAGCGAGTTGATCAATTCGATGCGACGGCGGTCCCGTTCGAGCAACGGGGCGAGACGCCGCCGAATGCCCATATTGATGCGGGCGCGCCGATCGCTGGCATACGTGTTCCACAAATAATCGCGTTCCTTGTCGGTCACCATTTCGAGCGTCAGCTCGTCATGGTTGCGCAGGAAGATCGCCCATTGGCAGGTCTCCGGAATATCCGGGGTCTGCCGCATGATGTCGGTGATCGGGAAGCGGTCCTCGCTGGCGATCGCCATATAGATGCGCGGCATCAGCGGGAAGTGGAAGGCCATATGGCATTCGTCGCTGTCGCCGAAATATTCCTGCACGTCCTCCGGCCATTGATTCGCTTCGGCCAGTAGCATCCGATTCGGAAAAGAGGCATCCAGCGCGGCACGAATCTGCTTCAGAACCGTATGCGTTTCGGGCAGGTTTTCGTTATTCGTCCCTTCGCGTTCGACGAGATAGGGGATGGCATCCAGACGCAGGCCGTCGACGCCCATCTCCAGCCAGAACTTCATGACCGACAACACCTCCTGCAACACGCGCGGATTGTCGAAATTCAGATCGGGCTGGTGCGAGTAGAAGCGGTGCCAGTAATACGCCTGGGCGACCGGGTCATAGGTCCAGTTCGACGTTTCGGTGTCGTTGAAGATGATCCGCGTGTCGCCGTATTTCTTGTCGTCGTCGGACCAGACATAGTAGTTGCGATGGTTCGAACCGGGCTTGGCCTTGCGCGCGCGTTGGAACCAGGGATGTTGGTCGGACGTGTGGTTGATGACCAGTTCGGTGATCACCCGCAATCCGCGTGCATGCGCTTCGTGGATGAAGCGCTTGAAATCGGCGAGCGTGCCGTAGTCGGCATTGACGCCGCGGTAGTCGGAGATGTCATAGCCGTCGTCGCGTCGCGGCGATGGATAGAAGGGCAATATCCAGATGACATCCACGCCCAGTTCGGCGATGTAGTCGAGCTTGGATAGCAGCCCGGGGAAGTCTCCGACGCCGTCATGGTTCGAGTCGAAGAAAGACTTCACGTGAAGCTGATAAATGATCGCGTCCTTGTACCAGAGCGGATCGTCCTTCAGCAGCGCAACTTTTTGGTGTTTCATCAATGCGCTCCTTCGTGTGGGGTACTGCCGCCTTGGCCTGCATCGCTGTCGTCGCCGCCGGAATCGGGCGGCGCGGACAGCGGCGGTTGCCAGCCCGGTGCGCTGACGCGGCGGATGGCGAACGGCAATACCTGCGGATCGAGACGGATCGTTTGAACCTTGCCCTGCATCTGAAAACGTTCGCCGCTAACGAGGTCGTGCGCGTCCAGCGCGTCGCCGTCGCCGCGCGCCCACCGCCATAGCGGTATTTCGACCGTCGATTCCTGGACGTCCCATGGCGTCATGCTGACGGCGATCAGCAGGACATTGTCGCGATTCGGCGTGGCTTTCTCGAAGAACAGGACATTCGGATTCGACGACGGCAGGAACGTCACGTTGAGATGCGTCTGCAGCGCCGGATTGGCACGGCGGATGCGATTCAGCAGCGCGATTTCGGCGATGATGTTGCCGGGCTTCTCCCAATCCCAGCTACGAATCTGATACTTCTCGGAGTCGAGGTATTCCTCGCTGTTCGGCAAGGCGGCCGCGTCGCACAGCTCGAAGCCGCTGTAGACGCCCCAGACCCCGGACAGCGTGGCGGCAAGCGCCGCACGGATCACGAAGCCGGCGCGACCGTTCTGTTGCAGGAAGCGCGGATTGATGTCCGGCGTATTGACAAAGAAGTTCGGCCGGAAATATTCCCGCACCGGCGTCTGCGTCAAGTCTTCCAGATAGGCGCTCAGATCGCGCTTTTCGTCGCGCCAGGTGAAGTACGTATAGGACTGCGAGAAGCCAACTTTTGCGAGGCGGTTCATTACCTTCGGCCGCGTGAAGGCTTCCGACAGGAAAATCGTCTGCGGATGGCGACGACGCACCTCGCCGATCATCCATTCCCAGAAAGGGAAGGGCTTCGTGTGCGGGTTGTCGACGCGGAAGATGTCGACGCCTTCGCGTACCCAGAAAAGTACGGCATCGCGCAGTTCCAGCCAGAGATCGGGTACTGCCGCCGCGGCATAGAAATCCGGGTTGACGATGTCCTGATATTTCTTCGGTGGATTCTCCGCGTAACGCAGCGAGCCATCGGGGCGCCAGGCAAACCAGTCCGGATGTTCCTTCAGCCAGGGATGATCCGGTGAGCATTGAATGGCGAAGTCCAAAGCCAATTCAAGACCGTGTTCGCGTGCGGCATGCAGGAGCGTCCTGAAATCGTCGAGCGTGCCCAACTCCGGATGCACGGCCGTGTGACCGCCGGCCGCGCCGCCAATGGCATAGGGACTGCCGACGTCGTCGGGGCCCGCGGTCAGCGTGTTGTTCGGGCCTTTGCGATTGGCCAGGCCGATCGGATGGATCGGCGGAAAATAAAGCACGTCGAAGCCCATCGCGCGGATTGCAGGCAGGCGCGCGATGACATCGATAAACGTCCCGTGGCGATGCGGATCGCCGGAGGCGGAGCGCGGAAACAGCTCATACCAGGAAGCGAAACGGGCGGCGCGCCGTTCGGCTTGAATGGTCAGCACGCGTGGATGCCGGACGCGGAAATCGCGATGACCGCTTGCGCGGACCGCGGCGGCCGTTTTCTCCGACAACACGATATCGAGGCGTGTCGCGGCATTCGCTGCGTCGTAGGCGGCAGCGATCGTTTGCAGTGCCTGGCTGGCGGACGGCGTTGCGGACGTTGCGGACGTCGCTGCCGTTGTTGCGACGGCGGTGCCGTCCTTTGCCGTCGGTTTCGCGCTGCCTTTAAGCGAGGCGGGCGCGACCTTCGCCACGGCGGCGCCGGTATCGGCGGCCTTGCTCGATTTGGTGCTGCGCTTCGCCGGCTTGAACTCGTCCGTGTTGCTTGCTTTTTCGCTGTCGGCGGGGACGGGTTTCGCGTCTTTGCCCGGCTTCGCCTGCGCCGTGCGGGCGGTCGCCGTGGCACCGCCGCTTCCTGTTTCGTGCAGTATGCGGCTGAACAGCAATGCCGCCTCCTGCAACTCCAGATCGACGGCCTGCGCTGCCGCCTGTTTTTTTCGAATGTGATCGACCAGCGTATCGAAGGTATCGCGCCACGCTTCGATCGTGAATTCATAGGCGCCCAGCCGCTTTAGCGGCAAGATGGCCTGCCAGCGGTCATTGCCGCTGGGTCGCATCGGGATTTCGCGCCAGCCCTCGTTCGCCAGCGTCTGCGCGTTGAGCGTGTCCGTGCGCGAGGCCCAGTCCGCTTCGCGCCATAGCACCGCCGCGGCCAGGTGATCGTGACCATCGATAAAGACGTCGGCTTCGATCGTCACCGGCTCGCCGACCACACGCTTTGCTGCAAAGCGCCCGTCGTCGACGCTCGGCGTGACGTCCTCGATAGCGATGCGGGGCATCTGGATCACATCGATCGTGGCCTTGCGTTCGGCGGCCGAGGGGCGCACCGGCTTGGCGGCGGATTTGAGCGCGCCTTTCGCCGTGCCGCCTTTACCCACCAGATCCGGCGTCAGCACCACCGCGGCGGGTCGCGTCGCGTGCAGCAGCCGCACCTCGGCAGGGGCCAAGGTGATGACCTCCGGCAATGTCGTGGCGCTTGGGCTCGCGGCGTCGTGCGTCGTCGGCGCCGCGATCGGCAGGACGCTGTATTGGGTAAATCCGCCCGGCATCGCGTCGCGCCAGCGTTGCAGATCCGCAAGGGCGGGACGATAGAGATCGGGATTGACGAGCACGATCACGGCGTCACGGGAACGACGGGGATCGACACCGTCCGTTCGGAGCAGCGCAGTGGCGCTCGCGTCGGGTCCGGTCAACGGCGTCAACGCGCTGCGGCTGCGCAATACGCCCGCAATATCGGTGTTCACCGTGCTGGCGCCGGTGCCTGCCACTGCGTGTGATGCCGCGCCGCCAGCGGCGGCGTGTCGTCCTTTTGCGCCTGCGGCTTTCTTCGGTTTGGCATAGGCGTTCACGGTAGCGATCGTGTCGGTCAGATCGACTCGCGGCGTGGCGCCTCCCGCAGGCGTCCGGTCGCGGTAGTCGGCGCGTGCGCCGTTCAGCGGGGTGCGACTCAAGGGACGATCGACGCCGAATTCGAAGCCCATCGGCATCATCCAGCCTGTCCCGGTCAAAGCGGCGATCTGTACCGCGCGACGGTAGGCACGCGCGACGGCCGCGGTATCGGAGGGCGCCGATAGTGTCGGCAAATCGCTGAGCAGACGCGGACCGAACGGCGTTTCCGGGAAGGCGATCGGCGGGGCGATGCGCGCCAGTGCCTGCACTTCGTCGGCGAGCCAATCGGCGCGGGCATCCCACCAGCGCACCGACGAGAAAACACCATCGAAGGCCGCGCTTTCCAAATCACGCAGCGCATCGCGGCTCGCGCCCGGTGTCCAGGCGAGAAAGCGCTGCGTTGGGTAGGTCTCGCGTACGCCCGCTGCAAGCCGGCGCCAGACATGCGGCGCAATGCCGTCGATCCCGTCGAAGCGGAAACCGGCGACGCCCGACTCCGCGTAACGCCGCAACTGCCGGATCCACCAGTCGACCAGCGGCGATTGAGTGTCGGGATGGCCAAAATCGGCATGCGCGATCAAATCCGCGCGGGGATCATGACGCGGGTCGATCCGGCCGTGTTGCGCGCCAGGGGGATGGAACCAGCCGGGGTGGTCGCGATACAGACCGGCATCGGTGCCGATGCGATCGATGACGACGTCCAGCATCAAGGTCAGGCCGTGCGCGCGTGCCGCTTTGGACATCATCGCGAGCCAGTCGAGCGCGTCCGGCTCCTTCCCGTGCGGCGCGTGCGCCGCGCTATCGCGCGGTATCCCGTCGCCGCTCTCCGCAGCCGCGCGATCCTGGTCGGCGGCGCCAGGCAGCAGCGAGCGACAGAGGCGGTGGTGATCGGCGGTGACGAAGCAGTCGTTCGCGCCGCCGGGCAAGAAGGGCGGTGCGATCAGGAGATGATCGAAGCCCATCGATGCGGCGCGCGCCAGTGTCTGTGCCCAGTCTTCGCCGATAGCACTACCCGCGTCGGCCACGTCAGCCGATCCATGTAAAGGGCCGAGCAAGGACGGTTGCACATAGTAAATGCGCGGAGCGAACAAGGGGGTGGGGGACGCGGGAGTCGCGGTGCCGTGCGAAGCCTCTGCCGAAACACCGGTGAGGGCGGAGTGGCCGGCGGTGTCGCCGGAATGCCGAAGGTCGGAATCCATCTGTTGCGTGTCTCCTTTTTTATAGGCCGGGTCCGACACGCTGGACGCTCGAACCGGCCCACGGGAGCACGCGTACTGGGTGCCACAACCGGCGCGCAGTCGCTGCGGCGGCCGCGACGCCGTGCTCATCGAACATTCCGTGAGCTGGGTACCGGGCAACAGGCACGCGTGCAAACCGGCTTTCATCTGGCATTCGATGCACTCGGGCGCATCGAATGATGTTGCGGGCATTGCCGCTTTGGCTTTAATACAGCGTCGGTTCGGTACGCTTGCCCTGTTTTAGCGACCTCGAAAGGTCAGGCCAACAATTGCTCTAACGGTTCGGCCGCGCCGGTCGTCAGCGCGATGTCGGTCGCGCCGTCCTTGCTGCCTGCGCGCGTCCGTTTGGCGGAGGCCGAGGATGACGCGCTGGCGGATCCCGACGTGCGCGCCGTTGCGCCAATCGCGCCGTTTGCGTCGCTCGTCGATTGGACCAGCGATTCGCGCATCTCGCCGAGGGTGCCGTCCATGCGCGCCGGCGCACGATCGTTCGCCGCCTGGCGACGACGTACGGCAGCCCGTACCTTCGCCACATTGGCACGCACGGGGCGCTTGCCGCTCAGTGCCGCATACAACGCGGTATACCGTGCGGCAGGTGCCTGCCAACGGAAGTCGGCCAGCATTGCGTGCCGTTGAAGCTCGCGCCATGCCTGCGGCCGCATATAAGCGTCCACCGCGCGGCACGCGGCCTCGGTCATCGCTTCGACAGTTTCACCGTCGAAAAGGAAGCCCGTGCCTCGGCTCGGATCGTCGCTTGCATCGACGATACTGTCGGCCAGGCCACCCACGCGCGAGGCGATCGGCAGCGTGCCATAGCGCATCGAATACATCGGCGTCAGGCCGCATGGTTCGAAGCGGCTACCGTGCAACAGGATATCGGCGCCGGCGTGGAGCAGATGCGCTCGCCGTTCGTCGAAACCGATATGAACGGCAACGCGATCCGGGAAGCGTTGCGCGAGGCGGGCCATGCCCAATTCGATCCGGCCATCACCCTTGCCGAGCACGATCACCTGGAGACGCGGGTACGCGTCCATCAGCGCCGGGATGGTTTCCAGCGCCAGATCGGCCATTTTCTGACCGGTGAGGCGACTTCCCATCGCGACCACCGGGACGAACGGGTCCGTGGGCAGTCCGAACGCCTGTTGCAGCTCACGCTTGCAGGCGTGCTTGCCGCGCATTTCATCGAGCGAGAAGTGACGCGGGATCATCGGGTCGTGCGCCGGGTCCCAGGCATCGACGTCGATGCCATTCATGATGCCGATGAGCTTGTGCGACTCGGCTTGCAGCAAGCCTTCCATCAGATGGCCGAAGCGCGGCGTCGTGATTTCGCGCGCATAGGTTTCGCTGACGGTCGTCACGCGGTCCGCATAGCGAATGGCCGCCTTCATGAAGCTCAGCTGTCCGTAAAATTCGATCCCGGGCGCGTCCTGATTGCAATCCAACAGTTCGACGGGGATGCCGAGCTTCGGTGCCAGGTCCATCGGATAGTTGCCTTGGAAGGCCAGGTTATGGATCGTGAAAACCGACGGCGTACGCAGCCCGGCGAGTTTCATCAGCATCGGCGTCAGGCCCGTATGCCAATCGTGCGCATGCACGACGTCGACTTTGGGCAGGCCCGGGATGCCCTGCGCCACACGAACCGCGGCCGCGCTCAGCGTGCCGAAACGAATGGCATTGTCGCCCCAGTCCGCGCCGTTCTCATCCTGATACAAGCCATCCCGCGCATACAGTGCATCGCACTTGACGAGCAGAACCGGGATGCCGCTATCGGGCATCGATCCGCTCATCAGGACGGCGTCACCGCCGGGCAGGCCGTCGAGGGTCGCAACCGCCTGTAATCCATGCGCCTTTTCCAGCGCTTCCGGATAGCCGGGTAGCATGATCGTCGTGGCCACGCCGCCTTCCTGCAATGCAGACGCGTAGGCACTGAGCATATCGCCCAATCCGCCGGTCTTGGCAAGTGGCAGGGCTTCGGAGGCAACCAACAGGACGTGAAGTGACAAGATAGACTCCGGGGCGAAAGGTCGGCGATGCAAGTCATCTTTTGACTGATCGATCAGGGCGATCGGCATCGTTTAGATAGCAAATTTCACTACACACTGCGTTGGCGCGAAGTGCAGAAACGAGTCGCGGTTTGCTTCGCGTCGTTCTCGTATCGAAGGGGGAATGCGCTGGCGGTCGAGTGTCGAAAACCGCCTGCCAGAAGCCTCATCGATACGGCGTTTCGCGAGGGCGATGCCGGATCCGTCCTGCTTTCCTACCGCGCCGGCGTCGTTACCGTCGCCCAAACAGCCTGGACCCAGAGATGCACATCGCTCGCCAAGCGGTCGCTCAAATCAGCGATCCTTTCCGCCTGACTCTCTGTTCCGATGCTGAATGGGGTAAATGACAACACCACGTTCATGCAGGGTTCATGCCTATATAAGCAATGGCTGTGCCAGTGCTAGCTACGCGGTTTTTCTGGCTATTTTTCCGTCGATTCCTGCCTCTTTTTCGGATCCCTCTAGCAGCCGCCGACACTTTTTTTGATTCGCGATCCGCCCAGCGGATCGGAGATCAGTCGAGCCGATTGGCGACGCGCGAGAGCGGGATGCCATGCGCGTCGCCACGCTGCGACACAAGCGCGCACCTTAATGGCGCCGAGTCGACGCCGTCTGCTTGAAATCGGTGCCAAGTCCGTCAGACCGACGTTTCGTCAATTGCGCTCACGCACCATTGCGGCGCTCGATCACGCTCCCCGCGCGGAAGACGTCTGCGGACGCGACATTCGCATGCACCGATTTTGCGCCCCGAGGAATGACAATTGCGTGACGCCCGGCGATTGCATTCGACGCGTGAAAACGCCATAAACGGCCGAACGTCGTCTTTTCGATTCGCCTCTTTCGGCACGGTCGTTCGTTTGATCCGGCGTTTGCAATTGCGCGGTAAAAGTGACATCCGGCATACGGCTTTTACATGCAGTTACAGCGCGTATGGCACCGCTGTCTCGCATCGAACGGGAACGCACCGAGTTGGCGAGCTCGCGCAGGGCGTATAGGTCCCGCGTGGGCGTTGCGGCAGATCTGATAAGTGAAACAACGAAATGACTGATCGAGAAAAGGCGAGCGAGCGACTCGCGGATGCGTTGGCCGACGGCCTTGTCTACGTCGATGGTCAGCGCGAGGGTTTTACGCGTCGTCGCCGTGGGAAGGCGTTCCAATATATGGATTTGACCGGAAAAACGATACGTGATCCGGCAGTCCTGTCGCGTATCCGTGCACTGGCGATTCCGCCCGCCTATGAGGCGGTGTGGATATGCCCGGATGCGAACGGGCATTTGCAGGCGCACGGCCGCGACGCGCGAGGCCGAAAGCAATACCGATATCACGCGCAATGGCGCGAAACCCGCGATGCCACGAAATATCACCGGACCCAGGCCTTCGGCGAAGCGTTGCCGCGCATTCGCGAGTGCGTGAAGCGCGATTTGGCAAAGCCAGGGCTGACGCGCGAAAAAGTATTGGCCACCGTCATCTGGCTGCTCGACAGCACGCTGATCCGTATCGGCAATGCGGACTATGCGCGCGACAACAAATCCTATGGACTGACGACGCTGCGGCACCGCCATGTCAGCATCGATGCGGGCGCCTTGCGGTTCCAGTTTCGGGGCAAGAGTGGCGTCGAGCACGACGTCGCCGTGGACGATCCCAAAATCGCGCGAATCATCCGGCGCTGCATGGCCCTGCCGGGGCACGATCTGTTTCAATATCAGGACGCGGAAGGGCAACGGCACACCGTCGATTCCACGGCGATCAATGCGTATCTGAAAACGGCCAGCGGCGGCGACTTCACGGCCAAAGACTATCGCACCTGGGCGGCCAGTGTATTGGCCCTGTCTGCCCTGCAGGCGGCGGAACCCAAGCCACTCGCCGATACCCAGACCGACGCGGACGAGGCGCCGGAGGCGATCTCGAAGACCGAGCGACATCGTCGACTGGTCGCGGTTATTCGGGAGATTGCCGCGCGACTCGGCAATACGCCGGCCGTGTGCCGGAAGTGCTATATCCACCCAGCGGTGATCGAAGCCTTTGAATCGGGAGCACTAGGGTGTGTGGCGCGGGTATCGGCATCGGAGGATCCGTCGCGCTTGTTGAGCGCGGGCCAGCGCCGTGTCTTGAAACGCGACGAGCGCGCGTTTGCGTGTTTTCTGCTGGCGCAGCCCCAAGGCTGCGCCATTGCGGCTTAGGTCAAATATGCCCGGTCAGTAGCAAAATAATGACGATGATGACGATGATCCCGACGAAGCCCGAAGGACGGTAGCCCCACGACCGGCTGTGCGGCCAGGTCGGCACGGCGCCGATCAGAAGGAGAATCAGAATAATCAGAAGAATGGTGCCCAACATGGCGCGCTCCTTGTCGTTAGTTGTGATCTTTATGGTCGATTTGCACACCACCGGAACCGCGTCGACATCCCCTCGACAAGCATGACGTCGCTGCCGCATTCCGATAAATGCTGGCATAGCAATCGCTGTACCTGCTCCGATGAGGGCTCGCTGTCGGGTCGAGACAATAATAGGCAAATTCAATTGATAATAAGAATCGTTATCAATTAAGATTGTGCTTTATCCGATGTTTTGCGAGACCGATCATGGTGGAAGCCCAACGCGCTAGACCTGCATTGCATTTATTGCCCGGTGGAGCGGCCCTGGCGACGACGCCGATCAACGGCGGCGCCACCGCTGCCCACGAAGATAACGGGATGGCAGTGCCGGTCGTCTCGCGTCGGGCGCGCCGCAAGGCCTTGCCCTCGCTCTCCGCCGCAGTCGCGCCGCTCGTGCATTGGACGCCGGCCGATGCGCGGGCCGGTGACGCGTTCCGATGGGCCGCCGCGATGGCACTGCTGTGCGAGAAAGGCGAGCCTTTCGTGCTGCTGCTGCACGGCGGCTTGCGAGATGGGGCGGATCTCGGCGCATGGCGGCCTTACGCGGCCTGGCTGAGTCGGCATCGTGCTGCATGGCAGCGCGCATGCCGCGGCGTGATCGTCATCGCTTCCGATATCGTGACGCGGGTGGAGGCGCGTAACAATGCGCTGTCTCTATTCAATGAGGGGACGCGCGTCGTGGCGGTGTCGCAGGAGACGCTGGCGCGGCAGTTGGCGCGTGTGCTGATCGCCGAACGCGGCGCATCGGCATGCAAAGACCGAGCGGCTGACGCCGTCGCGCGCGGCTCGATGTAAAGCCGGCGCCGCAGCGCCGGCCGAGCTGGCCGACATCGTCGACATTCTCGATACGGCCAACAAGGCCGACACGACTCAGCCGCTCACATCCCACGCGGTGCGTAGGTCGAGCGATCGTGCCGCGTCCAATCGACGTCCGCGCACAGGACGCGCATCCCGTCCGCGCTGCGATACGCCACCGAGACGGTCACGCACAGATGCGCCTCGTTGATAGATAGATAGGGGCGGGTGGTCTGTACCTCGCCGGAATCGGCGATCGCGCGTCGGAAATACGGGCGCCGATCCCAGCGCGCGCCTTCGGAATTCATCAGGGGCATGAAGCGCCGTGCGCGAGGGCGTAGCGGCCGGGGGGGCAGCAGATTGTCGCCGCATTGCCGGCCACGCTCGTCCAGCACGAAGCAGCGGGCCGCATCGGGTAGCTGCAGGTAAGCATTGCAAGCCTGCTCGAGCGCGACGCCACTGGCTAGCAGTTTCGCCGCCACCGCCACGGCCTCCACATAAGGTGCCAGCGCTGCCGTGTCGTCTCGCTCCCGGGCTTCCACGCGATCGCGATAGTGATCGATCAACGTGTCGAAGCACTGATAGCTGGCGTTGGCATCGGCCGGACTGACGCTGGGGCGGGCGAAATAGTGGCCCTGAACGAAGTCGACATTCGCCTCGATGGCGATCAAAGCCTCCTGCTCGCTGGCAATGCCTTCGACCAGAACCAGGCGTCCCGACTCGTGCAGCAGGGAAACCAGCCCCGGGAGAATCCGCGCGACATGGGCCTGCTGCGTGGCCTGGAACATCATGCTCCGATCCAACTTGACGATATCGGGTTGGACCTTCCATACCCGGTCGATATTCGAATGGCCGGCGCCGAAGTCGTCAAGGGCGATCAGGAAGCCATGCCGGCGGAACAGCTGAACGGCCTCCAGCACGCGTCGGGGGTCGGTGTTCGGTTGTTCCAGAACCTGCAAAACGATGCGTTGCGGCGAAATTTCGAGGCGACGCAGTTCGTCGATCAGTGCCGCGCCGTGCCGGAAATCGGCAATCGCGGCGGGGTGGATGTTCAGAAACAGCCAGCCATGATCTTGTCGCAGTCCGCGGAAATTGGCCAGGTGCAGGGATTGGCTCAAGCGATCCAGCTCCAGCAGATCCCCGAGGCGGGCCGCTTGGCTGAAGACGGACAGCGGTGAGACGCTTTGATTCAATTCATCGTGCGCGCGCAGCTTCGCCTCATAACCGGCAGCGCGCATATGCGAGACGCTGAAAATCGGCTCGAAGGCGCTGAACAAGGTCAAGTTGCCGTAGCGCACGGTGCGGCGCCGGCCATCGTCGTCGATATGAGGGCGTGGCGTCAGCGGGGCGTCGTCGATTAGAGCGCTTTCGTGTCCTTCATACATATCGTGCGGATCCTGCACGTCCGCCACCGCAGCGGCAGCGGGCGTGTCGTTCGTTTGGCGGTCCGATTTGGGGCCCATCGGGGCCTCGGGCTCGGTGCGCAATTCGGTCATTTTGTCGGTCTCCTGGCGGTCCGAAGTCCAGACCGTGGGATCTCTCGCGTGCGGCGGCTTCACCGGACGGAGTCCGTCTCGCTAGCCGTGTTCCGCGACGCTTGGCCGGTGGGGATGATAAAGCAAGCTTTGTGCGCATGCGAGGCTCCGGCCCACCGGAATGGCGATAATTTTCCCGATGGCGGCTGTCGAGGTGGCATCGCGAGGGTATTCACCGTGCTTTGTTCCGCACTTATCGATTCGACGTGGTTGCCGCGCCGCGCGTCACGCCGCCGCCGTGCCGCATGCTTCGGTGCATGGCGGCCCAGCCCCGTCACGCGCCCGCGCGCCACGTCTCTATCTGGTGCATCGATGCTATTTACCGGTGCGTCGCAGCGCGCCTTCCGGCGCGAATGCTTGACATGACACTTTTGGCGCATGGCAATGTCGCTATCGGTGGGATGCGGGACGGGGGCGAATCATGGTGGGACATAAGGAGCGGCGTGATGCCGCACTATTTACCGACGGTTGGGCATCCGATCTGTCCGGCCTGCTGCTATTGGGATGGCCCAAGCTCCGCTATGCCGGGGCCCGGACGATCGATGGGGCGCCGGGCTTGCTGATCACGGCACCGCGCAATGCGGCGGCCCGTTACGAGGCGCCATTAAATACGTTTCTCGCCTTGACGCCCGAGGGGCTGGCTGCATTCGCCCAGGACGATCTGATCGGCTATGCGCGCTTCAATGCCTCGGTCCGCTGGCTGGGCACCTATTGCCTGCAATTCGATGTGGACCTGGCCGGCGGCTCGCAGCAGGGCGCACGCACAAGGGTCGTATCGCTGGATCCGGTGTTCATCCCGTCACACGGCGCCGCCCCGACGCCGCCGGCCATGTCGCCGCTGGTCCCGGAGGAGGACGTTCTTCCCGAAATCGGGCGGCCCAGAGGGACCGGCATGGCCGGCGGCGGTGCCGATGAAACCTCTGGTAACGCGATTTAATGGGTCCGAGGTCTCGATTTCCGAAGTTTTTGGCACTGAGAGGGGCGACAGCGGTAAAATGCCCGGCTGATCCCGCGGAAACAGGCCGTGGCGCCAGCAAAAGGATTCCATGAAACGTCAGTCAGTGTCATCCCAGTCGTTCCCGTCGTCATCCATCGCTGCCGAACGCAAGCCGTCTCTTTCGACGCCGCTCCGTAAAAGTGTGCTCGTGGCGGGCTTCGCTGTCGTCGCCACCGGCTATCTGGCGGCGTGCAGTTCGCCCGACCCGCAGGCGATCGACTATCAAAGCAGCAGCCGGTCGGCGAAGAAGTCGACGGCTCCGTCGCTTGCCGCACCGCCCGATTTGATGACCGATGCGCGTACGCGTGCCGATGCGGCCGGAGGCGGCGACGCCTCCTTGGCCGATTACCACACCAGCACCGGCACGCTGGCCAGCACCACGACCGTGCTGCCGTCGACCCCGGGCCTCGCGCTGCAGGGCGACGGCAGCCAGCGCTGGTTGGTGGTTTCGGGCTCGCGCTTCTCTCGCGACCAGTTATGGGCACGTTTGCGCGTGTTCTGGCAGGAGCAAGGTTTCTTCCTGACCGAAGACACCGAATCGCGCGGCATCATGCAGACGGACTGGCAACAGAGCCGTGCAAAGCTGGACCAGGGCATCATCCGCAATACGTTGTCGATGGCTGTGGACAACGCCTACGTCAGCGCCGAGCGCAATCGCTATCGCACGCGATTGCAGGCGGGGCCGGACGGCGCCATCTACGTTTTCATCAGCCAGCAAGGGCTGCATGAGGTGCTGAGCGGCTCGACCAACGACTCGACGCAATGGACGAGCCGTCCGAACGATCCGGGCCTCGAAGCCGATTATCTCGGCCGTCTGCAGCGGGCCCTGGCCGAGGCGCCGAGCGCCCCGGTGGTGGGACCGGAGGCAGTCGCGCAGGCGAAGGCAAATGCGGCGAAGAAGAATGCGCCGCCGCCGATGCCGGTGCTGGACGAGCCGGCGCCGACGTCGAATGCGCAGACCACCTTGCCCGCAGGCGTGACGCCGGCAGAGCAAGGCGCGTTGGATCTGAGTGAAGACTACGATCACACGTGGGCGCGAGTGGGTCAGGCGCTCGATCGGGGCAACTTCACTGTCGACACGCGCGATAAGGCGCGTGGCGTGTATGAAATCCGTTATGCCGATCCGAACGATCTCGGCACGGCCGCGCAGGGCTTCTGGAACCAGGTGTTCCATGGCAAGAAGGAGAAGGTCGCCACGCCGTACCACATCAATGTGAAGGCGCTGACCGAAAACCAGACGCGCGTCGCAATCGTCGACAACAACGGCCAGGTCCTCGCGACGCCGCTGACGCAGCGCATCATGCGTCTGCTGGTCGGCAATATGTAAAGCGTCAGGCCGCCGCCCGGTGTGGGCGGCCGAAGGCAAAACGCCGCGTGTGACCCGATCCGGGCAACACGCGGCGTTTTTATTTATTCCGGCAGATCCAGGATCAGCACGATCCGCCAATCGCCGCCGTCGCCATCTTCATGATGGTATTGCCGCTCCACGACGATGAAGGGCTCTTGCTTGCCCTTTGGCCCCAGAAACAGCACATCGCCTTCCGCCGGCAGACATTCGATGGGAGGGAGGGCCAGCAGCGGCGCCTCGGCGTTGGGACCATTCTTCGCACCCATCAGCCGTTGAATCTTCTTCAACGCGGGTTCGGTCCACTCGATTTCCAGTTCGATATTAGTCAGGATGTTCTCCTCGGGCTATCTGTTGACGACATGGCCGCATTATCGCTCAGCGGCTGCGTCGCCGGGGAGATCAATACTTGCCGATCATGCGGTAGACATGAAACACCACGGTGCCGATGATTTCATGCAGGGCGGTGTCGGATAGCAAGAATGCCGGTAAGGACGGCCAGAGGGCGAGGTGCGTCGCGTGCCAGGGCGGGGCCACCGGGGTCGGCGTCATGCCGAAGCGGGCGAAGTTCAACAGGCTGCGATGCATATGCAGCGCGGTCGTGATCAGAAATTGCGGATCGGGCCGTGTTGCATCGGCCCCCGGACTCCCGATCAACGGCGCGACGAATTCGGCATTCTGATAGGTGTTCCAACTTTTGTTTTCGACGATCAGATCCTCGCGCCGGATACCCAGCGCGATCAGATCGGGCGCATAGACGTCGCCTTCCGCCATCGGGTGACGCTGCGGATTGCCGCCGCTGACGATCACGCGAGGCAGGGCGCCTTCAGCGCGGGCGCGCGCATAGCAGGCACCGGCCATCGCGATTTTCTCGATGGCATCGCTTTTGGGCTGCAGCGAATCGTGCGGACCGGTGAAGTCGGTGCCGCCGCCCAATACGATGATTACCGGATGCGTGCCCGCCGTGAAGTGCAATTGCGTTGCGGCCTCGTCGCGTGTGGGCGCAGGCGAAGGCGTTGCGCACGTCATGCTGTGGGCGTCCAGCGTACGGTTATACAGCGGTTGCAACCAGCCGCAGGCATTGACCCAGAACCAGATCGCGCCAAGGGCGAACGCCGGGCGCATCAAGGCAGCGGTGCCGAAGCGACCGCGCCGCCACGCGGGCACGCAGAGAAGCAGCGCCAGCACTGCGCAAAGCGGCAAGGCCGCCAACTGGAAAACGATCATGAAAGGGCCGACACACAGAGGTTCGGCCGCGATTGTACTGGATCAAGCGGGCACGCCGTAACACGGGATAGGGCGGCACGGGACGCGGGCCGTCCATCGCACCCGGTCCGTGTGCGTCAATGGCCGCCAAATCCGGGGCGCGGGCCGGCGTCGCGGTTGGCATCCGAAATGTCCTTGCGCAGATCGCCGCGCGGTACCGCAAAGTCATGTTCGGGCGCGCCCGTCGACGCCTTGTGCGGCAGTGGCGATAGGACGGTCCCGGATGCGTTGCGATCGGCGACGCGCATCCAGTGGGTTTTGCCGGTAGGGCGCGAAGCGTCTCGCGCCGGAACCGAGAGTGTCGCAGATCGCAAACCGGGGTCGGTGTTCCAATGCGCCAATGTCGGTGCAGCCCAAAGCCCGAACGCGATGCCGGCCATGACACCGGTCACCGAAACCGAATGGGCCAGACGCGACCAGTACGCGGTCCCTGGCAGAGACTGCCACACCGCATTTCGCAACTGATGCATCGATTCCGGCACCGACGGCCCGCGGGCGCGGTATCGGCTCGTTTCGCGCTGGCAGGCGCGGGCGTCCACTCTCACCGCATGTAATGGCAAAAGCGGGCGAAGCGGCGACAGGCGAGCGCTCCTCGCGTCAGCAAATGACGCGCCGAGCACAGGCGCCGGTCGCAGAAACATCCTGCCGTGCGTGGCCGGCGCCAGCGCGGACAGCACTATCCGGCGATACCGCCCGTGCTGGGCGGAAACCGGTTCATTGATCGCGCGGTTGCGCTTATGGCGAGGTGTGAACATCATCCCCTCCTGTTATGTTCCGCGCCGGGCCTGGGATCCGGCGTACCAGACGAGCTGGCCACCGCGGCGGGGCGAGGCGATACGCGTCGTTCGGCAAGGGCCGATTGAACGACGACGCGGCACAGGCGGGTGGGACCCGATATTCACCACTGTGGCGACGCTTTCACGCATATCGATAGGCACACTATAGGAGTGTGCGAGCGCGCGGACTGTAAAGCTTCGTGAGGAATTGTTTCGGTGGGGGAGAGATCGGCAGCGTTACCGGGTGCGTCTAGGGAAATCCCTGCCCTAACGGGATATCCTGAAAAACAACACCCCCGGGTAACGCCATTAGGCATTTACCCGGGGGTGCGTATCGATTCAACGGCAGCCCGAGGGTTGCGACCGCAATCAGGCCATCTTGACCGGCGCGCGCCAGGATTCCGGATTCGTCCAAAAGGCGCCACGCAGACGGTCGCGGCTCGGCGGTGCCGGCGGCTTGGCGGCCATCGATCCGGCGCGGCCACGCAGCGACACGCTACGGCCCGAACAGGCCAGCAGCTTGACCATTTCGGCCAGCGTGCCGTCTGCTTGCCATTCGTCGAAGCGGCGGCGGCAGGTCGGCGGCGAGGGGTAGCGGCCCGGCAGCTTCGACCAGCCTTCGCCCGTGCTCAATACCCACAAAACAGCGTTCACAACCGCACGCGGTTCA
Organism: Robbsia sp. KACC 23696; assembly: GCF_039852015.1. NCBI lineage: Bacteria > Pseudomonadati > Pseudomonadota > Betaproteobacteria > Burkholderiales > Burkholderiaceae > Robbsia > Robbsia sp. KACC 23696. Next base: position 2,503,043 of record NZ_CP156626.1, on the reverse strand, counting down.
ACGCGTGGCCGACCGCGCCGTTCGCTGCGCTTCGGCTCGTCGTTGAACAGCATCTCGACAAGTTCCCACTCGTGATCTTTCAGGTCGTCAAACAGCATGTTTCACCTCAATAAAACGAAATCGGGTAAACCGTTGTCGTTTGGCGTCGCGTGTATCGCGCGCCCCCGTGTCGTCCGGCCTGCCGCCTATACTGCTTTTTTCGGCGATGGCTCCTTGCCATCGTCGTCCCCGTGTTGCAGGGACCGGACTGCGTCTGCGAGGCTATAAAGCATCAGCCGTGCCATGTGACGCGGGAGCGCTCGCTTACCTTGCTAAATCACTGATCTTAAAAAAGTTTAATTGTGAATTCATGTTTCTGGATATTGGTGATGCGACTAGTTGATTAATCACCAAACTCGTGCATGCACCGAAGGCGTGCGTGAAAATCCCCTGATATTGCACCAAGGACAGTCGTAAGCACGATGGCGAGCGCGGGCAGCGGCGTCGGAGACGTCGCGTGAAAAGTGGCAAACCGGCCGGATGGATCGCGTCCGATGCGGCGGTTTTGCCCGGCAGTGACGACACGGTCCGAAACGGTCGGACGTGCCCGAGAGGGTGGTTCGCGAATGGATGCGGAACTTGCATTACTATCACGCATCAATAAAGTTTCCGGTTTCAGACAAAAACATGAATGTCACGCTGCGACAGCTTCGGGTATTCATTGCGGTGGCGCGCCATGGCAGCTTCAGCCGCGCCGGTGATGAGATCGGATTAACCCAATCCGCCGTCAGTCGCGGGATTCGCGAGCTGGAAACGGAGTTGGGCCTGCGGCTGATCGATCGCACCACGCGCGACGTGCAACTGACGGCGGCGGGCGCGAATCTGCAATCCAGCGTAGAGCGCTTGCTTGCCGACCTGGACGGGGCATTGCGGGAAATCAAGGACATTGGCGAGCAACGGCGCGGGCGGGTGGTCGTTTGCGCCAGTCCCACCGTCTCGGCGCGCTTGATGCCGCAATGCGTCGCAGCATGCGAGGCGCGCTATCCCTATGTCTCGCTGGCATTGCGCGACGACGTGCAGCGCGACGTCCTGGCGAAGGTGCGGTCCGGCGAGGCCGACTTCGGCGTCGTGATCGGCCCCTTGGAGGCGGACGATCTGATCGTGGAGACGGTATTTCACGATCCCTTCGTTTTGATCTGTCGCAACGATCACCCGCTCGCGACGCAAGCGGATGTGCATTGGCGGTCCTTGGAAGGCGAGCGTCTGGTCATGCTCGATCATCAATCCGGCAGCCGGCCGGTGATCGAGCGCCTGATGCATCAGCATGGCGTAGCGCCCCGGGTGGTCCAGGAACTGGCCCATTCCAGTACCGTTTTCGGGCTCGTCGAGGCCGGTGTCGGCGTCAGCGTCCTGCCAGCGCTATCGTTGCCGCTGCCGGCGGGCGGCACCTTGAAAGCGCTGTCGTTGACGCCGCGTGGCGAGCGCACCGTGGCGCGCGTCCGGCGACGCGGCCGCTCGCTATCGCCGGCCGCCGACGCGGTCTGGGGACTGATCGGCGATGTGCAGTCGGCCTAACGGCGTCGTGTCGCGGCGGTGGAATCGTTGCCGGTGGCCGTGCCGCGGCCTTTTCGAGATGCGATGCCGACGCTACACTGCTCCTTTCCTCTTTTTGTCCTGATCCATGTCTTCGTCTCCCGTAGCAGGCCAGGCGGTCACGCCCGGCGCATCCGCATCGATCGATACCTCCCTCTCCACCGATCTCACGCGCTCGCCAGCCGTGGCGCGGGCCGCGGTCGCCAATCTGCGCGCGTCCAAGATCCGTGAAGTGGCCAATGCGGGTTTCGGGTTGCCGGACGTGCTGCCGTTCTGGTTCGGCGAGTCGAATCAGGTGACGCCGGCATTCATTCGCGAAGCGGCCAGTGCCGCGCTGGCGGACGGGCATGTCTTCTATACCCATAATCTGGGAATCGCGCCGCTTCGCGAAGCATTGGCGGACTATGTCTCGCGCTTGCACGGTCCGACGCATGCCGGTCAGATCGCCGTGACCAGCGCGGGCGTCAGCGCCTTGATGTTGGCGACGCAGTTGTTGGTCGGTCCCGGCGATCGGGTTGTCGCGGTGACGCCGCTCTGGCCGAATCTGGTGGAAATGCCGAAAATCGTCGGCGCGACGGTCGACACCGTCTCACTGGACTATGGCGAAAATGGCTGGGCACTCGATATCGACGCGCTACTGCGGGCATTGACGCCCGGCACGCGCATGGTGCTGGTCAACTCGCCGAACAATCCGACCGGTTGGACCATGCCGCGCGCGCAGCAGGCGATCTTGCTGGACCACTGCCGCACGCATGGCATCTGGATCCTCGCGGACGAAGTCTACGAGCGTCTCTATTACGGCGCTCCGGAAGCCGGAACGGCACCGGCTGGCGCCGAAACGCGACCACTGACGGCCCCCTCGTTTCTGGACCTTGCGTCCCGGGACGAGCGCGTCATCGTCGTCAATTCGTTTTCGAAAGCGTGGTTGATGACCGGTTGGCGCCTGGGATGGGTCGTGGCGCCCGCGTCGGTGATGGAGGACTGGGGCAAGCTGGCGGAATACAACACGTCCTGCGCGCCGGACTTCGTGCAACGTGCGGGAATGGTCGCCGTGCAGCAGGGCGAGGCGGTGACCGCCGCCCTGCGGACCGATATGCTGGTGCGGCGTCAGCGTCTGTTCGATGGCCTGTCGGCCGTGCCCGGCGTCGACGTCAAGATGTCGGACGGAGCCATGTATCTGTTCTTCCGCATCGCCGGTCATGACGATAGTCTGGCCTTGTGCAAGGCCCTCGTCCGTGACGCGCGGATCGGTCTGGCGCCGGGCGCCGCGTTTGGCGAGGAGGGCGAGGGGTTTATCCGTTGGTGCTATGCGAGCGACGTCGACATGATCGACGAGGGCGTTCGGCGCCTGGCAGGCTATCTGAGATAGCGATATATCCATCGTCGTCCTTTACCGGTCCGGGATTTATTTGTAGAATGGGTCGAACTCAGGTGGACGGGCGTGGCGCCCGGCTGGCCGGAGTACGCTGTGTGACAATGCGAAGGACGCCACGCGCTGCCATTCCGCGACATTCCCATGCGAAGGAAATGTCGATCGATGCGAATGGGGTGCGCGTCCACCGGGTAGGCGTGAGTGCGGCCCGTTCCGCGCGCGCCGGACTTCTCCGGGCACCTTGACCGTCCGAAGCCGAAGCTTGACGCGCCATGCGGGCGAAGGGGACGGGGTTGATGTTTTTTCGCCATTAAATGGCGGGAAGCGCGCCTTGTCGGTCGATTCTGGCGTTTTTCGCTGCATACTCGCGGTAATAGATGGTTTCCTGCGCGCACGACGCTGCCGCTTTTCAGAACATCATTTGCGTACGCGATCTCAGACCCGCCCGGCATGCAGCCGGCGCAGGATATGCGAGCCGCTACGTATGTGACCCAAAGGGTCAGACCTTGGTTTCATGAATACCCAAGAGGCGACAATCGTCCTCGAAACCGCGTTGATTTGTGCGCATGAGCCGCTGCGGCTGAACGATCTGCGCAGGCTTTTCGACGACGACATCTCGGCCGATACCATCAAATCCCTGCTCGACCTGTTGAAAGAGCGTTGGGCGGGACGGGGTGTCGAGTTGGTCGCGCTGGCGTCGGGGTGGCGTTTTCAAAGCCTGCCGCCGATGCAGAAATATCTCGACCGATTGAATCCGGAAAAGCCGCCGAAATATTCGCGCGCGGTTCTGGAGACCCTTGCGATCATTGCGTACCGTCAGCCGGTGACGCGCGGTGATATCGAGGAAATTCGCGGCGTGACAGTCAATACGCAGGTGATTCGACAGCTCGAGGAGCGGGATTGGATCGAAGTGATCGGTCATCGCGAGGCGCCGGGACGTCCGGCACTGTATGCGACGACACGCTCGTTCCTCGACGACCTCGGTTTGCAGACGCTGGGTGAATTGCCGCCACTCGCCGATCCGGCGGATCCGACGAGTGGTTTGCAGGCATCGCTGGCCTTTCCGCTCGACGCTGCCGCGGTGGCGCAAGCCGCTGACGAAGCCGACGAGGCCAAGGCCGCGGATCTGGTGGACATGGCATTGGCAACGGCATCGCCTGCCGCGCGGGAGCGCCCCGACGGTGCTGTCGCTGGCGACGGTGCCGAAGCCGTCGCGGTCGATGCGGCAGAGGACGATGCGCATTCGGCGGTTGCCGACGCCGCCGCTGCCGAACCCGCGGCGACGGCGCCAGACGATGCCGAAGTTGCGCACGAACAGACGCGTCCAGCGGATTGAGGCTGGCGCACGATACCGATTTTGGACATGCGCGCACGGGGAACGTGCGCCTATGCCGGCGAAACGAAGCCGGCCCGCTGTGCGGCGGTATGGCTGCCGCGTACGGGCCCGGTAATGCGTATCAGGTTTGCTCTTTGAGCGGACCCCATGGCCAGGTCCGACCGGCATGCCTTGGCGGCATGCCGGCTGGGCAAGCCTGACGCACCGTCGATCGCCCGGCACTTTACTTGAATTCAGAGGTGCTTTTGAAGCAGACCCACGATAGCGCCGCGCCTGAGGGTGTGGACGACGCCGGTGGCGCACGACGCGCATCCGCAGCGGACACATCCGCGCAGAACGCGACCGATGCAGCCCTGCCCACGAACGACGCGGCGTCCGGCGAGGAGCGGCCACGCCGTGGCCTCCGTCGCGGCCCCCGTAGTCTCATTGCGCGTCGCCGTTCCGGCAAGGGCAAGGGGGCGGACGGTGGCGACGACGCACCGGCGGGCGCGGCGGTGGAAGCGGCGCCGGCCGGCGGCATAGCGGGCGGTTTCGACGCCGATACCGACGCGGCGGCGGCTAAGCCGGCGCGTGCGCCGCGCAAGCCGCGCGCACCGAAGGTCGTGGCGGCCGATAACGTGGGGACGGCGCAATTCGATTTGCCGCTCGATGCCGACGGCGTATCGGACCGTGCGGCGCGCGCCGCCGCCGATCGGGCCATTCGTGAGGCGGAAGCGATGGAAGCGGGCGAGGCACCGGCACCGCGTCGGGCACGCGCGCCGCGTGCCCCGCGTGCGTCGGCCCGTCCGGTCGCCGATGCGGCCGATCAGCCGCAGGAAGCGGCCGCATCGGCAGAGGCGGTGGACAGTCGGGTGCAAGCAGCGCCGCACGATGGCGAGGGACGTCGCGGTGCGCGGCCGCCGCGCCAACCGCGTGCGCCGCGCGCGCCGCGCGAGGCGGCGGAAAACGGCGACGTGAGCCAAGCAGGCACGGGGACGCGGGCTGATGTCGCCCGTTCGGCCCGTGCCCGGGATGCCGAACGCCGCGGACATGGCGGTCGGAACGCGGGTCAGGGCTCGGCGGGCGCACAAGGCGCGGCGCCGGCATCGAACGGACCGAAGCAAGGGCCGCGTCAGCGACCGCAGCAAGGTGCGCAACAAGGCGCGAAGCGCCATGAGCGCGGCGATGCGGACGACGCGGTCGTCGAGACGGGCGATGTATTTGCCTACGTGACGTCGCCGGCCTTCGATGCGGACAACCACGGCTCGTCGTTGCGCGCGCCGATGCTGGGCCGCGGACGAAAGCAACAGCCCGCCAAGCGCGTGCTCGCCCCCGACGACGATGCGCCGAAGCTGCACAAGGTGTTGGCGGAAGCCGGCATGGGTTCGCGTCGCGAAATGGAAGAGCTGATCGTCGCTGGTCGCGTGACCGTCAACGGCGAGCCGGCGCATATCGGTCAGCGCATCCTGCCGGCCGACCAGGTTCGCATCAACGGCAAGCCGGTGCGTCGCAAAATTCAGAACAAGCCGCCGCGCGTGCTGCTGTATCACAAGCCGGCCGGTGAGATCGTCAGCCACGCGGATCCGGAAGGCCGTCCGTCGGTATTCGACAAGTTGCCGTCGATGAAGACGGCGAAGTGGCTCGCCGTGGGACGCCTCGACTTCAATACCGAAGGTCTGTTGCTGCTGACGACTTCGGGCGATCTGGCGAACCGCTTCATGCATCCGCGCTACAACGTCGAGCGCGAGTATGCCGTTCGCGTGGTCGGTCAGTTGGCCGAGGGAGCGCGTCAGAAATTGCTGTCGGGTATCGAACTCGACGACGGTCCGGCGAAGTTCCTGCGGATCGTCGATGGCATCGACGACGGCGAAGGGTCGAACCGCTGGTATCACGTCACGCTGTCCGAAGGGCGCAATCGTGAAGTGCGTCGGATGTTCCAGGAAGCGGGTTTGCTGGTCAGCCGACTGATTCGTACGCGTCACGGCCCGATCACCTTATCGCGCGCCGTGCGTCGCGGGCGCTACGAGGAGCTGGACGAGGCACAAGTCCGTGCGCTGATGGCGGCGGTCGGCATGAAGGCGGTCGTCGACAAGCCGGGCAAGGGCCCGCGTGGCGATGCACCGCCCCGTGTGCAACCCGATCCGATGCAGTCCTTCCTGGGCGTCATCGTGCCGGAAAATGGCGCGATGACGAATTCGGGTCGCTATAGTTACGGTGCGCAACGCCCGCCGCGACGCGGTGCGCCGGCGCCGGGCGTGCAGCGCCCGAAGGGCCATATGAGCGCGACCTTCCTGATGCGCGATACGCCGCGTCCGGATACCGCGCGACCGCCGCGTGAAGTCAACGGCAATGTCGCACGCAGCGGTGCCGGGCGTAACGGCAACGGCGGTGCGGCAGGCGGTGGTATGCCGGGCAACAATGCCGGTGGTCCTGGCCGGGGTGGTCCGCGTCGGGGCGCCCCTGGCGGGTCGAGCGGGGGTCCGGGCGAGGGGAATCGCGCAGCAGGACCGCGCGGTCCGCGTGGCCCGGGCGCGGGTCCGGGGCGCGGGGGTCCGCGGGGCGCAGGTGGCCCTGGCGGCAAGCCGCGCGGCCCGGGCAACCGCAGCCGTTGAGCGACGGCGGGCTTATGCGCAGCGTTAAATAACGTTGCCGCATAAGCCTTAATCTGTCCCGTCGAGTTTGCCTTCGGTTGGCGTTTCGCGTACAATGCGAGCGTCGCTGGTGACGTAGGGCTTCTTGCTTGTGGTTAAGCGCGGGGTCGACGCACCAGCATCGTCGTTTTCGTACGATCCGTATGGCTAGCTTGGGTGTCGACGTATAAGGCGGCACACGGACTTGACGGCGCGTACGCGACCGGTGGCATGCGCGTAAAGCGGCATGGCTACAGGATTGCAGGGTAGCGACGAAGAGATGGGCGTGTGCCCATTTTTTTTTGCGCGGACGTTTTGCACGCTGTCGAGCGGGCCGCCGCAAAGCGTATTGGGGTGTATGTGCAACTGACCGAATTGATTGAAACGGCTCTGGCCGGCATGGGCTATGAGTTGGTCGACCTCGAACGGTCGGGCCGCGGGCTGCTGACCGTCTACATCGACTTCCCGTCTGGCGACGCGCACATCGCGATCGAAGATTGCGAGAAGGTGACGCGCCAACTGCAGCACGTCTTCACGGTCGAGAACATCGACTTCGATCGCCTTGAAGTCTCGTCGCCCGGCCTGGACCGGCCGCTCCGGAAGCTGGCCGATTTCGTCCGCTTCGCCGGGTCGGAAGTGGCGGTGACGCTGAAGCGCCCGCTGGATGGCCGCAAGCAGTTCCGGGGCATTTTGCAAGCCCCGCAAGGCGAAAATATCGGTTTGGAATTTGAGGGGACGACCGGCCCTGCGATGCTCGATTTCACGTTGGCGGAAATCGATCGTGCGCGGCTGGTGCCTCACGTGGATTTTAGGAGCCGCAAACAATGAGTCGCGAAGTATTGATGCTGGTGGACGCGCTCGCTCGCGAGAAGAACGTGGACAAGGACGTCGTCTTCGGCGCGCTCGAAGCTGCGTTGGCCTCCGCCACCAAGAAGCTTTACGACCGCGACGTCGAGGTTCGGGTGGAGATCGACCGGACCACCGGTGAGCACCAGACGTACCGCCGCTGGCTGGTCGTGCCCGACGAGGCAGGCCTGCAAGAGCCGGACAAGCAGATTCTGCTGTTCGAAGCGAAAGAGCAGCAGGCCGATATCGCCCTCGAGGAATTCATCGAGGAGCCGGTGGCATCGATCGAATTCGGCCGTATCGGCGCGCAGGCCGCGAAACAGGTGATCCTGCAGCGCATCCGCGATGCCGAGCGCGAGCAGATCCTGAATGACTTCCTGGCGCGCGGCGACCAGATCATGACGGGTTCCGTAAAGCGGATGGACAAGGGCAATCTCGTGATTGAGACCGGCCGTGTCGAAGCCTTGCTGCGTCGCGATCAGATGATCCCGAAGGAAAACCTGCGCGTGGGCGACCGTGCGCGGGCGTTCATCACGAAGGTCGATCGTACCGCACGCGGTCCGCAGATCGAGCTGTCGCGTACGGCGCCGGAATTCCTGATGAAGCTGTTCGAGATGGAAGTGCCGGAAATCGAGCAGGGCCTGCTGGAGATCAAAGCGGCGGCCCGCGACCCGGGCATGCGCGCGAAGATCGCGGTTGTGGCTTACGACAAACGGATCGACCCGATCGGCACCTGTGTCGGTATCCGCGGCTCGCGGGTACAGGCGGTGCGCAATGAGTTGGGTGGCGAAAACGTTGACATCGTGCTATGGTCGGAGGATCCTGCACAGTTCGTCATCGGCGCGCTTGCGCCGGCGGCGGTGCAGTCGATCGTCGTCGATGAAGAAAAGCACTCGATGGACGTCGTTGTCGACGAGACCGAGCTTGCCATCGCGATTGGCCGCAGCGGCCAAAACGTGCGCCTCGCCAGCGAGTTGACCGGCTGGCAAATCAATATCATGACGCCGGACGAGTCGGCTGCGAAGCAGGACAAGGAGCGCGCGGGGTTGCGCGAGCTGTTCATGGCGCGGCTGGATGTCGATGAAGAAGTTGCGGACATCCTGATCGACGAAGGCTTTACGAGCCTCGAAGAAATCGCTTATGTGCCGTTGAACGAAATGCTTGAAATCGAAGCATTCGACGCGGACACCGTCAATGAGCTCCGTAACCGTGCACGCGACGCGCTGCTGACTCAGGCGATCGCGAACGAGGAAAAGGCCGAGAACATCGTTCCCGAGCTGGAAACCCTCGATGGCATCACGCCTGAATTGCTGGCGAAGCTCCACGAAAATCAGATCCAGACGCGTGACGACCTGGCCGAGCTGGCCGTCGACGAAATCGTCGAATTGACCGGTTTGTCGAATGAAGCCGCCACGGAGCTGGTAATGAAGGCCCGCGAACATTGGTTCACGTCCGAAGAATGACGCAATGACACCGATGTACGCGACGATCGATGCACGGGGGCCAGACCGGTCTCCGTCGCCGGCGCAAACCATGCGGGCCGCATGATGCGCAGACGAATACGCATGACGCACGGGAACGTGCACGTATAACCGCAGGGAGCGCCGCTCCTTGCTTCCAAGAGGGATGAATGGCGAGTAACAACGTAGCCCAATTTGCCGCTGAACTGAAGATGCCTGCCGGCGTGCTCCTCGAGCAATTGCAAGCAGCAGGGGTGCAGAAGCGTAGCGCGGACGATGCCGTGTCCGAGGCGGACAAGGCCCGCCTGCTCGAGCACCTGCGCCGCTCGCACGGCTCCGATGCCGAGGGCGACAAGCGCAAGATCACGCTGACCCGTCGGCAAACATCGGAAATCAAGCAGGCGGACTCGACAGGGCGGGCTCGTACCATTCAGGTCGAAGTGCGGAAGAAACGCGTATTCGTCAAGCGTGACGACGAAGCGGGTGAAGGCGCGCAGGCGGCGGTCGCTCAAGAAGAAGAGATCGATCCGGTGCAGGCCGCGGAACTCGCTCGCCGCGAGGAAGAGGCGCGTCGCGAAGCGGAGGCTCTGGAACGTCAGGCGTCCGAACTGCGCGAACGCCAGGAAGCCATGGAGCGTGAGGAAGCGGCGCGCCGCGCTCGCGAGAGCGCTGCCGAGGACGTTCGCCGTCGCGCAGAGGAAGAGGCGGCGCAACGCGCTGCGGAAGCTGCCGCGGAGGCGGCCCGTCTCGAGGCGCATCGCAAGGAAGTGGGCGCCGCCGCACGAGTAGAGTCGGCCGCGCGTGCCGTCGAGCAGGATACGTCGAGCGTGGAACAGAGTACCCGTGACGAAGAAGCGGCCGCCGCGAAGCGTGCCGCCGACAAGAAGGCCGCGGAAGACGCCCGCGCCGCCGCCGAACAGGCAGCGGTCGAGAAGCGTCAGGCCGTGCAAGCCGAGCAGGATGAAATCGCGCGTCGTCGTGCGCGTGCCGAGGCGGAAGCCGCGGCCATCCGTGAAATGATGAACACGCCGCGCAAGGCGAAGGTCGTCGAACCGAAGCCTGCGGAAGTGCCGGTCGTGAAGCCGGCGGCACCGGCGGCGGACGCGGCGACTGCCGCTGGCGCCGCACCGGGCGCGAAGACGGCCGACGGCAAGGGCACCTTGCATCGTCCGGCGCGGCCGGAAGGCGCGGCAGGGACGGCGGTCAAGCGCGAGACGCGCCCGGCTGCCGCACCGGCCACGACGGCACCGGCTGCCGGCGCTGCGGACAAGAAGAAGGGCAAGGGCGGTTGGCAGGACGATGCGTCGAAGCGTCGAGGCGGCCTGAAGACGCGCGGCGATGCGAGCGGCGGTGCCGATCGCAATTGGCGCGGCGGTCCGAAGGGACGCAATCGTCACCAGGGCGACAACTCGTCGTTCCAGGCGCCGACCGAGCCAGTGATCCGCGAAGTGCACGTGCCGGAGACCATCACGGTCGCCGATCTCGCGCACAAGATGTCGATTAAGGCATCCGAAGTCATCAAGATCATGATGAAGTCGGGTCAGATGGTAACGATCAATCAGCCGCTGGACCAGGAAACGGCGATGATCGTCGTCGAAGAACTGGGTCACACGGCCGTTGCCGCGAAGCTGGACGATCCGGAAGCCTTGCTGACGGACGACGGCGATACGCATGCGAATGCGGAATCGTTGCCGCGTCCGCCGGTGGTGACCGTTATGGGTCACGTCGACCATGGTAAGACGTCGCTGCTGGACTACATCCGACGCGCCAAAGTGGCGGCGGGCGAAGCCGGCGGCATTACGCAGCATATCGGCGCTTATCACGTCGAAACGCCGCGTGGCGTGGTCACCTTCCTCGATACCCCGGGTCACGAGGCCTTCACGGCCATGCGTGCTCGCGGTGCGAAGGCGACCGACATCGTTATTCTGGTCGTGGCGGCCGACGACGGCGTGATGCCGCAAACGAAGGAAGCCATTGCCCACGCGAAGGCGGGCGGAGTGCCGATCGTCGTCGCAATGAACAAGATCGACAAGCCGGATGCCAACCTCGACCGCGTCAAGCAGGAGCTGGTTGCGGAAGGCGTCGTGCCGGAAGAGTACGGCGGCGATGCACCGTTTATCGGCGTGTCGGCGAAGACCGGTCAGGGCATCGACGATCTGCTGGAAAACGTGCTGTTGCAAGCCGAAGTGCTGGAACTGAAGGCACCGGTGGAAACGCCGGCCAAGGGTCTCGTCATCGAAGCCAAGCTCGACAAGGGCCGCGGTGCGGTGGCAACGATCCTGGTGACCTCGGGTACCTTGAACCGTGGCGACATGGTGTTGGCTGGCTCGGCCTACGGCCGGGTTCGGGCCATGCTGGACGAGACGGGCAAGTCGGTGAAGTCGGCTGGACCGTCGATTCCGGTGGAAATCCAGGGCTTGTCGGAAGTGCCGGCGGCGGGCGAAGAAGTCATCGTTATGCCGGACGAACGCAAGGCGCGCGAAATCGCCAACTTCCGTCAGGGCAAGTTCCGCGACGTGAAGCTGGCGAAGCAGCAGGCGGCAAAGCTGGAAAACATGTTCGAGAACATGGGCGAAGGCGAGATGCAGTCGCTGCCGTTGATCGTCAAGGCCGACGTGCAGGGTTCGCAGGAAGCGTTGGTGCAGTCGCTGCTCAAGCTGTCGACGTCCGAAGTGCGCGTGCAGATCGTGCACGCTGCAGTGGGCGGCATCAGCGAATCCGACGTCAATCTGGCGACGGCTTCGAAGGCGGTCATCATCGGCTTCAACACGCGGGCCGATGCGCTGGCGCGGAAGCTGGCCGAGAGCAACGGCGTGGACATCCGCTACTACAACATCATCTATGACGCTGTGGATGAAGTGAAGGCAGCGATGTCCGGTATGTTGGCGCCGGAGAAGCGCGAAGTCATCACCGGTACGGTCGAAGTGCGTCAGGTGTTCCGCGTGCCGAAGATCGGTGCGGTGGGCGGCTGTATGGTCACCGACGGTGTGGTCAAGCGCACGTCGCTGGTCCGCGTGCTGCGCAACAACGTCGTGGTCCACACGGGCGAGCTGGATTCGTTGAAGCGCTTCAAGGACGACGTGAAGGAAGTGCGCGGCGGTTTCGAGTGCGGTCTGTCGGTCAAGAACTTTAACGACATCGCCGAAGGCGACCAGTTGGAAGTGTTCGAGATCACCGAGGTCGCCCGGACGCTGTAATCGGCGGGCAGTCGACGCCGTTCACCTGCTGGTCCGCGATGGCCGGTGAGGTGAACAGACAACGAGGGTGGATTCAGGAGGGTGCTTGAAAAAGCGCGGTATCTCTCCCTGATTCCACCCTTTTTCTTTTGCTGGAACGGTCATTGACCGGGCCGGTATGCAGGAGGCATACGATGCCAACGAAAAAACGCAGTGGCGGCGATCGCTCCACGAAGATTGCCGATCAGATCCAACGGGACCTGTCGGAGCTGATCATGCGCGAGATCAAGGATCCGCGCGTGGGCTTGATCACGATCCAGAGCATCGAGCTGTCACCCGACTACGCGCATGCGAAGATCTATTTCACGACGCTGTCCGAAGATACGGCGGCGACGCAGAAGGCGCTGAACGACGCGTCCGGTTATCTGCATAATCTGTTGTTCAAGCGTCTGCACATTCATACGGTGCCGACGCTGCATTTCCATCACGATAAAACACTGGCCAATGCATTCGAGATTTCGAAATTGATTGACCAGGCGAATGCGACGCGCGCAAAGGAATGAAGCCGGTATGAAGCGTCCTGCACGCGGTCCGATGCGACCGCGTCTTTTATTGGATGGCGTGTTGTTGATCGACAAGCCCTTGGGGCTGTCGAGTAACGATGTGTTGATCAAGGCCAAGGGCATGTTGCGGGCGAAAAAAGCGGGCCATACGGGCACGCTCGATCCGCTGGCGTCGGGGCTGTTGCCAGTCTGTTTCGGCGAGGCGACCAAGTTCTCGCAGGACTTGCTCGACGCGGATAAGACCTACGAGGCGACGATGCAACTGGGCGCGCGCTCGACGACCGGCGACGCCGAGGGCGAGATCATCGATCGACGTCCGGTCGAGGTGACATTCGCGCAACTCGCGCCGGTGTTCGCGCGCTTCACGGGGACCATCGCGCAAGTGCCGCCGATGTACTCTGCGCTGAAGCGCGACGGCAAGCCGCTGTACGAGTACGCGCGTGCCGGCGTCGAAGTCGAGCGCGAGGCACGTGAAGTACAGATCCTCGCGCTGACGGTGTTGTCCGATGAAGGGCCATTGCTGCAGGACGGGCAGGTGCGGTTTCGCGTGACATGCAGCAAGGGCACCTACGTGCGCACCTTGGCGGAAGATCTCGGCGAGGCCTTGGGGTGCGGTGCCTACCTGATCGCCTTGCGACGCACCGGTGTGGCGACGTTGTCGATCGACGACGCCATCACCCTCGATGCGTTGCAGGAACGGGCCGATGCCGTGTGGGGCGCGAAAGAGGGCGGCGAGACGAGCGATGACGTTCGAGAACGGCAAGCGGAAGCCGCAACGGCGGCGATCTCTGCTTGCCTGCAACCGGTGGACGCGCTGCTACAAAGACTGCCGCAAGTGACGCTCGATGCAGCGTTCAGCACACGCTTCTTGCATGGGCAGCGCTTGCGGCTCGCGGCGGGCGCTGTCGATATGCCGGAAGGGTATGCCGGTCTGGTGCGCGTGTATGCCGCCGATGCAGCCGCACCTCGACTGCTGGGAACCGCAAACTGGGACGACGGCTTATTGGCCCCGGCGCGCTTGATCGGAACCGGCGGCTGATTTCAGCGCAATGCGGAACGGCGGCCCTGTTGCTGCCGACCTGTGCCGCGTCGTCGCTTACCGCGAACGACAGCGCGCCTTACGCGGCGCTGTCGATCCCACGTCTTCAGTGCGCGCCCGACGCCGCTGCATCGGCGCCAGCCGAAGCGCGCTGCCGTTGCGTGATCCAGACCAGCCCGATCAACGCGAGGAAGACACCCGCGGACAGATAGAACAGGTCGTTGACGCCCATCGTCGCCGCTTGTTGATTTACAAGGCGGTCGAAGGTTCCCAGAGCCTGCTCGTGCGTCATCCCCAGCGCCTGCATCTGATCGACGCTCTGATTGAAAATCGGGTTGTATGCGTTCGCCTGCTCGGTCAGCTGAGCATGGTGCAGATCCGAGCGTCGATCCCAGGCCGTCGTGAATACCGACGAACCCACGCCTCCCAGCATGATCCGCACGAAATTCGAGAGTCCGGACGCCGCCGGCATCCGATGGCCGGGCAAGCCAGACAAGGTGATCGTGACCAGCGGAATAAAGAACCCCGCCAATGCCGCACCCTGCAACAGCGTGGGCAGCGTCAATGAGAACGTGTCGACATCCACCGTGTAGCGCGAGCGCATCCAGAACACCACGGCAAACACGACGAAGGCGGCCGTCGCGATATAGCGGGGATCCGTCTTCGACATATACTTCCCGGTCAGCGGTGACAGCAGAACGGCAAACACGCCGACCGGTGCCATCACCAGGCCGGCTGCCGTCGCGGTATAGCCGATTGTCGTTTGCAGCCACAGCGGCAGCAGGACCAGATTGCCGAAATACAAGCCATAGCCGACGGCCAAGGCCACGGTACCCCCTGTAAAATTGCGCGTGGCGAACAGAGACAGGTCGACGATGGGGTGCGTGGCCGTCAGTTCCCAGATGACGAACACCACCAGGCCGACGACGGCGACCAGCGCCAGGACGACGATCGTCGTCGAGCTGAACCAGTCGAGATCCTTGCCTTTGTCGAGCATGACCTGCATCGATCCGACCCAGACGATGAGCAGGCCGAGCCCTACCGTGTCGATGGGCAGCCGGCGCGTCGCGGATTCGCGTTTGCGGTAAATCGCCCACGTCGCGGCGGCGGCGACGATCCCGACCGGGATATTCACATAGAAAATCCAGGGCCAACTATAGTTGTCCGAAATATAGCCGCCCAGAATCGGGCCCGCGACCGGCGCGATCAACGTCGTCATCGACCATAAGGCCAGTGCCATCGGCGCTTTTGCCTTCGGATAGCTGGCCAGTAGCAAGGTCTGCGACAGCGGAATCATCGGACCCGCCACGGCGCCTTGCAGCACGCGGGAGGCGAGCAGAAAAGGCAATGTCGGCGCGAGACCGCACATCCACGAGGCGATGACGAACAGGACGATCGACCAGAAGAACAGACGGACCTGACCGATCCGCTGCGTCAACCAGCCGGTGAGCGGCACCGAGATCGCATTGGCCACGGCGAACGACGTGATGACCCAGGTACCCTGGTCCGACGCCACGCCCAGATCGCCGGAAATGGCGGGGATCGAGACGTTGGCGATCGACGTGTCGAGCACGTTCATGAAGACGGCCAGCGACACGGCAATCGTGCCCAGCGCCAGTGCGCCACCGCTCAACGGCGGATGGGCGGCACCGGGACTAGCTGGTGCGGGGGACGCGGGCGGCGTCGATGCGGCCGGGCCGCGCGGAGCGGACGGCGCGGAAGAGGGGGAGGTCATGGATGAACTCGGTGCGGCGGCGGTCCCTCACGGGCCGCCGCCATAACGCGGTGCGTGCGATGACGGCGCGTCGTCGCGATACGCGATACGTTCTAGGGATGACGTCGGTGACGGCGAAACGGGCCGACCGGCGTCTTTCGTGCTACTTACTTCGATTTCGCCGAACCCTGCACCGCAACGTTGTCGGCGATGATCTTGGCGATTTCGGCATCGGCTTGCGCACCGTATTCGGCGAACACGTCCGTTTGATAGACGGTGTTCTTCGTGCTGGCCAGCAGGCCGCCGTTCTGATCGTGCGTCGTGACATCGACGTTCATCGACAGACCGATACGCAGCGGATGGTTTTTCAGCTCGTTTGCATCCAAGGCGATGCGCACTGGCAGGCGTTGCACGACCTTGATCCAGTTGCCGGTCGCGTTCTGCGCCGGCAGCAGCGAAAACGCACTGCCGGTACCGGCCGAGAAGCCTTGCACGCGACCGTGATAGACGACATCGGAACCGTAGACGTCGGCGGTCAATTCGACCGGCTGCCCGATCCGGACCTTACGCAGTTGCACTTCCTTGAAGTTCGCGTCCACCCACACATCGGTCAGCGGCACGATCGCCATCAGCGGCGTACCCGGCGACACGCGTTGGCCGACTTGCACCGAACGTTTGGCGACAAAGCCGCTGACCGGTGCCGGCAGCGTGTTGCGCGCATAGCTCAAATAGGCATCGCGCACTTTCGCGGCGGCAAGCTTGACGTTCGGGTGATCGGAAACCGTCAGGTTGTCCGTCAAGGCACGGTTCGAGGCGAATTGCTGCTTGGCTGCGTTCAAGGCCGCTTGCGCGCCGCTGACCGCATCGCGAGCATGCGAAATTTCTTCCGCGGAGACGGCGCCAGTACGCGCGATCGCCAGGCGACGCGTCAAGTCGGATTTCGCCTTGGCGAGATCCGATTCGCGCTCGGCGACGGTGGCCTGATAGGCGCCCGTGTTCGCGTACAGCGTGCGCACCTGGCGCACTGCCTGCGCCAGACCCGCTTCCGCTTGTTCCAGCGCGACCTTCGCGTCGGCGCCATCGAGGCGGATCAACGGATCGCCGACCTTCACCGTCTGCGTATCGTCGGCATTGACCGCGACGACCGTCCCGGTGACCTGCGGCGTGATCTGCACGACATTGCCGTTGACGTAGGCATCGTCGGTCTCTTCATGGAACTGCGCGACCAGGAAGTAGTAGAAGCCGTAGGCGACGGCGGCGATGATGATGATCAGCGCGACAATCGCCAGCCAGAGCTTGCGACGTCCCGACGACGGCTTGGCTTGTTGCGGTGCCGGGCCGCCAGGCTGCCCCTGATTCGGAGCCTGACTCGGGGCTTGATTGGGCGCCCCGGCGGCCGGTTGATTCGAACTCATGCTTGACTCCCTCTTAGACCTTGTCCGGCGCACGTTGTGAGATGGACGTGCGCGTCTTTGCTTTTTTTCAGCCCCGACAGCGGGGCCGCCTTGTCATCTCGTCGCTATCAGCGGGCCGCGCTGACGGACGCGGTGGCGTCCGAGGCCGGTGCCGCGCCGATCGCGCCGCCCGGCTTGATATCCGGCATGTCCGCATTGGCATCGAAGCCGCCACCGAGCGCCTTGATCAAGGCGATCTGCTGATCGCGCCGCTGCGCATCGAGCGACACCACCGTCTGGCGCTGCGCCAGCAGCGACTGGTCGGCATTCAATACTTGCAGTTGCGTGGACAGGCCGCCCTTGTAGCGGATCACGGCTAGGCTATAAGCCTTTTCCGCGGCGCCGTAAGCGGCTTGCGCGTCCGTCTGTTGGCGCTCGGTCGAGCGGATCTGCGCCACCTGCGTCGCGACGTCGTTCAGCGACTGGACTAGCGTGCTGTCATAAGTCGCGACGGCGTTGTCGAACATCGCGTAGCGATCCTTCAACTGCGCGCGCAGGGCGCCCGCATCGAAGATCGGCAGATCGATGGCGGGGCCGACCTGAATCTGTCGGCTGCCGAACTTCAGAAAATCGCCGAAGCCGAACGCGTCGAAACCGAAGGCCGCGCGCAGATTCAAATTCGGATAGAAGTTGGCCTTGGCCACCTTGACGCCCGACATCGCCGCTTCCACACGCCAGCGCGCGGCGACGATATCGGGACGACGCGACACGAGGTTGGCCGGAAGGTCGGCTGGCAACGCATAAGCGTCTGGCGCGGCGAGCGTTGTGAGCGTGGGTCGCGCGATCTGCAAGCCGCGATCCGGGCCCTTGCCGAGCAGTGCCGCCAATTGATAGCGCGTGACGACGATCGCCCCTTCGAGCTGACTGATCTGCGTGCGCGTGCTGGCCAGATCGGCTTCCGACGTGCGCGTTTCCACCTGCGTGTCGAGGCCGGCATCGAAGCGCGTGCGGCTGATCGTGCCGATGTCCTGGCGTTGTTGCGACTCTTCCTTCGCCACGTCCAACAGCGCGTACTGGCGCGCCAGCGCGCTATAAGCCTGTGCGATCGAGACGGCCAGCGTCAGCCGCGCTTCCTGCGTCTCGGCGAGGGCTGCACGTTCCTGCGAAATGGCCTGCTTCAGGCCGTTGCGGTTCTTGCCCCACAGGTCGAGTTCATAGGACGCCGTGGCGCCCACGTTGTTCTCGGTATACCAGCTTCCGCCGTACGGCGGCGGATACAGCGCGTTGCCCGAATACAACTCGCGCGTCAGCGAATAGCTGGCATTCACATGCGGCAACAGCGCGGCACCGGCGCTGCCGGTATAGGCGACGGCCTGATTCAGGCGCGCCTGGGCTTCGGCGATCGATGGGCTGTTTGCGATGCCTTCGTCGATCAGCGTCTGCAGTTGGGCGTCGCCAAAGGCCGCGGCCCATTGCATCGTCGGCCAGTTGCCGCCCTGCAGGGGCAGGCTCTGCGCCGAGTCGTACTGTGCGAGTTCCGCCGGCTTCTTGTCGCTATGAATGCCGATGTAATTAGCGCAGCCCGACAGCGCCAAGCTGACGGTCGCGCTGGCCAGCAGCACCGCCCGGAATGCGGGCCGTGCAGGTCGAATTGCTGTCATTGCCGGTGTTGGTTGGTCGAAAAATAGTGGACGTTGCAATCTTTTTGTCATGATCCGTCTCCCCCTGATTCACGGTCTGCCGCGCGCTCTGCCGCCTTGACCTGCCGCTGCGACGCGACCGCCGGTGTCCCCGCCAACGGCGGCGCCGTTCGAGGCTGTTCGCAATTGACGATGATGCGTCGCAGCAAGCTCTTGAGAAATCCCGCTTCTTCCTGGGTGAAGCCGGCCAGCATCCGCTCCATGACTTGGATATAGAGCGGTTTGAGCCGGGCGACGATCAGCCGGCCTTCATCGGTCAGCTGCAAATTGACGACACGCCGGTCGGCACTGCTGCGAACCCGTGTGACCAGGCCCCGCCGCTCCAGCTTGTCGAGCAGTCGCGTCACGGCGCTGGCATCCAATCCGTATTCGCGTGCCAGATCGGCACCGCTCAGGGCGCCGCGCTTGAGCAGCAAGAGAATGCTCGCCTGGGTGCTGGTGATATCGAGCTCGGCGACGGTCAGCTGGTTCGTCTCGCTGGCCATCGTCGATCGCACGCGAGCCATCAAATAGCCGACAGACTCGTCGAGACACCACTCGAAGTCTTCGGGAGGCGGTCGGTCCAGCGGGGAGGGCGTCGTTGCCATAGGGGAGAAACGGAGATGCGTGCAAATGCAATGATTGAATGAGCACGGAGTATAGGCGCCTTCATTAGCCTTGGCAACGAGGCGGAGGAAGGCCCTGCAAGTAATATGTATTTGTCGGTGAAAGCGCCACGCAGGCGGGCGTGGCGCGAGTGTTGCCCGGTACCCACACGCGGTGGAAAAATCGCGTGCGGTGGGACGATGGGCGGGCAATTCCCGATTTACCCGGCGTGAGAGGCGACTCTGTCACTTATCGGTGCTATACTCACGGGTTCTAGAAAATGTGCAGAGCAGGCAGTTGCAATACCGATTCCGCAGTCGTTTTTCGGTATGGTGGCGGTCGCCCGGTCTGGCCCCTTTTTTAGGTTCGGTTCAGACCGAAGCGTCGGGTGATGTCGTCAACTCACTATCACTGCCGACGCGGACCCCATTTTCACGCATCCGAGTTCCCCTCTGAGTTCACCAATGACCCGCGCGCTACGCAATATCGCCATCATCGCCCACGTCGACCACGGCAAGACCACGCTGGTTGACAAACTGCTCCGTCAATCGGGCACTTTCCGTGAGAACCAACAGACCGCCGAGCGGGTGATGGATTCGAACGATATTGAAAAAGAACGCGGCATCACGATTCTCGCGAAGAATTGCGCGGTCGAGTACGAAGGTACGCACATCAATATCATCGACACCCCGGGCCACGCCGACTTCGGCGGTGAGGTCGAGCGCGTGATGTCGATGGTCGACTCCGTGTTGCTGCTGGTCGATGCCGTCGACGGTCCGATGCCGCAAACGCGCTTCGTGACGATGAAGGCTCTGGCCATGGGCCTGCGCCCGATCGTCGTGATCAACAAGATCGACCGTCCGGGCGCACGTCCGGACTGGGTCCATGGCGAAACCATGGATCTGTTCGACAAGCTGGGCGCCACCGAAGACCAATTGGACTTCCCGGTCGTCTACGCATCGGCGTTGAACGGCTATGCCAGCCTCGACCCGGAAACCCGCGAAGGCGATATGCGCCCGCTGTTCGAAGCGATTCTCGAGCACGTGCCGGTGCGTCCGGCCGATCCGGATGCGCCGCTGCAGTTGCAGATCGTGTCGCTCGATTTCTCGACCTTCCTGGGCAAGATCGGTATCGGTCG
Organism: Robbsia sp. KACC 23696; assembly: GCF_039852015.1. Classification (NCBI taxonomy): domain Bacteria; kingdom Pseudomonadati; phylum Pseudomonadota; class Betaproteobacteria; order Burkholderiales; family Burkholderiaceae; genus Robbsia; species Robbsia sp. KACC 23696. Next base: position 2,482,539 of record NZ_CP156626.1, on the reverse strand, counting down.
CGTCAACCGTGGTCGCATCAAGCCGGGTCAGAACGTCACCTATCAATTCGGCGCGGATGACGAGCCGAAGAACGGCAAGATCAATCAGGTCCAAGGTTTCTCGGGCGTCGATCGCGTGCAGTTGCCGTCGGCCGAAGCCGGCGACATCGTGCTGATCAACGGCATCGAAGGCATCAGCATCGGCGCGACGATCTGCGACGTCGGTACGCCGGAACCGCTGCCGCTGATCAGCGTCGACGAACCGACGCTGACGATGAACTTCATGGTCAACTCCTCGCCGCTGGCCGGCCGGGACAAGAAGACGAAGTACGTGACGAGCCGTCAGATCCGTGACCGCCTGCACAGCGAACTGCGCCATAACGTGGCACTGCGCGTCAAGGATACGGACGAAGAAGGCTCGTTCGAAGTGTCGGGTCGCGGTGAACTGCACTTGACCATCCTGATCGAAAACATGCGTCGCGAAGGCTATGAGCTGGGCGTGTCGCGTCCGCGCGTGGTCATGAAGGAAATCGACGGCGTGAAGCACGAGCCGTTCGAAAACCTGACCGTGGACGTCGAAGACGAACACCAGGGCGGCGTGATGGAAGAGCTGGGTCGTCGTAAGGGCGAGCTGTCGAACATGGTGTCGGACGGCCGCGGCCGTACGCGTCTGGAATACCTGATCCCGGCCCGTGGCCTGATCGGTTTCCAAGGCGAATTCCTGACGCTGACGCGCGGCACGGGCCTGATCAGCCACACCTTCAATGGCTTCCAGCCGGCGAAGGAAGGCAAGATCGGCGAACGTCGTAACGGCGTGCTGATCTCGCAGGACGATGGCGATGCCGTCGCCTACGCACTGTGGAAGCTGCAGGACCGCGGCCGCATGCTGGTCGAGCCGGGCGATCCGTTGTACGAAGGCATGATCATCGGTATCCACAGCCGCGACAATGACCTGGTCGTCAATCCGATCAAGGGCAAGCAGCTGACCAACGTCCGTTCGTCGGGTACCGACGAAGCGGTGCGCCTGGTGCCGTCGATCAAGACGACGCTGGAATACGCGGTCGAGTTCATCGATGACGATGAGCTGGTCGAAGTGACGCCGGAATCGGTGCGGATCCGCAAGCGCTACCTGAAGGAACACGAGCGCAAGCGTTCGTCGCGTGAGTAAATAGTCTGTTGCGGTCCCTGACGGGACCCTGGCACGGCAAAAGCCGGCTGTCTCATCGGATAACGATGGCGCAGCTGGCTTTTTTGCATGTTGCGCGGGAAAGACGTGGGTTAGCAGTTGTAACGCCCCCTTGCGTCGGTTTTTAAACGGACGATAATGCGGCTGTCGCATCGCGTCAGAAAAGCCACACCGAGGGTGGGGTGACGCGATGATTTATATTGCCTTGTCAATAGGTGGAGAACCCAGCACTAGACAGATCGCAAAGTGCGACGGCATGACGCAGGGCATAGGCCATCCGTGCTATGCTTTGAAAATAAGAAGCTCGGTCCTTCCAAGCACTACTTGATTCGCAATCCGCCAAACGGTCAGGCCGTGTCGCGGAAGGTTTCTGTAACCCGCTATTTCTCGAGAAACTCGAAGAAAAGTGAGCGTGTAAAAATGATGAAGCAATTTCAGTCGAACTCTTACCTGTTCGGCGGCAACGCGTCGTACGTTGAAGAAATGTACGAGCTGTATCTCGACAATCCGGCATCCGTCCCGGATACGTGGCGCGACTACTTCGACGCGCTGCAGCACGTCCCAGCGGCCGATGGCAGCGCCACCAACGACGTCGCCCACCGCCCCATCGTCGAATCGTTCGAGCAGCGCGCTCGCGGCAACGGCTTCACGCCGCGCACCGGCGAAAGCGGCTTGGCGACGGCCGGCAAACAAGTTTTCGTGCAAGCGTTGATTGGTGCATACCGTTTCCTCGGTGCCCGTTGGGCCAATCTGGATCCGTTGAAGCGCCAGGAACGTGTTGCGATCAAGGAACTGGAACCCGGTTTCTACGATTTCACCGAAGCGGACATGGATCAGAAGTTCAGCGCGAACAGCCTGTACTTCGGTTATGACACCGCCACGCTGCGTCAAATCCTCCAGGACCTCCGTGACACGTACTGCGGCACCATCGGTGTCGAGTACATGTACATCAGCGATCCCGAGCAAAAGCGTTGGTTCCAGAAAAATCTGGAAGGCACGCGCTCGACGCCGAAGTTCGATGCGAAGAAGAAGACCCGTATCCTCGAGCGTCTGACGGCGTCGGAAGGTCTGGAACGTTACCTCCATACGAAGTACGTCGGTCAGAAGCGCTTCTCGCTGGAAGGCGGGGAAAGCTTCATCGTCGCGATGGACGCGCTGGTGCAGCGCGCCGCGTCGGTCGGCGTGCAGGAAGTCGTGATCGGCATGGCCCACCGTGGCCGCCTGAACGTGCTCGTCAACACGCTGGGCAAGATGCCGGCGAATCTGTTTGCCGAATTCGAAGGCAAGCATGTCGACGATCTGCCGGCCGGTGACGTCAAGTATCACAAGGGCTTCTCGAGCGATGTCGCCACCGAATCGGGTCCGATCCACTTGTCGCTGGCGTTCAACCCGTCGCACTTGGAAATCGTCAACCCGGTGGTCGAAGGCTCGGCGAAGGCGCGTCTCGATCGCCGCGGCGATCTGGAAGGCCGCGAAGTGCTGCCGGTGCAAGTCCACGGCGACGCGGCCTTCGCAGGTCAGGGCGTCGTGATGGAAACGCTGAACCTGGCGCAAACGCGCGGTTACGGCACACACGGCACCGTGCACATCGTCATCAATAACCAGATCGGTTTCACGACGTCGGATCCGCGCGACTCGCGCTCGACGCTGTACTGTACCGATGTGGTCAAGATGATCGAAGCACCGGTCTTGCACGTGAACGGCGACGACCCGGAAGCGGTCGTGTTCGCCGTCGAGCTGGCCATCGATTATCGGGCGACCTTCCATCAAGACATCGTCATCGATATCGTGTGTTTCCGGAAGCTCGGCCACAACGAGCAGGACACGCCGGCGGTGACGCAGCCGTTGATGTACAAGAAGATCGCACAGCATCCGGGTACGCGTGCGCTGTACGCCGAAAAGCTGGTTGCGCAGCAGGTATTGCCGACCGAAGGTCCGGACGAGCTGGTCAAGGCATTCCGTACCGCGATGGACGAAGGGCATCACACCGTCGATCCGGTGCTGTCGAACTACAAGAGCAAGTACGCGCAAGACTGGGCGCCGTTCCTGAATAAGAAGTGGACCGACGCCGCCGATACGCAAGTGCCGCTGGCTGAATTGAAGCGTCTGGGCAGTGCCATCACGACCTATCCGGAAAACTTCAAGGTTCACCCGCTGGTCAATCGCGTCATCAGCGATCGCCGCGAAATGGCCGAAGGAACGAAGCCGCTGGACTGGGGCATGGGCGAGCATCTGGCCTACGCCTCGTTGGTCGCTGCCGGCTTCGCGGTGCGTCTGACCGGACAGGACAGTGGCCGCGGCACGTTCTCGCATCGCCACTCCGTGCTGCACGATCAGAACCGTGAGCGTTGGAACGACGGTACGTACATCCCGCTGCAGAATGTGTCGCCGAATCAAGCCAATTTCACGGTGATCGACTCGGTGCTGTCTGAAGAGGCGGTGCTGGGCTTCGAATACGGCTACTCGACGGCCGAACCGAATACGCTCGTGGCCTGGGAAGCGCAGTTCGGCGACTTCGTCAACGGTGCCCAGGTCGTCATCGATCAGTTCATCTCGAGCGGCGAAGTGAAGTGGGGCCGCGTGTCGGGCCTGACGATGTTGTTGCCGCACGGTTATGAAGGGCAGGGTCCGGAACACTCGTCCGCACGGATGGAGCGCTTCCTGCAGCTCTGCGGCGATTCGAACATGCAAGTGGTTCAGCCGACCACGCCGGCACAGATTTTCCACGTGCTGCGTCGTCAGATGATCCGTCAGTTCCGCAAGCCGCTGATCGTCTTCACACCGAAGTCCCTGCTGCGTCACAAGGAAGCGATCAGCACCTTGGACGAATTGGCATCGGGCACCTTCCTGCCGGTGATCGGCGATCGCAGCGATGTGACCGACAACAAGCCTTTGGAAGCCAGCAAGGTCAAGCGGATGATCGTCTGCTCGGGTCGTGTCTATTACGATCTGGTCGCACATCGCCGCGAGACGAATGCGCAGGTCGCCATCGTCCGCATCGAACAGCTCTATCCGTTTGCCCACAAGGCCTTCGATACCGAGTGCAAGAAGTACGACAATCTGGCCGAGATCGTCTGGGTGCAGGACGAGCCGCAAAACCAGGGTCCGTGGTTCTACGTCGAACATCACCTGTTCGAGGCGCTGAAGGAAGGGCAGAAGCTGGCATACAGCGGCCGTCCGGCATCGGCATCGCCGGCCGTCGGCTATTACGCAAAGCACTACGAGCAGCAGAAGGCGCTGGTCGAGGGCGCGTTCGGCCGCCTCAAAGGCGCAATGACCAAGTAAAGCAATAGCGGCGCGAACTGCGCCTCGCACACCGGTGTCACGAAAGCTTGCCAGCATGGGGTTGGCGGCGACATCGGAGGGCGAGGCGGTCCGCGCGCCGTGCCGTGCGCGTCTTGCGTTTCGATATGCGCCTGCGCGGCCCCGCACGTCCCCCGTCCATCCATTTACTGTATTGTCCAGGAAGCGTTATGGCTCTCAAAGATGTCTTAGTTCCCCAGTTTTCGGAATCGGTCGACGAAGGAACGTTGATCACGTGGAAGAAGAAGGCCGGTGACGCCGTCACGGCCGATGAAATCCTGATCGAGATTGAAACGGACAAGGTTGTCCTGGAAGTGCCGGCACCGGCATCGGGCGTATTGTCGGAAGTCCTGATCGGCGACGGCGAAACGGTGAAGTCCGAGCAAGTCCTGGCGAAGATCGACACGGAAGGCAAGGCAGGCGCCGCAGCACCGGCAGCCGCCGCAGCCGCACCGGAAGCGAAGCCCGCCGCCACGCCGGCACCGTCGCCGGCGGCACAGCCGGAAGCCGCACCGGCCTCGTCGTCGGGCCCGGCCTCGCCGGCTGCAGCAAAGATCCTCGCCGAGAAGGGCGTTCCGGAGTCGTCGGTCTCCGGCACCGGCCGTGACGGCCGCGTGACGAAGGGCGACGCGCTGTCCGCCCAAGCCGGTGCCGCGCCGAAGGCCGCACCCGCACCGTTGGCGCAGCCGAAGGCACCGGCCGGCGTCAGCGAAGCGCTGGACGGTCGCACCGAGCAACGTGTGCCGATGTCGCGTCTGCGTGCGCGTATCGCCGAGCGTCTGCTGCAATCGCAACAGACCAATGCGATCCTGACGACGTTCAACGAAGTGAACATGAAGCCCGTGATCGATCTGCGGAGCAAGTACAAGGATCACTTCGAGAAGGAACACGGCGTGAAGCTGGGCTTCATGTCCTTCTTCGTCAAGGCGGCAGTGCACGCGCTGAAGAAGTACCCGCTGGTCAATGCCTCGATCGATGGCAACGACATCGTCTATCACGGGTATTTCGACATCGGGATCGCGGTGGGTTCGCCGCGTGGTCTGGTGGTGCCGATCCTGCGCAATGCCGATCAGCTGAGCGTGGCGGACATCGAGAAGAAGATCGCCGAATTTGGTCAGAAGGCCAAGGAAGGCAAGTTGTCGATCGAAGACATGACCGGCGGTACGTTCTCGATCTCGAACGGCGGTGTGTTCGGCTCGATGCTGTCGACGCCGATCATCAACCCGCCGCAATCGGCCATCCTCGGCGTGCACGCGACGAAGGATCGTGCCGTCGTCGAAAACGGCCAGATCGTCATCCGTCCGATGAACTACCTCGCGCTGTCCTACGATCACCGCATCATCGACGGCCGCGAAGCGGTGCTGTCGTTGGTGGCGATGAAGGATGCGCTGGAAGATCCGGCGCGCCTGCTGCTCGACATCTGATCCGTCTGCGCGCACACGGTGCAGCGTCCCGGTCTCTACTCGTCAGCGGGTAGGTGCCGCGCGCATCGTGGCGACAGCGATTTTGCCCGGCAGCGGATGCCAGGCCCGCGCGCCGCGCGGACCTGCCGTGCCGGCTCCAAGGAAGAACACATAGAGGAGCGTTATGTCCCAGGAATTTGACGTCGTCGTCATCGGCGGCGGCCCCGGCGGTTACATCGCCGCGATCCGTGCGGCGCAGCTTGGCAAGAAGGTCGCCTGTATTGAAAAGTGGAAGAATCCCAAGGGCGAGCTGAAGTTGGGCGGTACCTGCCTGAACGTCGGCTGCATTCCGTCGAAGGCGCTGCTGGCCTCGTCGGAAGAATTCGAGAAGGCATCGCACCATCTGGGCGAGCATGGCATCAATGTGTCCGGCGTGTCGCTCGATCTGGCGACGCTGCATGGGCGTAAGGATGGCATCGTCGAGAAGATGACCAAGGGTATCGAGTTCCTGTTTCGCAAGAACAAGATCACTTGGCTGAAGGGGCATGGCACGTTCACCGGCAAGACCGATGCGGGCTATCAAATTCAAGTCAGCGGCGACAGCAACGAGTCGGTCTCGGCGAAGTACGTGATCATCGCCACCGGTTCGAAGGCGCGCCATCTGCCGACGCTCCCGGTCGACAACAAGATCGTCTCTGACAACGAAGGCGCGCTCGCGTTCGACAGCGTGCCGAAGAAGCTGGCCGTGATCGGCGCCGGCGTCATCGGTCTGGAGCTGGGTTCGGTCTGGCGTCGTCTGGGCGCCGATGTGACGATCCTGGAAGCGTTGCCGGCCTTCCTGGGCGCGGCGGACGATTCGCTGGCCAAGGAAGCGAGCAAGCAACTGACGAAGCAAGGCCTGAAGATCCATCTCGGTGTGAAGATCGGCGAAGTCAAGGCCGGCGACGCATCGGTGTCGATTGCCTACACGGACAGCGAAGGCAAGGAACAGACGCTGGAAGCGGACCGCTTGATCGTCTCGGTAGGCCGCGTGCCGAATACCGATAACCTGGGTCTGGAAGCGATTGGCCTGAAGGCGGATGAGCGCGGTTTCATTCCGGTGGATGCGCATTGCGCCACTTCCGCGCCGAACGTCTATGCGATCGGCGACGTGGTGCGTGGGCCGATGCTCGCGCACAAGGCCGAGGACGAAGGCGTCGCGGTCGCCGAGATCATCGACGGCCAGAAGCCGCATATCGACTACAACTGCATTCCGTGGGTGATCTACACGTCGCCGGAAATCGCTTGGGTCGGCAAGACCGAGAAGCAGTTGAAGAGCGAAGGCCGCGACGTCAAGGCAGGGCAGTTCCCCTTCATGGCCAACGGCCGTGCGCTGGGAATCGGGCAGTCCGACGGCTTCGTCAAGGTCATCGCCGATGCGAAGACCGACGAAATCCTGGGCGTGCATATCGTCGGCCCGAACGCCTCGGATCTGATCGCCGAGGCGGTCGTGGCGATGGAATTCAAGGCAGCTGCTGAAGATATCGGTCGTATCTGCCATCCGCACCCGTCGCTGTCCGAAGTGATGCGTGAGGCGGCGCTGGCCGTCGACAAGCGCGCGTTGAATATGTAAGAGACTTGCCCGCGGCCATGAAGCGGGCCGGCCGGGTAGCAGGAAGGCGGTCGGGCGAGATTCCCGACCGCCTTTTTTTCCGTCTGGACTACAATCCGGGCTGCATTTCACTCCGTCATCGACGCTGCAATCCGATGCAAACGAGCAGGACAAGACGAGTCTGGGGCCGATGAACGTCACCGAATACTACGAACACGTACTGCAGGAACGCGGCTATACGTCCGACGCGGCGCAACTCGCGGCGGTCGCCCGACTGCAGCGTTGCTACGACGACTGGGCCGCATACAAGGCGCAACGCGCGAATGCGTTCAAGCGCCTGGTGAACCGCCCGGCCATCCCGAAGGGGGTGTATATGTGGGGCGGCGTCGGACGCGGCAAGAGCTTTCTGATGGACAGCTTTTTTTCCGTCGTGCCGCTGACGCGCAAGACGCGTCTCCACTTTCACGAGTTCATGCGCGAAGTGCATCGCGAGCTTGAAACGTTGAAGGGACAGGCCGATCCGCTGGACGAACTGGCGCGTCGTATCGCCAAACGTTTCCGCTTGATCTGCTTCGACGAGTTTCATGTCTCCGATGTCGCCGATGCGATGATGCTGCACCGCCTGCTTGATCCCTTGTTCAAGCATGGCGTGCAGTTCGTGATGACGTCGAACTATCCGCCGGATGCGCTCTATCCCGATGGGCTGCATCGCGACCGTCTGCTGCCGGCGATCGCCTTGATCAAGGAAAAGCTCGATGTGATCAATGTCGATGCAGGCATCGATTATCGTCGCCGCACTTTATCGCAGGTGCAGGCGTATCACGTGCCGGCCGACGCGGCGGCCGATCATGCCATGCGCGACGCGTTCCAGAAATTGGCCGGCATGCCGGACGAGAGCCCGTTGTTGCATATCGAAAAGCGCGAGTTGAAGGCGCTTCGTCACGCCGGTGCCGTGGTCTGGTTCAACTTTGCAACGCTGTGTGGGGGGCCCCGCTCGCAGAACGACTATCTGGAACTCGCCACGCGATTTCATACGATCTTTCTGTCGGACGTCCCGCAAATGCCGCCGCGGATGGCCTCCGAGGCGCGCCGCTTCACCTGGCTGATCGACGTGCTGTACGATCATCGCGTCAAATTGATCATGTCCGCCGCGGTGCCGGCCGAGGATCTGTATCCGGATGGCCCGATGGCGAACGAATTTTCGCGAACGGTGTCGCGCATAACCGAGATGCAGTCGGAAGAATATCTGCAGTCGGAACGCCGCATCGTCGATACGTCACTGACCTGATTGGCATGGTGCCACCATCGGTACGGCAGCTTCCTCATTTTGTCTGCTCCGACCGTCCTATTTAAGGCGCCTGCCAACGTTCGGTAGGCGCATAAATCCGGTTTTTTGCCGAACTATGCGAAGCATTGTCGCCCCATCGGCATTTTCCGACGCATCCTATTTAAAAAAATTCGGTGTCCCGATAATGTTCTCCGAGCTGCACGGCGTGATGGACCTTTACAGGCCGTTACCCCGTCGTCAGCGCCGATACGTGCCGACTGTGCATGTGTATTTAGGAGACAGGGATGAAAGCGTTTCGCGAAATAACCGATCAGGAATGGGGTAGTGTCGAACCGTTGCTGCCAGAATGCCGGCCGCAATCGAACCGTGATCCGCGGGGGCGGCCGATGAAGAATCGGCGTGCCTGCATGAATGCGACGCTGTTCGTGATGTTCACCGGCGTCTCCTGGCAGATGCTGCCGCGTAAATATCCGTCGTATCAAACGTGTCATCGTTGCTTCAAGGCGTGGTATGACGCCGGCGTGATGCACAAGGTATCGACGGTATTGTTCGGCAATGACGCACCCTCCTTTCTGGCACTGGTGGCGGCGCGCGTCCGTATTGCGTTGCGCGAGACGCGCGGCGGCGTCGACCGCGCCGTGAAGCGCCCTTTAAAAAGTCCGGTGAAGAGCCCGCTCAAAGGGGCGTCGAAGGGACGCTTGAAAAAGACGCCAGGTGCGACGAAATTGGCCCACGTGCCGGCGCCGGCGCCGGTGTCGGCGTCGGCGTCGGAGAAGCCGCGCGCATCGACCAAGGCGGTCGGCGCGACGAAGGTGACAAAACGCGCGAAGGTCCTGCAAGCGCCTAAGACGCCGAAGGAAGCGATACCGGGCGTATCGCTGCGGCAGGCAGCGTTGACCAAGCAACCGTCCAAGGTGGTCGCGAAAGCCGATACGGCAAGTATGAAACGCGCAGTCAAGCCGAGCGCCGACAAACGCAGCACGCCGTCGGCGTCGCCTATCGTGGCGAGTGCGGCAGGCGGTACGAAGCGCGTCGTGGGAAGAGGGGCTGTGCCGCTGAAGGCACCGATGGCGGTGCGTGCAACGGCCGATACGGCGCGATCGCTGAAAGGGGCCGGCGCGCGCCCGGTGCCGTCGTCGAAGTCGGCGAAACCGGTGGTGCAGGCGGCGGGTGCCCGTCGTGCTTCAAAGGCGTTGGCCGCCTGAAAGGCCAAGCAGGGCTCGGTGCGGCAGCGGGGCGCCGCCGCACCTTTGGCAACTCAATGGGCGACCGCGTCGTCCCGAATCCACGTTTGGGAACGGCCGATCAGCGATATGCCGATATAACCCCGGACGACCAATTTCTTGCCGCCCTCGGCCAGCGTCATCTTGGCGCGGTACACCTTGCCGTTTTCCGGATCCAGGATCGTACCCTGATCCCAGGTTTCGCCATCGGCGTGCATCTTCTCGATGATGCGCAGGCCCTGAATCGGATGATCCTTGCGATCGCCGGTGCACTTGTCGCACCGCTTGTCCGGATTGGCGTCCTTATCCAAGACTTTCATGATCTCGCCCGACAGGGTTCCATCGGCATCCGTGTAAATACGGATCAATGCGCGTGGTTCGTGCGTTGTGTCATCAATGGTCTTCCAGTTCCCCACCGGCGTCATGGCTGGCATGGCGGCACCGGTCGCGGCCGACGTCGTGCTGGCGCCGGCCGTGTGCGTCTGGGCCTCCGCCGATATCATGGCCGCGGACAGACCGATCACGGCAACGGCGGAGGTGACGAGCCAGGCCAGCGAGCGGCGCGACTGGGCGACCGAACCGTCCGGTGCGTGCCGCTGGGCGGGAGACGTGCCGGCGCGCGCCGGACGGGGAATAGCAAAGATCGACGACATGCCAAATGCTCCTAAGGACGGGCAAACGTGTGAAAGCATACGGTATAACCGCCATGCGGCACAGGGAGCGCAGCGAGGATCGGTCTCCAAACAGCGATCGTTTGTCTGCGGAAATTGGCGCGGCTACACTGAAAGCGTGCCCGTTATCGCGGGCGACGCGTTGTGCCGACGCTTCGCGCGACGTTCGACGCGCCCCATGGACAAAGGAGAAAGAGGACGATGGTGTTGCTGGTGAAATCGGGTGGACCGGCGGCGTTGCCAGAGTGGCAGGCGCTGTTTGGGGAAGTCTTGCCGGACGTGACGGTGAAAGGCTGGGACGATGCCGACGTCGATCCGCTGTCGGTGCGCTATGTGCTCGTGTGGGAGCCGACGCAGGGCCGCATCGCGCAGTTTCCGAATCTGGAATTGGTGCTGAGCACGGCCGCGGGCGTCGATCACATCCTTGCCGATACGGCGCTGCCGACGCACCTCGACATCATTCGGATGGTGACCGAGGAAACGTCGACGCGGATGGCGGACTTCGTCACGATGGCCAGCTATGCTTTGCTGCGCGAGATGCCGCAGTTGGTGTCCGCGCAGCGCGAGGGCCGCTGGGACGAGGCGCGCCTGGGTGGCGTCGCCAAAGAGACGCCGGTGGCGATCCTCGGACTGGGCGAGCTGGGCAGTGTCGCCGCCGCCCGTCTCGCCGCCAATGGTTTCCCCGTTCTGGGATGGTCGCGCACGCAAAAGTCTTTGCCCGGGGTGGCGTGCCACAGCGGCGAAGCCGGCCTGGACCGCGTGCTGGCGCAGGCGCGTATCGTCGTCAATCTGTTGCCCGATACGGCGCAGACGAAGGACCTCTTCGGCGCGGCGCTGTTCGCGAAACTGCCGCGCGGCGCGAGCGTGATCAATGCCGGCCGGGGCGCGCAACTCGATACCGCGGCCCTGCTGGCGGCGCTCGACAGCGGGCAGGTGGGCGCGGCGATCCTCGACGTGTTCAAGGTCGAACCGCTGCCGCAGGACGACCCGCTGTGGCGTCACCCGCACGTCATCGTCACGCCGCATGTCGCCTCCGATGCGTCGCGCAAGGAGAAGGCGCGGCAAGCGGCGCTGAACATCCGCGCCCACCAGGCCGGCGCGGCGATCGTCCATCGCTTCGACCGCGCGCGCGGCTATTGAGCGGCGAAATCGGACAGTACCGCGCCGCCCCTGGCGCGGACTCAGCTTAATCTGAGTATTTAATCGTTCTCTTGCGCCCCCGCTGCGGGACAATAGCGGGATTTTGCGCACCGGTTTCACGTTGCGGTAAGGGCGTGGGTGCGCTGGCAAGGTAGCGCATGATGACGAATGGGCAGCACGCAGGGAACAAGGCGGGGACGGCGCGAGCCGATGATCGGGTTGGCACGCCTTTACGCGACGGCACGCAGGGCGATGCGGGGCCGATGGATCCCGGGGCGGCATCGATACCGACGCCGGCCCCGACGCCCGGACTGCATCGGGGCCTGAAGAACCGACATATCCAATTGATCGCTTTGGGCGGGGCCGTCGGAACGGGCCTGTTCCTCGGCATCGCGCAGTCGATCGCGCTGGCCGGACCGTCGGTGTTGCTGGGCTATGCGATTGCCGGATTGATCTCTTTTTTCATCATGCGGCAGTTGGCGGAAATGGTCGTCGACGAACCGGTGTCGGGCTCATTCAGTTACTTTGCCGGGAAATACTGCGGCAATCTGGCCGGTACGATCGCCGGCTGGAATTACTGGACCTTGTACGTGCTGGTCAGCATGGCCGAATTGAGCGCCGTCGGGGTCTATCTGCACTTTTGGTGGCCGCAATTGCCCACCTGGGTGGCGGCGGCCATCTGCTTTTTCCTGATCAACGGGCTGAACCTGTTGCAGGTGAAAGCCTTCGGTGAGGTGGAGTTCTGGTTCGCCTTGATCAAGGTGACCGTGATCGTGGCGATGATCGCTTTTGGCGGCTGGCTGCTCGTCAGCGGGCAGGGCGGCCCGCAGGCCGACGTCGCGAATCTCTGGCGTGACGGCGGTTTCTTCCCGCACGGCGTCGGTGGACTGGTCGCGGCGCTGGCCATCATCATCTTTTCCTTCGGTGGCCTGGAATTGGTCGGCATCACCGCGGCCGAAGCGGAGGATCCGGGTCGCAGTATTCCAAAAGCGACGAATCAGGTGATCTACCGCATCCTGCTGTTTTATGTCGGCGCACTCGGCATCCTGCTGTCGCTGTATCCCTGGCGTCAGGTCAGTGCTGGCGCCAGTCCCTTCGTCATGATTTTCAGTGCGCTGGGCAACCGCTATCTGGCCGATGTGCTGAATCTCGTCGTGTTGACCGCTGCGCTGTCGGTGTACAACAGTTGCGTTTATGCAAATAGCCGGATGCTGCATGGAATGGCCGGGCAGGGCCGCGCGCCGGCTTGGCTAGGCAAGGTCGATCGACGCGGCATTCCCTTGGCCGCCTTGGGCGTATCCGCCGGCGCGACGGCTATCTGTGTGGTGTTGAACTACGTGATGCCGGGCGAGGCGTTGTCCCTGCTGATGGCGCTGGTGGTATCGGCCTTGATGATCAACTGGGCCATGATCAGCGTCACGCACTGGCGTTTCCGACGGGCCAAGGCGGCGCGCGGCGAGCAGACGGCGTTCCGTAGCCTCGGTTATCCGATCACGAATCTCGTCTGCCTCGCATTTATGGTCCTGGTGCTCGTCGTGCTCTGGCGCGACGCCCAGACGCGGCTGTCGGTGTGGCTGATCCCGCTCTGGCTGGTGCTCCTGACGCTCGGTTATCGGATGGCGCGACGTCGGTCTGGACGCCGCAGCTGAGGAGAAGCCCGCTTGGCGCGCATGGGCAGCCCATCTGCGCTAACATGTTGCCGTGGCGGCTATGTGGCGCCTGTCGGGAAATAGGGCGGTAGGCCCGCAAAAATAGATGGAAAAACTTTTCATGTCGCGCAAGGCGGTCATTGCGTGGCTGATCGAAATTCGTCGCAAGGCATTCGATGACACCAATCCCATGCGGAACGGCTCGGCAAATGCCGACCTCGAAGCGCTGGATCGCCTGATCCTGGACGTGCGTGCCTCGCGAATCGATACCTTTGCCATGCGACACCCGCGTGAGTGTCAGGTGGTGATCGCGGCCGGCTGACGCCCGTCGTGAGCAGATGTGCCAACATGCGCCGATATCGGCGATCCATCGAATCGGTCATCTTATAATGACGTTAGCCACGACTACGATGCACGCCGCCAACCCGGGCGGCGCGGCGTAGCGGGGCACGCGGATGCGCGCGACGCCAGGGATGCCGCCTGTCCTGTCCGCGCCAACGCGCTGCGCATCGATCTCGGAACACTGTGAATCTCAAATTCCTGGAAACCTTCATCTGGGTTGCGAAACTGCGCAGCTTCAGTCTGGCGGCCGATAAGCTCCATTCGACGCAAGCCGCTATTTCGAGCCGGATCTCGGTGCTCGAACAGGAATTGGGCAATAAACTTTTTACCCGTGATCCGAAAGGCGTCAAGCTGACGCGTGCCGGCGAGCGCGTGCTGCTGCATGCTGAGCAGGTCGCCGAATCGATGACGCGACTGCGCGCCTCCCTGCACGACGAAAAGTGGGCTTTCGGTACCATCCGCGTGGGGGCGATGGACAGCGCCGTGCATTCCTGGTTCGTCGATTTCGTCGCGGACGTCATGGCGCATTATCCGAATCTCGATATCGAGGTGACATCGGATACCGCCTTGACGCTAAACGAGCAATTGCGCCGCGGCATGCTCGACATCGTCATCCAGACCGATATGTTGCGCGACGAGACGATCCGCAGCATGGAGCTGCTGCAACTGCCGGTCAGCTGGATCGCCGCCTCGCATAGTCCCGTCGTGTCCGATGTCGCCGCGTGGTCGCGCGGGACGAGCGCCGATGCGTCGGCCGATAGTTCGGAGACGGCGGATACCGCCGACGCCGCCGATACCGGCGCGCCGCCGCGTGCGCGCAAGCGTGCACCGACGGTGCCGCCCGATCCGACGGCCGGTCTGCGGATATTGGGCCGCGAGCGGCTTATCACGTATTCCCGTCACTCTCGCCCGCATCAGGATCTGCTGCGACTGATGCAGTCGTACGGCATCAGCGAGTCGCGCGTCAGTTGCGTCAATTCCGTTGCCGCGATGATTCAGCTGACGCAGGCGGGTTTTGGCGTCGCCGCAATGCCGCCGGTACTCGTGCAGAGCCGCTTGGAAAGCGGCGAGCTGCGCATCCTGGATGGGCTGACCGCGCCGCCGTCGCTGCCCTTTGTCATCGCCTGGCGTTCCGGCACGGACTGGACCGAGCGGTTGGTCGAGATCGCGCGCGAATCGGTGCGCAGCTATGCCGAAAAACTCGGTCCGGAACGGGTCACGCTGACGGTGTGACGCGCGGATCTGCATGCGGAGCATAATCTCCACTTGACGCGCGATATTTGTATACAAATGATATGCATATCATATGCATTTGTAGAGAGCGTTCGCACCATGGCCCATACCGCGTTTCAAGGCACCTATACGGTCCTGATCACCCCTTTCACCGAAGACGGCCGTCAGGTCGATGTCGCCGCATTGCGCAAGCTGGTGAACTGGCAGATCGAGGAAGGCATCCATGGGCTGATTCCGCTAGGCAGCACCGGCGAATTCCTGTCCTTGAAGGACGATGAGCGCATTCTGGTCGCCCAGACGGTGATCGATGCCGCTGCCGGGCGGGTCCCGGTCCTGCTCGGCACCGGCATGGAGTGGACCGATGACGCGGTGGCACGCTCCAAGGAGGCGCAGGAACTCGGTGCCGACGGCGTCATGGTCATCCCGCCGTTTTACAGCACGCCGACCGAGGACGAGCTGTTCGCGCACTATCGCGCGATCGGCGAGGCGATCGATTTGCCGATCATGATCTACAACAATCCCGCCACGGCCAATGTCGATATGAAGCCGGATCTGGTGTCGCGACTGTCGCGCATCGATAACGTTTGCTATATCAAGGAATCGACGTTGGAAGTGACCCGGGTGCGCGACATCGTCGAGGCCTGCGGGGATCGGATGACGGTGTTCGCCGGGATTCTTGGATACGAATCGATGTGCGTCGGCGCGCGCGGGTGGGTGGCGGTCTGTTCGAACCTGTTGCCGAAGATGTCCGCGGAATTATTCGAGCGCACCGCCATCGACAAGGATATCGATGCCGGGTTGGCGATCTACCGCAAGATGCTGCTGATCGTGCGGTGGGTCGGGGGACATCGCTATGTGGCGGCCTCGAAGGCGGGGCTGGATATGATGGGCTTGCCTTGCGGTATTCCGCGCGCGCCGCGGCTGCCGTTGCCGGAAGCGGATCGCGTCGCATTGCGCGCCGATCTCGATGCGTTGGGCGTGATCGGCACGCTGCGATAAGCGAAAAAACGCATGACCGGCCGGTGCTGAACGGGCGATAAGTGGACCTTCATCGGGCGGTACGCCGGCGATGAAAGGGCCTGATACGCCGGCTGAAACAGAAGTGGAGTAACGCCGTGCGCATGCGATGGCGCGGTTTTAAATATCGTAAGGAATCCTCTTCATAAGGAGCATGTGATGCAGCAGCGGGCACGGGGTGAAGTGGCAGGCCAGGTATTGCGCGTATCGCGTTGGGTGGTCAAGGGTGGCCTCGTCGCGGCGATCGGCATGATCGGCGTGGCAACGCAGGCTCAGGCAGCGTGTGTATCGGTGCCGACCGACGCATTGATCAAGCCGGGCATCTTGGTCATGGCGACCAATCCGACGCTGCCGCCGCTGCAGTATGTGGACGGTCAGGGAGCGCTGAAGGGGATGCGCATCGAACTGGGCGCGGAGATCGCCAAACGTCTGTGCCTGAAGCCGGAATACGTGAAGATCGATTTCGACGCGATGGTGCCGGGTTTGCAGTCGGGGCGCTGGGATGTCATCAACACCGGCATTTTCGTCACCGACGCGCGTAAGAAGATGATGCAGATGATCCCTTACGAAAACCAGGCGATCAGCCTGTCCACGTCCAAGGGCAATCCGTTGAAGATCGCCAAGCTCGACGATCTGTCGGGTAAGACCGTCGGTGTGGAAATCGGCGGGTTCGAGGAGGCGCAGGCACGTCAGATGATCAAGGATATGCAGGGTCGCGGCTTGACGCCGTTCACGCTGCGGACCTTCGACTCCTACGGCGTCGCCTATCAGGCGCTGGCGGCGAAGCAGGTGGATGCCGTGGTGTCGATCGACGCGGTGGCCGGCGGCTATCAGCAGAAGGACGGCTTCACGCGTGCCCTCAGTGGCATTGCGCCGACCCCGGTGGCGCTCGCCGCCAAGCAGGCCGCCTTGGCCGCCGCCATCACGAAGGTATTGGACGAGATGCAGCAGGACGGCAGCTATGCGAAGTTGTTCGCACGCTACGGCATGCAGCCGTTCACGACGCCGATCGCCATCGCGCAGCCCTGACGCGCGGCGCGGCCTGCGCTTTTCCCTCGATGGGCGCACCATCGAGCACACCACCGATCGCGAACCCACGCATCTGCGGCACAATGTCGGCATGCAGATGGCGGCAAACGAGCAATGACAATAGCGGGCGGCGATGGGTGGACGGGAAGGGGCGACAATGGTGAAGCGGCAAGCAGCGCAGGCGCAGGACGCGTCTGACGGGACGGCGCGGCGTGCTGCGTCACGCACGCCGCGTATTCCCAAAATGACGCGTGCCGGCGGCGGCGCGCCCGAGGTCGCGGACGGGCCGGCGGATCAGGATCTCGACAGCTCCGCCGGCCCGCTGGGCGCGATCGGGCGCATCAGCCTGAGCGAACGCGCCTATCGTCAACTGCGCGACATGATCCTCGATCGGCAGCTCGCATCGGGCGATCTGCTCAACGAACAGCGCGTGGCGGATCGATTGGCGATGTCGCGTACGCCGATCCGCGAAGCCTTGCTGCGCTTGACCGGTGAAGGCCTGCTGATTCGTGCCGGCGCCCGCAGTTTCTCGGTACGAACCGTCTCGTCACGGACGTTTTTCGAAAGCATGCGCGTGCGGGAAACGTTGGAAGCGCAGGCGATCGAATGGAGCGTCCAGCGTCTGAGCATCGAGACGCTGGACGACCTCGAAGCGCGTGTTCACGCGATCGAGCATCTGCCGCACGCGGCCGCCGCGCATCGGGAGGTCGACGACCTGTTGCATCGGACCCTCGCCGAGGCGTCCGGCAACGCCGTTCTCGTACAGATGATTCTGGACATGCGGCTCAATGCGCGACTTTTTCGCGTCAGCAGCACGCTGCACCGACAGCAGGAAAATCATATCGAGCACCTCGCCATCCTGGCAGCATTACGTGCGCGCGATGCCGCCGGCGCGCGCCATGCGATGGTGCAGCATATCCGTGGCCTGCAAGACGATGTGATTCACGCAATCACGGGCTGAGGGGCACGGTGGCGACGCCACAAGGCGTGGCTGTATTGTTTTGTAACATTCTGTATAATCCCGCCGGTTTTCCTGCACTATCTTTTGATCTGCGCGCCTGCGCGCATGCGATAGTGTGCGGGGGAACCGCGACCGTGCCGATGCCACTAAACGTGCGCTGATCAAGCAGGCAGTGTTACTAGAGGGTTGTCCTTTTCGGGCGTAAGACGAGATGACCGATTTGCATTGGATCGTGCCGGTGGCGCGCTGGGCGGCCGTTCCGGCTGCGACGAAGGCAGCCACGGGGCTCGAATTTGTCGATCCGATGCTGCGTCGGCGTCTGTCGAATCTGTCGCGGATGGCACTGCTGGCTGCGGCCACGTGCCTGAAAGATTCGCCGATATCGAAACACTCCAACGCAGCGGGCGAGGGTGTTGCGTCGGCGACCGTCGCGACCGAAAGGGCAACGAAAGGCGTTCGTGTTGTATTTGCGTCACGTCATGGTGAACTGCGGCGCAGCACCGATATTCTGCGCACGATCAGCGTCGGGGAGACGGTATCGCCCACCGCTTTCAGCCTGTCCGTGATGAATGCGATGACCGGCGTGTTCAGCATCGCGCGGCAGGATCGGAGTGCCTCGACCGCGTTGTCGGCCGGCCCTGAAACGCTGGGGTATGCCTTGCTCGAAGGCTATGCGCAGTACGTCAGCGATCCGAGCGCGCCGGTATTGGTGGTATACGCCGACGAAACGGCCGACCCGATATTCGGTGAGATCCAGGATGAGATCGAGGGGGGCGCCGTCGCCGTCTTGATTTCGGGCGACGCAACGACCCGTCTCGGCTGTCGTTTGCGGCCTGCTGCGGCCGACCCGGTCGCCACGCCGATCGCGGCGCGCGATGGCAGCTTCGACGATGCGGGAGACGATACCGCCGCGACGGTGTGCGCGACGCAAAGCGCCGCCGTCCTGCAGGCGCTAAGCGGCGCGGCGGCGGTGTGGCAAGGGGCGTCGGGGCAGTGGTGTTGGAGCGGGATCGATGCATGACGACCGGCCTTTGCCGGGAGGGCGATTGGACCGGTGGTGGCGCCTGCTTGCGACGGGTCTCGCTTTTGTCGTTTTTGGTATAAGCGGCGGGTTTTTCTCCGTGTGTTTTTTACCGTTGATGCTATTGTGGCCGCATCGATCGTCGCGGCAACGGGCGGTGACATTCGGCATCCATTGTTTTTTTCGCTATCTCGTCGCCGTCTTGGGACGGCTGCGCGTCATGTATGTGGATGTGCAGGGCGCGGAACGTTTGCGACGGCTTGGACCGCGCATTGTGGTGGCGAACCATCCCACCTATCTCGATGTGATGGTGCTGCTGTCGATGACGCCGCGCGCCTGCTGCGTAGTGAAGAACGCGCATTGGCGAAATCCGTGTTTTTGGGGCATCGTCCGCGCCGCGTCCTACGTCAGCAATGCCGATCCGGAGGCCTTGATTCGAGACGGTGCGAAGCAGCTTTCGCGGGGCTATACGGTCATCGTGTTTCCGGAGGGAACGCGCAGTCCGGGGCCGGATCGCCTGCATGCCTTTTCGCGGGGATTCGCGCATATGGCCCTGCATGCAGGCGCCGAGATTCAGCCGGTGTTGCTGCACTGTGCGCCAGCGGCATTCACGAAACGCATGCGCTGGTATGACGTGCCGACGAAAGCGTTCACGCTGTACGTGCGAATGCTCGACGTATTGACACCGCAGCAGCAGATGGCGGCACAGAGGGATGACACGACCAGGCCCCCCTCGGTGGCCCTGGCGGCACGACGCTTGACCGCGTCGGTCGAGACACTGATGTATCAGCGCTTGAAGGATCATGGATACATTGAAATTTGAATTGAAACAGTTGTTGATCGATGCGTTGGATCTCGAGGATATGAGCCCGGCCGACATCGACGATGACGCACCGTTGTTCGAGTCCGATGGCATCGGCTTGGATTCCATCGACGCATTGGAGGTCGGCATCGTGCTGCGCAAGCATTACGGTCTGACGATCGCCGCCAACGATGAAAGCACGCATCGTCATTTCCGATCCATTTCGACTCTTGCCGCGATGATCGCGGCCGCGCAGGCCGACGGCACCGCGAAGGGCGCCGATGTGGCACGTGCAGGCGGTAACGGAGAACCATCGTGACCGAGCAGGAAATCCTCGATCGCATTCGCGATATTTTCGAAGAGAACTTCGATATTGCGCCGTCCCGTGTGACGATCGACGCGCATTTGTTCACCGACCTCGACCTTGACAGCATCGATGCGGTGGACCTCGCCATCAAGCTGCAGGAAATGACGGGCCGACGCTTGCAGCCCGAAGAATTCAAATCGGTGCGGACGGTGGGCGATGTCGTGCGCGCGGTGGAATCGTTGCTTGCAGCCCAGCAATGATGCTGACGGTGGCGCGTGTCGCGGTGCGGCTGGCCTATCCGGTATTGATTCTCGGTAGTTGGTACTGGGATGCGCCACGATTGATGGGCCTGTTGCTGCTGGTGCTGTTATGGCTGCAACGCGCGCTCGGTGGTGGCATCGTCGGCAATGCGCTGCGGCGCATGTCGCGGCTGGACTGGATCGTCGCCCTCATGTTGAGCGGGATGTCGAGCGCGATCGCGTGGACCGGCGACGCGACGTTGTTGCGTCTCTATCCCGCGCTCGTCAATCTGGGGTTACTGGTGGCTTTCGGCGCCACGCTGCATCGCGGCCCGTCGATGATCGAGCGCTTCGCCCGGATCGGCACACCCGATCTGCGTCCCGACGCGCAGGCCTATACGCGCCGCGTCACCGTTCTCTGGTGTGGCTTCTTTATTGCAAACGGGCTGTTTTCCGGCTACACCGGATTGGTCTGGAATCTCGCGGACTGGGCCGTGTACAACGGCATCGTCGCCTATCTGCTGATTGGCGCATTGCTGTCCGGCGAATGGCTGTGGCGACGCTTCGTCGTGATGCCGCGTCATCGTAGCGCTGCGGACAACGAGGATCGCCGCGCGTCGGGGCAGACGGAAAAAGGTGGAGCACGTGCATGAGCCGCTTGCAGCCGCTGCATCGCGTCTATTGCTGGAGGCCCGACGCGGGCATGCCTCCGGCCTCGTCGCCGTCGGCGTACCCGACGTTTGCGCCCGATACGCCACTTTGTCTGGACCGAGCGCGTGGGCACGGGGCGCCGCTGTTGACGCGGGGCGATTTCGCCATCGCGGGGCGGCAGGTGCACGATTGGATCCTGGGCCATCCGACACGGTGCGATCGCACCGACGATGCACGCGTCAGCGGTGCCGCGGCGGCGCGGGTCCTGATCTATCTGGACGATCCCTTCGATTTTTTGTGCGCCTTGTTCGGCACGCTGGCGGCCGGCTGCATGCCGGTGCTGCCCGCACACGATGCGCCGGCTTATTGGGATGCCCTCGCGGCGGCGGATGCGTACGATCTGACGTTGACGGCCGAGAAGTACGCCGGGCTTACCGCGCGGCGCGATCCGCATCGCGACACCGTCTTCGCCAATTGCCTCATCGATCCGCAGGCCCGTTTGACGTTGTTCACGTCAGGCAGTACCGGCGCACCCAAGCCGGTGCACAAGACGCTCGCACAGCTGGATGCCGAGGTGCAAAGCTATGCGGTGCAGTGGGGCGACCGATTCGATCAGGCAGTTTTCCAAGCCAGCGTCCCGCATCATCATATTTATGGGATGACGTTTTTCCTGCTCTGGCCGCTGGCCGCGGGGGGCGTTTTCGATCGCATGCGTTGCACCGGACCGGGCGATTGGTGTCATGCCGGCATGCCGGTGCAAACGCGCCTGCGCGACGGCAGGGCGGATGCGTCGGATGCATCGGATGCGTCGGATGCGTCGATCGCGAAAGCGGTTCGGCGCGTCATCGTGTCGACGCCGCCGCAATTGGCGCGATGGCCGGGGCTGTCGGGTTTCGACGCGCCGCTGGAACGGGCCGACGCCTATGCCTTCCTGTCCGCCGGCGCGGCTTTGTCGCGCGAGACGGCGCATGCGTATCTGAGGGTATTCGGCGCGGCACCTGTCGAGGTGTATGGCAGTACCGAAACCGGCGCGATCGCGACGCGACAGCAGCGCGCGGATGCGTCCGGAGATCGATGGCTGCCGCTGCCCGGGCAGATCGTCTGGCGCACCGAGGACGGCACGCTGGCGGTGCGATCGCCGCACCTCCGCGCGGGCGATGACAGCGCGCTCGCGCGCGACGGCTACGTGACGGCCGATGCCGTCACCTTCGGCGATGCCGATGCCGATGTCGATGCCGATGCCGCCGGCGGGAGCGTTGCTTCCGGCACGACCCCGTTCCTGCTGGGCGGCCGCGTCGATCGTATCGCAAAGGTATCGGGCAAACGCGTGTCCTTGCCGGAAATCGAGATGGCCTTGGGGTCGCACCCGATGGTCGACCAAGCCGCGGCGGTGACATTGATGAGATCGTCCGCCGATACGCCGCACCGGCGCGAACGCATCGGCATCCTGATCGTCTTGCGCGAGGTGGGAAGTGGCGTGCTGTTCGAGCAGGGGCGGGCGGCTGTGATACGCATACTGCGTCTGTTTCTGGCCGCGCACGTCGATCCGGCGGCGGTGCCGCACTATTGGCGTTTCGTGGCGGCGCTCCCGTTCGATCAGCGCGGCAAATTGCCGGCGATAGCACTGCGGGCCGCGTTCGCGACCACGTCGGCGATGCCGGAGGTCTTGTCCTACGCGCACGCGGTGGCTGTCGATAGACCGGATGCCCCGCGGCGATGGCGCTATACGATGCGGATCGCGGCATCGTTGATTCAATTCGAAGGACATTTTCCGATGCAGCCGATTCTGCCCGGCGTCGCGCAACTGCATTGGGCCGTGCAGTTCGCGCAACGTCATGTTGTGGCGCTTGCGAGAATGCGGTCCGTCGAGCAATTGAAGTTCACGACGCCGATCATGCCGGGCGCGACGTTGACGCTGACCTTGACGGACGATGTCGCGCGACATCGCGTGGCGTTCGTCTACGAAGCGAATGGTCGGTCCTGCGCCACCGGGCTGCTGTGCTATGGGATGGAAAAACGGACCGAGCACGCCGGCATCGTAACCGGTGATGCCGGCGTGTCGGCGCAGGCGCAGGCGCGGCCGGAGGCGGCAGGCTGATGAGCACGTTTAATCCCTGCATTGTCATTCCGATCTATAACCATAAGGATCAGATCGGCCACACGGTCAGTCGCCTGGCCGTCCATGGATTGCCGATCCTGATCGTCAACGACGGCAGCGATGCGGCCACGCGTGCGGTATTGGAAGCGCTCGCCGCCGCGATGAATGGGCGTGCCTCTGCCTCGCCCGCTGCGTCGGCCTCTGAGTCGGCGTCATCGTCGATACCGCGTCCGCTAACCTTGCTGCATCTGCCGCAGAACGGCGGAAAAGGCGCGGCGGTCATGGCCGGATTACGCGCGGCGCGCGATGCCGGCTATTCGCATGCGCTGCAAATCGACGCCGACGGGCAGCACGACGCGGGCGACGTGCCGCGCTTCGTCACGGCCGCGCGGGCGGCGCCGGCCGCGATGATCGTCGGTCGTCCGATCTACGACGAAACGGTGCCGCGCGCGCGCCTGTACGGTCGCCTGCTGACCAATGTCTGGGTGTGGATCGAGACCTTGTCGCTGACGATCCGGGATGCGATGTGCGGCTATCGGATTTATCCGCTCGCGGCGGCTTGCGCCTTGATCGATACGGTGCGATTGCCCACGCGGATGGACTTCGATATCGAGATTCTCGTACGCCTCTATTGGCGACGACTCGCCTTCGTTACCGTACCGACGCGCGTTGTCTATGCGGAAGCGGGTTTGTCGCACTTCGATATGCTCTGGGACAACGTTCGTATCAGCCGCAGTCATACGCGGCTGGTCTGCGGCATGGTGTTGCGTTTGCCGATGCTGCTCGCGCACAAGCTGATGCCGCGACGTACGGCCGACGTCGCATCGTCGTCGGATGCGACAACGCAGACCCAGATACAGCCCCAGACGCAACTCGGATGGTGGCGCATGCGCGAGCGTGGCAGCGGCCTTGGGCTGGCCTTGCTCGGATTGAGCCAGCGCGTGCTGGGTCCGCGCGTGACGCGATGGTGGTTGCATCCGGTGGTGGCGTATTTTCTGTTGACCGGCGGCGCGGCACGTCGGGCCTCGTTCGATTACTTCACGCGGCTGGCGCGCCATAGTGGCGGCACGTCGCCGGCGCCCGGTTGGCGCAGTGCGTACCGGCAGATGTTCGCATTCGCCGAGTCCGGGCTCGACAAGGTGCTGGCCTGGTCGGGGAGGATGCCGCGGGCCGAGATCACGTTCCGCGATACGACCGACTTCGATGCCTTGGTGCGCAGCGGTCGCGGTGCCTTGATCGTCGGTGCGCACCTGGGCAATTTGGAGATGGCTCGCGCGCTGGGGGCGCATGGCGGTCGCGCCGCAGGCCTCGGCCGACCGGTCCGCGTCACGGCCATCGTCTACACCGAGCACGCGAAGCGGTTCAACGCGATGCTGGAAAAAGCGCATCCCGATTTTGCCGCGCATCTGGTGCAGGTGGACGACTTCGGGCCGCAGACGGCCATCATGATGCAGCAGCGCATCGATGCCGGCGAGTGGCTGGTGATCGTCGGCGATCGCGTGCCGGCGCGCGAGGGCGGCCGGACCGTACAGGTGCCGTTCCTCGGGGTGCCCGCGCCGTTCGCACAGGGGCCGTGGGTCCTCGCGCACGCGCTGTCCTGCCCGGTCTTTCTGTTTTTCAGCGTCAAGCAGCAGGGGCGTTACCATCTGTTCTTCGAAGCGTTCGCCGAGCGCATCGTCTTGCCGCGTCGCGACCGACAGGCCCATATCGCCGAGTGGGCGGGGCGCTTTGCGGACCGTCTGGCAAGCTACTGCCGGGCCACGCCCGACCAGTGGTTCAATTTCTACGATTTCTGGGCCGGCGCCCGATCACTTGGAGACACTCCCTCCGATGGCCGTCGATGACAAAGCCGATGGAGGCGTCCTGCTGAGTGCCAGCACGACCCTCGAGGTTCCCTTCCATGATGTCGATGCCATGTGCGTCTGCTGGCATGGTCACTATGTGAAGTATCTGGAACTGGCGCGCGCGGCCTTGCTGCGCCGGTTCGACTACGACTATCCGCAGATGCAGGCGTCCGGCTATCTCTGGCCGGTCGTCGATCTGCGCCTGCGCTATGTCAAACCGGCCATCTATGGCCAACGGATCGTTGTGCGGGCGGATTTGCTCGAGTTCGAAAATCGCCTGCGAATCGTCTATGAAATTCGCGACGAGGCGAGCGGCAAACGGCTGACGAAAGGGCAGACGGTGCAGGTCGCCGTCGAGGCCGCAACACAGTCCTTGCAATTCGTCTCGCCGCCGATCGTCGGCGAGAAGCTGGCGCGCGTGCGGGGAGCCGCGTGATGCGCCATCCGACACGCATGACCGCGCCGATGCGACGCATCGGCATGACGGTGTCGCTCCTCGTGGCGACCTGCTCGGTATCGGTATCCGCGATGGCGCAAGCAGCGGGGACATCGAAGCCGTATGCCGCTAGCGCTGCCATCGCCGCGCCGTCGGCGTCCACGCCGCGCGCGGCGCCGGCGTCGGCACAGCAGGGGGACGCCGCGCTGGTGCAACGTATCGCCGCGCAATTGGGCCGGCATCCGGTCGTACAGTCTCGCTACACGCAGACGCAGACGCGTGCCGCGCTGCGGCGCCCCTTGATCAGCGCCGGGACCTTGCTGTTCGCGCGTGACAGCGGCGTCGTGTGGACCGTGAGTCGACCGGTTCAGGCCGTTTATGCGATCACCGATCACGGCGTGCGTCAGGTCGCCGACGCCGCCCCGGCTGCCGGGGCCGACACGCGCAATGTCGTCACCGCGGGGCGCGTTGGGCAGGCGGGGGCGTCCGACAGCGTGCCGGCGTCGCCGCCCGCGAACGGCATGCCTGCCAAGGCGCCGCCGGCCGCGGCCGCGCAGGTTTCGGGGATGATGCGGTCCATGCTCGGAGGCGATCTGTCCGCGCTGTACAGTCAGTTCGATGTCAGTGCGCAAGGTACCGTCGCACGATGGCGACTGCGGCTGACACCGAATCAGCCGCAAATTGCGACGGCCGTGCGTCAGATCGATCTGGAGGGCAGTGACTTCGTCACCTCGCTCGACATCGTGCAGGCGAATGGCGATACGTTGCAATGGACCTTCGACGACGCGCATGCCTTGCCCGCCTTGCCTGAACGCGAGCGTGCCTGGTTGTCCGCGAAATGACGCAACGCGAAGCGGCCGGCGCCGGCACGGACCAGCACCAGGACCGCGGTGGACGCCCCTGGCGGGTATGGCTGGCGTGGATCGTCCTGGCCGCCTGCGCCCTGGGCTTTGCCGGCTGGCGCATGTGGGGCGTGCCGCAGCCGGCGCCGCTGCAGACCGATCTGCTGGCCTTGCTGCCGCGCAGTGCGGCCGACCCGGTTGCCGATCAGGCGGTGGATCGGCTGACCGATGCGGTCGGCCAGCGGATCGTCTTCCTCGTCGAAGCCGACGACCCGGCGCAGGCGCGCGCCGCCGCGCAGACGTTCGCCGATACCCTGGCGAAGGCTAGCGCCGATACGCGCGCACTGCTGTTCACCAGCGTGATCGCCAAATTGCCGGCGTTCGATCTGTCGCGCATCGGTTCGACCTATTTGCCGTTTCGCTTCGGCCTGTTGACGCCGGACGATCGCGCCGCCTTGCAAGCGCTCGTGGGGGCCGCGCCAAGCGCGCGGGACGCGGCGCTTCGCCAATGGCTCGACGCGCGGCTGTATGCGCCCGATGCAGCGGCGGGCGGCGGCCCGCTCCAGGCATCGCTGGCCGACGATCCATTCGGATGGTTGTCGCATTGGCTGTCCGATCTGCCGCTTGCGCAGACGCGGCTGCAGTTCGATCAGGGCTATCTCGTGGCGCATATCGCTGCCGATGGGCAGCGGGCCAGCACCGGGCACCACCGGATCGGCGTGCTCGTGCTGGCGACGCTGGCCGGATCGCCCTATGCGACACAGACGCAGCAGGCGGTGCTCGATGCGGTCGGGTCCGGCGACGCCGCGATGCGACACACGGCGGCACCCGGTCTGACGCTGACGCGATTCGGCGCGGTCTTTTACGCGGCGTCGGCGCGGGCCTCGGCACAACACGAAGTGCATGTGATCGGGCTGGCCTCGCTGGCCGGCATCGCGGTCCTGATGGTGTGGGTGTTTCGCTCGGCACGGCTGCTGCTGCTGGGCTTTCTGTCGACGGCGCTGGGCGTGCTGTTCGCCTTCGATATCACGCTCGCCGTATTCGGACAGATCCATTTGCTGACGCTGGTGTTTGGTGCAAGCCTCATCGGGGAAGCGGTCGATTACGCGATCCAGTACTTTGTCGCCTATCTCGAACAGGGGGTGGCGATCCGCGCGACGTCGTCGGCGCGGAGGGCATCGCGTGTGGTGCGTCCAGCGTTGACGGTGGCGCTGGCGACCAGCTTGCTCGGTTATGCGGTGCTGGCGGCAGTGCCGTTTCCGGCGTTGCGACAGATTGCCTGCTTCGCATTCGTCGGCATCGCGACGGCCTTCCTCAGCGTCCTGACGCTGCTGCCGACCTTGCTGCCTCGACTGAAGGCGCGGACGGCGGCGTCGCGTACCGTCTTCTTCGCGCGAGCCGGTCGCGGACTCGCCCTGGCCTATCGTCTGTTGCAGGCGCGTCGGGTCTGGCCCGTCGCCGTGATAGTGGCGCTGCTGGCGGCGCCCGGATGGCGCCTGCTGCACAGCGACGACGACATCCATCTGTTGGTGAAGCGCGATCCGACGCTGTTGGCACAGGAGAATCGCATCCGCCGTGCCTTGGGCAGCGACGAGAGCACGCAATTCTTTTTGGTCCGCGGTCGCGACGACGAGGCCGTGCTGCAGGGGCTGGCGCGGATCGATGCGCGCCTGCGTGCATCGCCCCTGCTGCCGGCCTGGCAGAGCGTGACGTCGTTCGTGCCGTCGACGGCGCGACAGCAGGCCGACGCGGCGTTGGTGAATCGCGTCGTGTTCGCGGACCCTGAGGCATTGCGCCGGATCCTCGTCGATGCCGGGTTACGCGACGACGTGATCGACCGTTGGTTCGACGCGCATCGACACGAGGGCGACACCGTGCATGTCGCGGATTGGCTCGCGGCCTCGTGGTCGCAGCCGTATGCGCATCTCTGGCTGGGCACGTTGAACGGCGCTGCGGGAACGTCGGGCACCGCCGCCGCGCCGCCGGTGCAGGCCGCCGTGATGCCGCTGCAGGGTGTCGATGACAGCAAGGTGGCGGCGTTGCGGGCGTTGGCCGAGCAAGCGAGTAGCGCGGAGGCGCGCATCGTCTTCGTCGATAAGGCGCGTAGCGTGTCGGACTTGTTCGGCGCCTATCGGGTTCGCGGCGCGTTCTGGTTGCTGGGTGTGTCGGCGCTGATCCTCGGCTTGCTATCATGCCGCTATCGGTTGCGAGGCGCCGTGCGGGTCATGTTGCCGACCGCGCTGTCGGTGGCGGTCGTGCTCGGCGCCTTCGGTTATCTGCATCAAGCCTTGACCCTGTTCAACATCCTGGCGCTGATGCTGGTTTTGGGGGTCGGTGTCAATTACGCGGTGTTTCTCCGTGAGGGTTGCTTGCGCATCGCACGCGACGGCAGCCAGGGCAGCGTGGCGTCCGAGGATGCCGACAGTGCCTTGGGCGCCGTGTGGGTGGGTGTGCTGCTGTCGGCCGCCACCACCTTTCTGTCGTTCGGCCTGCTGGCATGCAGTGCGATGCCGGCGTTGCGCGGCTTTGGCTTGACGCTGTCCCTCGGCATCGGTGTGGCGGTGCTGTTGTCGCCGCTCGGCATGCCGTTCGATCCGGGCCGTCCTGCCGGACAGCGAGACGAGGCGAATGGGCGAGAGGAATGGGCTTTTCGAAACGGCTGAACGGCGTGGGCGATAGAACGCGCACGTCGATCGTCGTGCACAGAACGGGTAAGGTATGAGTGCATTTTTTTCGTCGCCGGTCTATCTGCGCGCGCTTGGCCTGACCAATGCGTTGGGCGACGGGGCGGACGCGGTCGTGGCGTCGCTGCGCAATGGCGTGGCGCCCGGCATGGGCCTGATGCAGACGCGGACCGGGCCCGCCTATGTGGGCCGCGTGCCGACGCTGCCGTCGTGGAACGACGCCTTGCAGGCCTTGCATGCGGGACTGCCGTCGGGCAGCGCACGTCCGGTGTTTGCGCAATGGCAGGCGGCCCTGTCGCGTTACGACTGCCGACATAACCGGATGCTGCTGGCGGCACTGCTGCAGATCCTGCCCGCGATCGCCGATGCCATCACCCGTTTCGGCGCCGCGCGTGTCGGCGTGGTGCTGGGCACCAGCACCTCGGGTATCGAGGCGGCTGAAATCGCGTTCCAGACGCCGTCGCCCTCGGGATCGCTGCCCGCGAGCTTCGACTACCGGCAGATGGAAATCGGCTCGGCCGGTCCGTTGGCGGCGCGCGTGCTCGGCGTGCGCGGACCGGCTTATACGCTTTCCACGGCCTGTACCTCCAGTGGCAAGGCGATCGCGGCCGCACGGCGGCTGTTGCGTCTCGGCCTCTGCGACGCGGTCATCACCGGCGGCGTCGACTCGCTGTGTGAGCTGACCTTGCAGGGTTTCGCTTCGCTGGCGTCCACCAGTCTGACGCCGACCAATCCCTTGAGCGTGAACCGTCGCGGCATCAATATCGGCGAAGGCGCGGCCTTGTTCCTGATGTCGCGCGAAGCGGGGACGACGGACAAAGCGGACAAAGCGGACGAAGCGGACGCAGCGAGCGGAGCGCGCGATAGTGCTGAGGCGGCAGCCATCGGCGGCGCGGGCGGGGTCTGCCTCGCCGGCGTCGGCGAGTCGAGCGATGCGCATCACATCTCGTCGCCGGACCCCGCCGGGGTCGGCGGCGAGCTGGCATTGCGCATGGCGCTCGACGACGCCGGCATCGCTCCCGAGGCCATCGACTATGTCAATCTGCACGCCACCGCGACGCCAAAGAACGACGAAATGGAAGCGGCGATGATAGCGCGGGTGTTTCCGGCCGGCGTGCCGGTCAGCGGCACGAAGCCGCTGACCGGTCATACGCTCGGCGCGGCGTCGGCGACCGAGCTTGGCCTGCTGTACCTGATGCTGACGCGTGACGATATGCCGATTCCGCCGCACTGCTGGGACGGCCAGCCGGACCCGGCCTTGCCGGCGCTGGACGTGGTCGCGCCGGGACGGTATCTGCGGCGTGCCGCGCAGACGGGATCGCAGCACGGTCGCCGCTTTTTGATGAGTAATTCCTTTGCTTTCGGCGGCAACAATATCAGTCTCATCGTGGGGGACCGATGACCGCGTTTCCGTCGATCGCCGATTGCCTGCCGCATCGCGGGCCGATGCTGCTGCTCGATCGGATTCTCGCCAGTTCCGCCGATACCATCCGCGTGGCGGCGCAGGTCGATGCCGCTGCGTGGTACGCCGATGCGGACGGCGCGATGCCGGCCTGGATCGGTGTCGAATTGATGGCGCAGACGACCGGCGCGCATATCGGCTTGCTGGCGCTGATGGGCACCGCGGCCGCGCGTCCCGGCGTGCTGTTGGGCACACGGCGTTATACGATGCAGGCGTCGCGCTTCGCTGCCGCGACCTGGCTCGTCATCGACGCCGAACGGGTCTTGTGGACCGAGGAAGGTCACGGCGCCTACGCTTGCACGATCCGTCCGCTCGCGCAAGCGCCGACGCTTGACGCCACGATGGACGGCGGCCCGGACGCGACGACCGCGGTGCTGGCGGAAGGGGTGATCAAAGTATTTCAGCCTGCGGACTTTGCCGCATTCAGTGAGAGGAGTGAAGGGGAATGAACCGACGCGTATTGGTGACAGGCGCCAGCCGGGGTATCGGTCGTGCGATCGCCTATCGTCTGGCCGAGGACGGCTTTTCGATCGGGGTGCACAGCCGTGTCGGCACGGACGCCGCGCAGGGCGTGGTGCAAGGTATCGTCGCGCAGGGCGGCGCCGCGCGCGTGGTCCAGTTCGATGTCCGTGACCGGGCGGCAAGCCGTACGGCATTGGAGGCTGACGTCGCCGCGAACGGTCCGTACTACGGCATCGTCTGCAGTGCGGGCATCACGCGCGACGCGGCGTTTCCGGCTTTGAGCGGCGACGATTGGGACAGCGTCATCGAGACCAGTCTCGACGGTTTCTTCAACGTCGTGCATCCGTTGACGATGCCGATGGTACGCGCGCGCAGCGGCGGCCGCATCGTCACGATCGCGTCGGTGTCCGGCGTGATGGGGAATCGCGGGCAGGTGAATTACAGCGCGGCGAAGGCCGGCTTGATCGGGGCGACGAAGGCCTTGGCCGTCGAGCTGGCGACGCGCGGCATCACCGTCAACTGCGTCGCGCCCGGCTTGGTCGATACCGGCATGCTGGACGGCGTGGCGGTCGAACACGCGCTGAAACAGGTGCCGATGAATCGCATCGGCGAACCGGCCGAGGTCGCGGCCGTGGTGGGGTTCCTGATGTCGGATGCGGCATCGTATGTCACGCGCCAGGTGATCGGCGTCAACGGTGGAATGATCTGATGAACAGCCTTCACGCAGCGTCGTCCGGTGGCCACGCGTCCGTGCCGTCGCGATCGGCCTCGGGGCGCCGTCGCGTGGTCGTCACCGGCTTCGGCGGCGTCACGCCGTTCGGTGACGATTGGGATGCTATCGCGCAACGTCTGGCCAGCGGCCGGAACGCGGTGCGGCGCTACGATGCCTGGGATGCGTTCGATGGGCTGCATACGCGGCTGGCCTGTCCGTTGCCGAACTTTGTCGTGCCGTCACACTATCCGCGCAAGAAGACGCGGGCGATGGGGCCGGTGTCGCTCTATGCGGTGCGGGCGAGCGAACATGCGCTCGCCGATGCCGGTCTGGGCGACGGCGGCGCGCACGATGTGCCGATCGCCGATGGTCGGATGGGCGTGGCCTATGGATCGTCGTCCGGATCGGTCGAACCGATTCGCGCCTTCGGCACGATGTTGCAGACCGGCTCGATGCGCGATGTCACGTCGAACACCTATGTGCAGATGATGCCGCATACGGCCGCCGTCAACGTCGGTCTATTCTGGGAGTTGAAGGGCCGCATCATTCCGACCTCCTGCGCCTGTGCCTCCGGCTCGCAGGCGATCGGGTATGCCTACGAGGCAATTGCCTATGGCATGCAGGACATGATGCTGGCGGGCGGCGCGGAGGAGTTGTCCGGCCCTGCCGTCGCCGTGTTCGATACGCTGTACGCCACCAGCACGCGCAACGATGCACCGGAATCGACGCCCCGGCCCTTCGATCGTGACCGCGACGGTCTGGTCGTCGGCGAGGGTGCGGTCACGCTCGTGCTGGAGGCGTATGAACATGCGCTTGCGCGCGGGGCGCGTATCCATGCCGAGATCGTCGGTTTCGGGTGCAACTCCGATGGCGGGCATATGACGCAGCCGTCCAGCGCGACGATGGCCGTGGCGATGCACGCCGCCTTGCGCGATGCCGGATTGACGCCGTCCGCGATTGGTTATCTGAACGCGCACGGTACGTCCACCGACCGTGGCGACCAGGCCGAAAGCGAGGCCTCGCACGCGGTGTTCGGCGAGCGTATTCCGGTCAGCTCGCTTAAAAGTTATGTCGGTCATACGCTGGGCGCCTGCGGGGCGTTGGAGGCCTGGTGGACAATCGAGATGATGAATCGCGACTGGTTCGCTCCCACGCTGAATCTCGATCATGTCGATCCGGCCTG
Source organism: Robbsia sp. KACC 23696 (assembly GCF_039852015.1). Classification (NCBI taxonomy): domain Bacteria; kingdom Pseudomonadati; phylum Pseudomonadota; class Betaproteobacteria; order Burkholderiales; family Burkholderiaceae; genus Robbsia; species Robbsia sp. KACC 23696. The sequence continues at coordinate 2,449,781 of NZ_CP156626.1, read as the reverse complement.
CGCCCCGCTGGACCATATCGTCGGCGCACCCCGGACGATGCGCGTCGAGTATGCGATGAGCAACAATTTCGCGTTCGGCGGCATCAATACCTCGCTGATCTTCGCACGCCATCAGGGCAGTGCCACGCTTGCCGCGCCGCTGCCCGCCGTCGCGCAGCAAGACATCGGGGATGCGCCGTGACGACATCGCCACGGCAGGTCGCGATCACCGGCATCGGCATCCTGTCCTGCCTCGGGAACACCCCGGCCGCCGTTTCGGCGGCATTGCGCGCAGGCCGCAGCGGCATTGTCGCGATGCCGCGCTGGCGCGAGCGGGGCATGGGCTCGCAGGTGGCGGCACGCGTGCATCGGGAGGACGACGCGGCGATGCCGCCGTTCAGCCGTCGCTACGAACGCTTCATGGGCGATACCGCACGCTTTGCCTGTCATGCGGCGCGCCTCGCGCTCGATGACGCCCGCCTGGATGCCGCGGCCTTGCATTCACCGCGCGCCGGCGTGGTGATCGGTTCCGGTAGCGGCACATTGCAGGTCTACGACGACGCGATGGCCTTGGTCGCGGCACGGGGCATCGAACGCGCGCCTCCCTTCATCGTGCCGCAGGTGATGGGCAATACCGCGTGCGCGAGCGTTGCCCAGGTGTTTGGCGTGCAGGGCATCAGCTACGCCGTGTCGGCCGCCTGCACGACGTCGACGATCGCCTTGGGTCAGGCGGCGCATCTGATCGCGTCCGGCGCGCAGGACGTGATGCTCGCCGGCGGCAGCGAAGCGCTGCATGACAACACAGCCCTGATGTTCGATGCGATGGGCACCTTGTCGCGGGGATTCAACGCGACGCCGCATACGGCATCGCGCCCCTATGACCGCGCGCGGGACGGCTTCGTGATTGGGGAAGGGGCGGGCGTGCTGGTGCTCGAATCCCTGGATCATGCAGTGGCGCGCGGGGCGAACGTGATCGCCTTGCTCGACGGCTATGGCCAGAGTACCGATCCAGGCAGCTTCGTCTCGCCAGGCGCGCGAGGCATCGCGCGTGCCGTGGCGGCGGCGTGGCGCGCAGCGGGACAGGCACCGATCGACTACATCAATACGCATGCGCCATCGACGCCGCAGGGCGATCTGGCGGAGACCGATGCGTTGCGCCAGGTCTTCGGCGGCGCGGCAGGCATGCCGGCGTTTTCGTCGACGAAAGCGTTCAGCGGGCATGCGTTGGGCGCCTGTGGCGTGCATGAGGCGATCTACACGCTACTGATGATGCGCGACGGCTTCATCGCCGGCGGCATCGGAACGGACGCGGCGCAAACGACACCGACCGACGGCTCGGCGCTGCAGCGCGATCCGGTCTTTGCCGATCTGCCGATGGTCGAACGCACGCGCGACGCACGGCTCACTCGGACGATGTCCGTGTCCTTCGGTTTCGGCGGCAGTTGCGCCGCCCTATGTTTTGCCGCGCGCGATACCGTGGCGCCGTCCCCCTTATCCGATGGGTCGGCGCTGCCGCCCGCATCGGCCGAACTGCAAAAAATCCGAGGCCCGGTAAATGCACCGCGGCCGAAAAAGGCACCATGATGACGACTGGCGACGGTAAGACGATCGACGTGGACGTGGCGGTCATCGGCGCGGGACCGGCGGGTGCCGTGGCGGCGGCGCTGCTGCGCCGTGATGGCCATCGGGTACGCGTAATCGAACGCCAGCAGTTTCCGCGTTTCTCGATCGGCGAGAGTTTGTTGCCGCAGAGCATGGCGTATATCGAAGAAGCCGGCATGCTGCAGGCCGTGGTGGAAGCCGGTTTTCAATACAAGAACGGCGCCGCATTCTTCCGTGGCGAGGAACGTTCGGAGTACGATTTTCGAGATAAGTCCTCGCCCGGTTGGGGCACGACGTTTCAAGTGGTGCGTGCCGACTTCGACAACGTGCTGGCGCGTTGCGCGGCCGAGCAGGGCGCCGATGTGCGTTTCGGCGAGACGGTGACGGCGTTTCGCGGCGGCGCCACGCCGGAGCTCGATATCGTCGATGCCGAGCAGGTGGCCACGACGCTGCGTGCGCGCTTCGTGTTGGATGCGAGCGGCTTCGGGCGCGTGCTACCGCGTTTATTGCAGCTCGAGACGCCGACGGGCCTGCCGCAACGGGCCGCGCTGTTCGGGCACTTCGCCGAAGGCGATGCCGCACGACAAAGCGATCGCACGAAGATCGGCGTCTTTGTGCACCCGTCGCATCGCGATGTCTGGTTCTGGCGAATTCCGCTGTCCGACGGACGCTCGTCGATCGGCTGCGTGGCCGCGCCAGCCTTCCTTTCTCCGGACGACGGCCTGCCCTTATCGGCACGTCCCGAGTCCGAACAAGACGCATGGCGCGAAGCGCGTCTGCGCGCCTTGATCGCCGAGGAGCCATTGCTCGCGCGCCTGTTCGACGGTGCCCCGTTGCGGATGCCGGTTCGCACGCTGACCGGCTATTCGGCGAATGTCGCCTCATTGCATGGCGATGGGTATGCCTTGCTCGGCAATGCCGGCGAATTCCTCGATCCGGTCTTTTCCTCTGGCGTCACGATCGCGGTACGGTCCGCGCATCAGGCGACGCAGGTGTTGAAACGACAATTGCGCGGCGAGGCGGTGGATTGGCAACGCGAGTACGACGCGCCGCTGCGCAAGGGCATCGATACGTTCCGTGCCTTCGTCGAGCGTTGGTATTCGGGTGAATTGCAGGACATCATCTTCTACAAGGCGCAGACGCCGATGATTCGCCGGATGATCAGCGCGGTGCTGGCCGGCTATGCCTGGGATGAAAGCAATCCTTATGTAAAGGATCCGGTGCGTCGCCTCAACGCGCTTCACGCGGTGTGCGCGCTGCCGACGGCGGGTTGATGGTGCTAGCCGGCGCCGGCGCCGGTGTCTGTGTCGGCGCGGCGCGGATCGCTGAAGCCTTCGCGTAGCGTGACGCAGCGTAACTGTCGCGCGGCGATCGCCTGCAGCACGCGCGGCAGGACGACGAGCGCAACGGAGTCGTCGCTACCGGGCAGGCGTGCCGCGCCGCGATCGTGCAGCAGCAGAATATCGCGCGGCGCGAGATCGTCGAGTAGCCGCCGCGCGACCTTGTCCGGATCGGCTTCGCGGGTATCGAATCCGCGTCGGGTCCAGCTTGCCAGGCGCAGATCCGCCTGTTGCAGGATCGGATCGAGGAAGAGATTCCGCAATCCCGCCGGTGCACGGAAAAAAACCGCGGTCTGCCCCGTCAGCGTTTTAAGCGTCTGTTGCCCGGCTAGCACTTCGGCGCGAATTCGCGCGGGCAGGCTGACCGAAAACGTATGGCGATGATGTTGCGAATGGTTTTCGACGCAGTGACCGCGCGCCACGATGTCCTGCACGATGCGCGGATGTTGGCGCGCCCGTTCGCCGATACAGAAAAACGTCGCTTTCGCGCCGGCGGCGTCGAGCAGGTCGAGAACGCGCGGCGTTTCCTCGGGATCCGGGCCGTCGTCGAAGGTCAGGGCGACGGCGTCGCGATTGGCGGGATAGTCTGGGAGTCGTCGCAGATTGTGGCCGAGCAGTGTGCTGCGGGGCAACAGGCCGGCGACGGTGACCGTCGCGTGATTGACGACGGTGCCGGCGAGCCACCACGGCCAGTCGGCCGGGGCGAGGGCGCACCCGAGGAAGGCGGCCGCGTGCCAGGCATAAGTCGCATCGACTGCGATATTGCGCCGCGCGACTGGCCAGAAACGCCGGTCAGGCGCGGATACGACCGAATCGTCGTCTTCCGGCAATATTCGCATTTTGGACGCTGAATGAAAAAAAGGTCTGCAATTGCAGACCTTTTTCAAAATTTTGGTGCCCAGGAGAGGACTCGAACCTCCACACCTTGCGGCACATGGACCTGAACCATGCGCGTCTACCAATTCCGCCACCTGGGCCAAAAAACGCGAGCCAGGAAATTGTTGGTGCCCAGAAGAGGACTCGAACCTCCACACCTTGCGGCACATGGACCTGAACCATGCGCGTCTACCAATTCCGCCATCTGGGCCAACTAAATCTGCTGCGCTTCCAACCTTACTGCTTTCGGCTTATCCGATTCGTCCTTGCGGCGTCATCGGCTTACCGAATCCCGCGCCCGGCAACACGGTGAATCAAGTGCTGCGTTCGCTGAGAGAAGCGTATTATATAGATCGAACTCTTCGTGTCAACACATTTATCAGGGCAACACGAAAATTCGGCCACCGTCCCGTTGGTGACGTCGCATCCTGCGCCATGACGATCGCCGGTAATCGGCAGGCTAGCCGAAAGCGCGGGGCATTTCGGACCCTGATGGTAGAATGTGCCGATATAGTTCGTGCCGGGGCACGGGATAGGCGAAGCGCCTATCCATTCCGTGAGCCACAGCCGGCACGCCGACAGCCGATTCAGATCAGGTACGACACATCCGCGTGAAAAGCCGAAAAGCCCGGGAAAAGATGACCGAGAAGCCCGCCGACCAGACGGCTCGGGAGCAGGCCCCAAAACAGGGTAACAAACCAGCCCCCAAGCACGCTTCGAATCAAGCGCCGAATCACGCTTCGAAGCAGTCGCATCAGCCGACGCATCACTCAGCGAGCAAACCGAGCATGAAATCAGGTGCCAAACCGGCCCGTTCCTTCGGGGACAAGTTCGCCCCGCGTCCTCCCGTGAAGTTTGCCTATACCGTGCCGAGCCGCGAGGAAATCCTCGGCGTGCTGCGCGCGTCTAGCACGGTGTTGACCGCGGAAGGCGCTGCCGACGCCATGTCCATCAAGCTCGAGGAGCGCGACGGCTTCTTCAAGCGCCTCAACGCGATGGAGCGTGATGCGCAGGTGCACGTCGATGTGAAGGGTCTCGTGCATCCGGCACCGGCCTCCAGTTTCACGGCGGGCCGCGTGCAGGCGCACCGCGACGGCTTCGGCTTCCTCGTCCCGGACGACGGCAGCGACGATCTTTTCCTGTCGCATCAGGAAATGTCGAAGATCATGCATGGCGACCGTGTACTGGCGCGCGTAACGGGTCAAGACCGTCGCGGCCGTCCGGAAGGGCATGTCGTCGAGATCACCGAGCGCGCGATCAAGCGCGTGATCGGCCGCGTGATCCAGGAAAACGGCACCTATGTGGTGGCGCCGGAAGACAAGCGTATCGGTCGCGACGTGATGATCGCCGCCGGCGGTTTGAACGGCGCGAAGGCCGGACAGATCGTCAGCCTGCAGATCACCGATTATCCGAGCCGTCATTCGCAGGCCAGCGGCAAGGTTGTCGAAGTGCTGGGCGAAGTCGATGATCCGGGGATGGAAATCGAGATCGCCGTGCGCAAGTACGGCGTGCCGCATCTGTTCTCGGAAGCCGCCATGGCGCAATCGTCGCGTCTGTCGGACGAAGTGCAGGGCCATGATCTGCATGATCGCGTCGACCTGCGCGACGTGCCTTTGGTGACGATCGACGGGGAAGATGCGCGCGACTTCGACGATGCCGTCTATTGCGAACCGGTCAAGATCGGCCGCGTCAATGGCTTCCGCCTGCTGGTGGCGATTGCCGACGTCTCGCACTATGTGACGCCGGGCGCCGCGCTGGACGCCGATGCGATCGAACGCAGCACGTCCGTCTATTTCCCGCGTCGCGTGATTCCGATGCTGCCGGAGAAGCTGTCGAACGGACTGTGCTCGCTGAATCCGGAAGTCGACCGTTGCGTGCTGACCTGCGACATGCTGATCACGGCCAAGGGCGAGGTCAAGGCGTACCAGTTCTACCCGGCAGTGATCCACTCCGCGGCACGCTTGACGTATAACGAAGTGGCGGCGGCGCTGGCGAACACCAAGGGGCCGGAAGCAGCGAAGCGCGCGGCGGTGCTGCCGCAGTTGCAGGATCTGTACTCGGTCTATCGTGCCTTGCTCGAAGCACGCCAACAGCGCGGCGCGATCGATTTCGAGACGACCGAAACGTGCATCGTCTGCAATCCGCAGGGCAAGATCGAACAGATCATCCCGCGAACGCGGAACGACGCGCACAAGCTGATCGAAGAGTGCATGCTGTCGGCGAACGTCTGCGCGGCGGACTTCCTGAAACGCAATAAGCACCCGGGTCTGTATCGTGTGCACGGCGGCCCGAACGCCGAGAAGCTGGAAAATCTGCGGACTTTCCTGCGCGGCGTCGGTCTGACCTTGAACGGCGGCGACACGCCGCACGCGAGCGATTTTGCCTCGCTGATCCTGCAGATCAAGCAACGCCCGGATGCGCCGATGCTGCAGACGATGTTGCTGCGCTCGATGCAGCAAGCCGTGTACAGCCCGGAAAACGTCGGCCACTTCGGTCTGGCGTATGAAGCCTATGCGCACTTCACCAGCCCGATCCGTCGTTATCCGGATCTGCTGACGCACCGTGCGATCAAGGCGATTCTGCACGGCAAGCAGTATGTGCCGGATGCCGGCGATGTCGCGCTGAACACGGCGATGTCGATGAAGGTGCGCAAGCCGAAGCCGGGCGCGAAGGCGAGCGAAGCAAGCGACGCATCGAAGAAGCCGAAGGGCGCGAACGTCGCAATCTGGGAATCGCTGGGTCTGCATTGCTCCTCGAACGAGCGTCGTGCCGATGAAGCGTCGCGCGATGTGGAAGCCTGGCTGAAGTGCTATTTCATGCGCGACAAGCTTGGCGAAGAGTTTGGCGGCTCGATCAGCGGCGTGGCGCCGTTCGGCGTGTTCGTCACCTTGGATTCGCTGTTTGTCGAAGGCCTCGTGCATATCTCGGAGTTGGGTAGCGATTACTTCGAATACGACGAAGTGCGCAACGAACTGCGAGGTGAGCGCACCGGTATCCGTTACGGTCTGACCGATCGCGTACGCGTACAGGTTGGCCGTGTCGATCTGGATGCACGCAAGATGGACTTCCGTCTGATCCGCGATACGCCGGATGCAGGCGGTCCGGCCGGCAAGATGGGCGGCCGAAACAAGACAGGCAAGGGTGGTAAAGGCGGCAAGGGAAATGGCGGTAACGGCAACAACAACGGCAATGCAGGAAACGGCAACGGCGCACGTGTCGAAACCGTCACGGCGGCCGTTGTCGACACCCCAGCGGTCGTGACGCCGGTCAGCGCGCCGGTGGTTGCAGCACCGGCCGCGCGTGCTGTGCCGACCGCGCCGGTCGCGGCAGCCCCGGCACCGGCATCGACGCCAGTAGCCCCGACGCCGGCAGCGGTTCCGACGAAGAAGGCAGCAGCCAAGAAGGCGCCGGCATCGAAGTCCGCCGCACCGAAGCAGGTTGCGGCGAAGCAGGCAGCACCGACGGTGCCGGCCGCGAAGCCGGTTGTCGAAAAGCCGGCCGCTGTGGAAAAGCGTGCGGTAGAGAAGGCACCGGCGAAGAAGGCCGCGGTTAAGAAAGCGCCCGCGAAGAAGGCGGTTGTCGAGAAGGCAGTCGCAGAAAAGGCGCCGGCCAAGAAAGTGGCCGCCAAGCGTGCCGCTAAAACGGCTGCCAAGGCCGCCCCCGAGGTGGTAGCGGCGGTCGCGCCGGCAAAGAAGGCCGCGGCGAAGACGCCGGTGGCCGCGAAGAAGGCGACGCGTGGCCGCGGCAAGCAGGCTGCCGCGGCCGGTGATCTGTTCGCCGACCTCGAGGCGCCGGTCGCTTCCGCCAAGAGCCCGACACGCGGTGGCGCTGCATTGGGCGCGGGCAGCGGGCTGGCTGTGCCTGCCAAGAAGGCGGCGGCCAAGCGCACACGGGCGAAGTAGACGTAGACCGTACAACAGCGCGTGGCCCGTTGGCACGCGGTATGACTGACCCACGCCGGCGTCCTGCCGGACGTGGGTTCATTACTTTTTGACAGTAGCAGGTATCGAGCATGGCGAAGTCCAGGGTCCTTTACGGTTTTCACGCGGTCACGGCCCGGTTGCGGCACGACGCGGTCAGTGTCGAAGAGATCTATTACGAGGCGTCGCGGCGTGACCGACGCATGCTCGACTTTCTGAAGAGCGCGAAGGAAACCGGCGTGCGTCTGATCGCGGCCGACGGCGTGCGTCTGACGAAGATGACCGGGGGGCGCGATCACCAGGGTGTGGTGGCGCTGGCCGCCGAGGCGCCGTTGGCGCAATCGCTGACGGAACTGCTCGACGTCGTCGAAGGGGCGCCGCTGTTGCTGGTGCTCGACGGCGTGACCGATCCGCACAATCTGGGTGCCTGTCTGCGCGTCGCCAATGCGGCGGGCGCGCACGCGGTGGTGGCACCGCGCGACAAGGCGGTCGGGATAAACGCGACGGTGGCGAAGGTGGCCAGCGGCGCGGCGGAGACGACGCCTTACATCATGGTCACGAATCTCGCCCGCGCATTACGCGAGTTGAAGGAAGCCGGCGTGTGGATCATCGGCACCTCTGACGACGCCGTGCCGAGCGTTTTTCAGACCAAGCTCGAAGGGCCGGTCGCCATCGTCATGGGCGCCGAAGGCGAGGGCATGCGCCGCCTGACGCGCGAGACTTGCGATGAGCTGATGCATATCCCGATGATGGGCAGCGTCGAGAGCTTGAACGTCTCGGTGGCGAGCGGTATCTGCCTGTTCGAATCGGTGCGGCAACGGATGGTCGCGGCACCGAAGGCGTAAGGGCATTCGGCGGCGATTCGCCAGAATAACGGACAACAACACAGCGAAAGCGCGGCGAGACACGCGCGAGCAATCAGCAGGGGCGACGACAATGGACAAAGCCAAGCAGGATGAATTGAAGCAGTGGGTCGGTCGGGCCGCCGCGGACCATGTGCTGAAGTCGGTGCCGGAAGGCGCCGTCGTGGGCGTGGGCACCGGCTCGACGGTGAACTGTTTCATCGACGCCTTGGCGCCGCACCGCGCGCGTTATCGCGGCGCGGTCTCGAGTTCACTGGCCACGACGCATCGGTTGAAGCAACACGGCTTCCACGTCATCGACGCCAACGACATCGCGTCCCTGCCGATCTATGTCGATGGTGCCGATGAAATCGACGCACACGGCAATATGATCAAGGGCGGCGGCGGCGCATTGACGCGCGAGAAAATCGTCGCTGCGATGTCCGAGACCTTCCTCTGCATTGCCGACGAATCGAAGCGCGTGCCGGTATTGGGCGGTTTCCCGCTGCCGGTGGAAGTGGTGCCGATGGCGCTCGAAGCGGTATCGCGCAAGCTGATCGCCTTGGGCGGCACGCCCGTTCTACGCGTGAAGGGCGATGGCACGCCCTTGGTCACCGATAACGGTTTGCACATCCTGGACGTCAAGGGTTTGCGCATCGATGCGCCGCTTGCGCTGGAACGTCAGCTCAACGACGTGCCCGGTGTCCTGACCGTCGGCGTGTTTGCGCTACAGCGCGCGTCGCTCGCGATGTTCGCCACCGCGCAAGGCGTTGAGACCGTCGCCTATCCCACCGCCTGATCGCACGGTGGGCGGGCAATCGCAGCGCGGTTTTTGTTGCCGCCGACTGTAGTCGATTTCTCCCGACCCTTGCCGATATCGTCGCGTTCGATATCGCGATGTCGGGGAGTGCCGATTACCGACTTACCTACTATCGGTAATGGGTGATGAGATAAAGTAAGGGGAGGGGGAGGGGCGCACCATCGCATGCGGCGATGTTGCCGCATGCAGGGATGTCTCTTTATTCGGCGCTGGGCGGCGGCGGAACGAAGCCGGTTGCCGTATCGGCGCCTTCACCGAAGAAGTATTTCTCCGTCTGCTTCAGCAGATACTGACGGGCGCGCGCATCGGCCATGTTCAGGCGATTTTCGTTGATCAGCATCGTCTGCTGTTTCAGCCATTCCTGCCACGCCTCTTTCGAGACGCTTTCATACACTCGCTGACCCAGCGGGCCCGGCACGGGCGGAAAGTCGAAACCTTCCGCGTCCTTGTTCAGTTTCACGCAATGGACGATTCGCGCCATGATGTTTCTCCTTCTTTGAGGGTTCCAGCCATTCTCACAGCTGTTTGATGAGCACCAGCGACCGACGCTGCCAGTTGTACAGGCGCCGCCGGTCTTCCGGCAGATCGTCGACCGACGCCTTGACGAAGCCGCGCTTCAGGAACCAGTGCTCGGTTCGGGTGGTCAATACGAAAATGCGTTTCAGGCCGCGGGCCCGCGCACGTTGCTCGATCCGCTTCATCAGCCGCTCGCCGTCGCCGGAGCCTTGCGCTTCGGGCGACACCGTCAGGCAAGCCATTTCGCCGATCTTTTCCTGCGGATAGGCATACAGCGCGACGCAGCCGAACAGCACGCCATCGTGCTCGATCACCGAGAAGTGATCGATATCGCGTTCCAGCTGATGGCGATCGCGGCGCACCAGCGTGCCGTCGTTCTCCAGTGGCTCGATGAGCTGGATGATATTGGCGACATCGTCCGGCGTGGCTTCGCGCAGACTCTCCAGATTGTCGTAGGCCACCATCGTGCCGACGCCATCGTGCGAGAACAATTCGAGCAGAATCGAACCGTCCAGCGTGTAGGGAATCAAATGCGCACGCGGCACGCCGCTGCGGCAAGCCTTGACGACATGCTTCAGGCAGAAGCCGATGTCGTCGTGCAGCGTCGCGCTGCCGTCGTGATGCGCGTCGCGCAGCCGTTGCGCATCGTCCAGCGATAATTCGTGCACCAGGGCGCCCTCGGGATTCAGAACGCCCGGTTGATCGGTGATGAAGATCAACTTGTCGGCGCGCAGCGCGATCGCCGTTGTCGTCGCCACATCTTCCATCGCCAGATTGAAAGCCTCGCCCGTGGGCGAGAATCCCAGCGGCGACAGCAAGACGAGCTTGCGATTCGCCAGGGCCTGGCGGATCGAGTCGGCATCGACCTTGCGGACAATGCCGGTGTGCTGAAAATCGACGCCGTCGACGATCCCGACCGGACGCGCGGTCACGAAGTTCCCCGAGACGATGCCGAGACGCGCATGCGCCATCGGCGTATTCGGCAAGCCCTGGCTGATGGCGGCCTCGATATCGAGGCGCACTTCGCCGGCTGCTTCCTTCGCCGATTCCAATGCCGGAGCGTCGGTGATGCGCATGCCGCCCGCGAACTGCGATTCGAGATTGCGCAGGCGCATCGAATCCTCGACCTGCGGCCGGCAGCCATGCACGAGAACGATCTGCATGCCCATCGCGTGCAGCAGCGCCACGTCCTGGATCAAGGCGTTCAACGCGCCGTCGCGCACCAGTTCGCCGCCGAAAGCGACGACAAAGGTCTTGTTGCGGAAGGCGTGAATGTACGGCGCCACCGCGCGCAGCCAGTCGACGAACTGCGCCTGGGTCGCGGCCTCGGCTTCCGCCGATGGACGATTGGCGGCGCCCGATGCGGCAGGCGACGTCGATGCGATGGACGCGGGCGTCACGACCGGACGGACGGCGGCCAGGGTCGCGGGATCACCCGGCGCCGTGTCGCGTTCGGCGTGTGGGGCCGACGACGAGGAGGGCGCTTGCGCGGCGGAGGGCGTGCTGGGGGGAGGGCGAAGCGGATCGGTCACAGCGGCAGTTTCAGTGGCGATTGAATTGCGGTAAAGGGCGTGGCATCGCTCGCGCGGGTGCCGATGAATGGGCCGATGGGGCTGCGGCATGCGGGCAGCGGCGGTATGGCCCGCATGGCGCGATTATAATGCGCTGCTATGTCGAATGCTGCCAAACCTGATCTGCCGTCGCGCGACCTCGCGCCGACCGCCCCCGAAACCGCGCCGGCGCCCGCCGTGCGGCCCGCCACGCCTGACGCCCGCGCCGATCGCCCTGATAACGCCGGGGGTATCGGACCGAGTGGGCGCGGGGACCGTGCGGCGGCCCCGGCTGGCGGCCCTGCGCGCGGCGACCGTCGCGATCGGGCCGGCCGAGGCGAGCGCCATCACGGCGGCGGCCGCAACAACGGCGGTCCGCGTACCGAATTCGCCGCCGATACGGCGCGTAGCGGGCCGCCCGCCAACCCGGTCGGCGTCATCACCTTCCCGGACGCCTTGCCCGTCTCGGCGCGCCGAGACGAGATCGCACGGGCTATTTCGGCGCATCAGGTCGTCATTGTCAGCGGCGAAACCGGCTCCGGCAAAACCACGCAGCTGCCGAAAATCTGCCTGGCCCTCGGCCGCGGTCGTGGCGCCGGCGGTACCGGCCTGATCGGTCATACGCAGCCGCGTCGGATTGCCGCATCGGCGACGGCACGCCGTATCGCCGAGGAATTGCAGTCGCCGCCGGGAGAAATCGTCGGCTATAAAGTGCGCTTCAACGACACATTGTCGCCCGGCGCATCGGTCAAGTTGATGACGGACGGCATCCTGCTGGCGGAAACGCAGTCCGATCCGTTGTTGCGCGCCTACGACACCCTGATCATCGATGAGGCGCATGAGCGCAGTCTTAATATCGATTTCCTGCTGGGGTATCTGAAGCAACTGTTGCCGAAGCGGCCCGATCTCAAAGTGATCGTGACATCGGCAACGATCGATGCCGCGCGGTTTGCGCGTCATTTCGGACGTCCGCGCCGGCCGGGTGAGCCCTCGCCTTCGTCGAACGTCGCGCGCGCCACGGAAGGCGAGCCGACCAAGTCGACGAAGCCAACGAACGCGACGTCGGAGCGGGAGGGGCGGGCGGTGGCGCCGGAGGACGATATCGTGCCGGCGCCTGCGATCGAGGTCAGCGGGCGACTGTATCCGGTCGAGATTCGCTACCGGCCAGTGCAGCCCGATGGTATCGGGCCGGGCGGCGCTGCGGCGAAAGGCGACGGGAAGACGGACGCCGGTGCCGGCCGACGGACGCCGACGACGGCGCAACGGGAGGCGGCAGGGGATTCGGTCCGCGGAACGAAACGCGCCGAGCGCGATCTGATCGATGCCATCGTCGACGCCGTGGACGAGCTCGCGCGCGTGGGCTCCGGCGACGTGCTGGTTTTTCTGCCGGGTGAGCGCGAGATTCGCGAGGCCGCCGAGGCATTGCGCAAGCACCATCCGCCGCATACCGAGATCCTGCCGTTGTTCGCCCGGCTGTCCGCGGCCGAACAGGAGCGCGTGTTCAAGCCGTCGAATGCGCGGCGTATCGTGCTGGCGACGAATGTCGCCGAGACCTCGTTGACGGTGCCGGGCATCCGCTATGTCGTCGATACGGGGCTCGCGCGGGTCAAACGCTATTCGTACCGGAACAAGGTCGAGCAGCTGCAGGTCGAACCGGCGTCGCAGGCTGCGGCGAATCAGCGTGCCGGCCGTTGCGGGCGTGTGGCCGACGGCGTCTGCATCCGCCTTTACGACGAAGCCGACTTTCAGTCGCGGCCGCGCTTCACCGATCCCGAAATCCTGCGCTCGTCGCTGGCCTCGGTGATTCTGCGGATGAAGTCGCTGCATCTCGCCGATATCGAGACATTCCCTTTTCTGGAGGCGCCGACGGGCCGCGCCATCGCCGACGGCTATCAGCTGTTGGCGGAACTCGGCGCGGTGGACGAGGAAAACCAGCTGACGCGCAGCGGACGTGAGCTCGCGCGCCTGCCGCTCGATCCGCGTGTCGGTCGGATGATCCTTGCCGGCCGGGACAGCGGCGCCCTGCGCGAGATGCTGATCATCGCTGCCGCGCTCTCGGTGCAGGATCCGCGTGACCGGCCGATGGAGGCACAAGAAGCGGCCGATCAGGCGCATCGACAATTCGTCGACGAGCGCTCGGAATTCCTGATCTGGCTGAATATCTGGAAGTGGTTCGGCGAGGCGGTCGAACACAAGAAGACCAATCGGCAACTGATCGATCAGTGCCGCGCGCGATTCCTCTCGCACCTGCGTCTGCGGGAATGGCGCGATGTGCATACGCAATTGCTGACGGTGGCCCGCGAACAGGGCTGGCGTCTGAGCGACGCGGACGCGACCTATGAGCAGATCCACGTGGCGCTGTTGGCCGGCTTGCTCGGCAATATCGGCCTGCGTGCCGAGGACGAGCCACATTACCTCGGCGCGCGCAGCATCAAGTTCCACCTCTGGCCCGGCTCGACGCTGGGCAAGAAAGCGGGCAAGTGGGTGATCGCGGCGGAAATGATCGAGACGACGCGTCTCTATGCCCGCTGCGTCGCGCGCGTCGAGCCAGAGTGGATCGAGAAGGTGGGAGCGCATCTGCTACGCACGTCGCTGTCCGAGCCCCATTGGGAAAAGAAGGCGGCGCAGGTCGTCGCGTTTGAAAGGGCGACCTTGTACGGCTTGCCCATCTATCAGCGTCGCCGTGTCGACTTCGGCAAGCGCGACCCGGCGCGGGCGCGCGAACTGTTTATCCGCGGCGCGCTGGTCGAGGGAGAATTTGAGACGCGGCTGCCGTTCTTTGCGCACAACCGACGGCTGCTGGCCGATATCGCTCAGCTGGAACACAAGTCGCGGCGCCAGGACGTGCTCGTCGATGACGAGCTGATCTTTGCGTTCTACGATCAGCAGATTCCGGCCGAGGTGACCACCGCCGTCGATTTCGAGCAATGGTATCGGCAGGCGAATGCCGGAAGCCGGCGAGACGGCGGCGCGGCAAAGGCGGGCGCGGGCAATGCACCGGCGGCCGGCAATGCGAACGGCGCAGCGGCCAAGTTGCTGTATTTGTCGCGCGACGATCTGATGCGTCACGAAGCGGCCGGCATCACCACTGATCTGTTCCCGAAGCGCGTGACGATCGCGGGCCAGGACATGGGGCTGTCGTATCACTTCGAGCCGGGTTCGCCGCGCGACGGCGTGACCCTGACGATTCCGCTGTTCGCCTTGAACCAGGTGGGCGAGCGTCGCTGCGAATGGCTGGTGGCCGGGATGTTGAAGGAAAAAGTCCAGGCGCTGCTGAAGTCCTTGCCGCAGAAGCTGCGACGCCATTGCGTGCCGTTGCCGGACTATGCCGCGGCGTTTCTGGACCGCCATGCGCCGCGCGTCTACGGCAGCGGCAGCACGATGGTGGCGGAGGGGCTGGTCGATGCCCTTTGCACCGATGTGCGGCTGCAGACGCAGCAGCAATTGCGCCCCTCGGATTTCAAGCTCGAAACTCTTGCCGCGCATTTGTTCATGAATTTCAAGCTGGTGGACGAGCACGGTCGCCAGTTGGCGATGGCCCGCAGCCTGTCCGCCTTGCGCGTCGAATATGGCGGTCAGGCGCAGCAGCAATTTGCGCAGATCGCCCTGGCGAGCGCTAACGTGGCGGGGGCCGACGCGGCGGCTGCCGATGACGCGGCGGCCGATATGTCGGCCGGGTCTGCCGCCGCCGTTGCCGCGTTCGGCAAGAAAACGGATCGGACCGCATCAGGTGCGTTGTCAGCGCGGGGCAACGCTCAGTCGGGCGCTTCCGCCACCGGTAAAGCGAGCGACAGCACGGGAGCAAAACACGGGGCGTCGAAGCAAGGCACTGGAACGGGCGGCGGCGTGACGTCGGCGGCCGGCGCCGCACCGATGTCCTCGGGCATCGCGCTGTACGATAATCTGACGAACTGGACGTTCGGCAAATTGCCGGAGTTGCTGGAGGTTCGCCGTGGCGGCAACACGCTGTACGGCTATCCGGCGCTGGTCGATCGGGGCACGCATGTCGAGGTGCAGGTGTTCGACTCGCCGGAAGAGGCCGGTGCCAGGCATCGCAGCGGCTTGCGCCGGCTCTTCGCCTTGCAATTGCGCGAGCCGTTGAAATATCTCGAAAAGAACCTGCCGGGATTGCAGCAGATGGCGATGCAGTACATGCCCTTGGGCACGCAAGACGAGCTGCGGGCGCAATTGCTTGATTGCGCGATCGAGCGCGCCTGTTTGAGCGATCCGCTGCCGGACGACGACGCATCGTTCGCGGTGCGTCGGGACGAAGGGCGCGCACGGCTGTCCTTACTGGCGCAGGAGGTGGCGCGGCTGGTGGGAACGATCCTGACCGAGTACACCGACGTCAGCAAGAAGCTCGCGCAGGCGAAAAGCTTCGGCGCGCCGCATGACGACATGCAGCAGCAACTGCGCGCGCTGATGGGGAAGCGTTTCATCGCCGAGACGCCGTATGCGCAACTGTCGCATTTCCCGCGTTATCTGCAGGGCATCGCCACGCGTCTGACGAAGTTGAAAACCGATGCGCAGCGCGACGCGCGTGCGAGTGCCGAAATGGCGCCGTTGCGCATGCAGTACCAACGCGTCGCATCGCAATGGCGGGCCGGTTCGGATCCGCGGCTGGAGCAATTCCGCTGGTTGCTCGAAGAACTGCGCATCTCGTTGTTCGCGCAGGAACTGAAGACACCGATGCCGGTGTCGGTGAAACGACTGCACAAGGTGTGGGATGCCCTCCAACGGTGAGTTTAGACAGAATACGGAAGTGGTGGCGTCGCTGGCACGCGCCATTTCCGGTTTCCTTAATCCGCGTGTCTGGTGGTTGACGGTTGCGCCCTTCGTGATGTCCGCGGCAATCTGGGGCTTGATCCTGTTTGCCGGTTGGGAACGTGCCAATGCCTGGGTGCGGGGGTTTCTGGCGCAATGGCCGGCGCTCGACGGGGTGGAGCGGGCAATCGCCTTCATCGGTCTGGGCGGCCTGCATATGGTCTTCGCGCCGTTCCTGATCATCGCTTTCGCGATTCCGCTGATCGTCGCGACGATCCTGTTGCTGATCGGCGTCACGTCGATGCCGGCCGTCATCGCGCATCTGGGCCGTCGTCGTTTCGCGCACCTCGATACCTTGCGTGGCGGCAGCCTGCTCGGCAGCATCGGCTATGGCAGCTGGTCGACGCTGATCTTCCTGGTCCTGATGATCGTCACCTTGCCGCTCTGGTTCGTGCCGCCGTTTTTGGCGATCGTACCGCCGGTGTTGTGGGGCTGGCTGACCTATCGCATGATGAGCTATGACGCGCTGGCATTGCACGCCAGCGCCGACGAGCGGCGCATTCTGCTGCGACGGCATCGCGTGCCCTTGCTCGTCATCGGTATCGCGTGCGGCCTGCTGGGCGCCATCCCGGCGTTCTTGTGGGCCACGTCGATCATCGCGATCGTGCTTTTTCCGATCATCGCCTTGGTCTCGGTATGGCTGTATGTGGTGATTTTCGTCTTCTCCGCGCTGTGGTTCGGGCATTACTGTCTGCGCGCGCTCGAAGCACTGCGCGCGCAGACGCCGCCGCCGGTGACGCGCGTCGAACCCGGACTGTAAGCGCGCGACGCGTCTCCCGGCAGGTCCGAGGAGCCTGAGGTATCCTGACAGCATGCGCCCGAGGGCGTTCCTGCAGATCCTTGCTGCTGCTCGACTGCATGATGCAAGGGCCCACCGGTGGCGTGCCGGATGGCCCGTTCGTGCGATCGGCCTTGCGTTTTGCGCGCAGCACTCACCGGGTTTTCCGTATGGCAATCGGCATCATCATCATCGGCGACGAGATCCTTTCAGGGCGTCGAACAGACAAGCATTTGCAACACGTGATCGGTTTGCTGACCGCGCGCGGCCTGTCGCTGGACTGGGCGGAATACGTCGGCGACGATCCCGCGCGCATCACCGCCACGCTGAAGCGGACGATGGCCGGGGGCGACGTAGTGTTCAGCACCGGTGGCATCGGTGCGACGCCGGACGATCACACGCGGCAGTGCGCGGCCGATGCGCTCGGTGTGCCGCTCGCGCTGCACGAATCGGCCAAGGCCTTGATCGTCGAGCGCATGCGCGAGATGACGGGGCAGGCCGAGCCGGATCTGACGCTGCCGGAAAATCGGCAACGGCTGAAGATGGGCGAGTTTCCGGCCGGCGCGGCGATCATCCCGAATCCCTACAACAAGATTCCTGGATTCACGCTCGCAAACCACCATTTCGTCCCGGGATTCCCGGTGATGGCCTGGCCGATGATCGAGTGGGTGCTCGACACGCATTACGCGCACCTCCATCACGTCGATACCCGTGTCGAGCGCTCGATCCTGGTGTTCGGCCTGGCGGAATCGACGATCGCCCCGTTGATGAATCAGATCGAAACATCGTTCCCGAGCGTCAAGGCGTTCAGTTTGCCGAGCGTCGGCGATGCGCAGCGCGGGGAGCTGTATGCGCGCCACCATATCGACCTGGGCGTCAAGGGCGACGCCGTCTCGGTCGACGCCGCCTTTGCCGTGCTGCGCGAGGGCGTCAGTGCCTTGGGCGGTGAAATGGTCGAGCACCCGCCGGCGTCGGCAGCAGCTTAAGCGGACAGCTAATGCCGATAGGGTGCGCCAAGGTCGCCGCCCCGGCCCTAGCGCCGGGGCGGCGGTCTTACATGTCTTAAGCGCCTTGCCACGGCAGTTGGCGCGCGCACCAGCCGCCGACGGACTTCCGATGTCCGTGGACATCCTTGTCACCTTCGAATCCCTCGAGCACATCGAACACTTGCGTAAAACCCTGTTCCGTCGCCCATTGCGCGGCGGCCTTGGACCGCGCCGCACTGCGGCACAGCAACAGCACCGGCCGATCGGTACCATCCGCGCCGCATGCGTCGCGCAGTTGATCGACAAATTGTGTATTGCGTGCACCGCCGGGCCAAGCATTCCATTCGATATGGGCATACTGTCCGGCGGCAACGGTCGGGCGACCGACCCAGGTTAGCTCCGCAAGCGTGCGCACGTCGACGAGCAGCACATCGGGCGTTTGCAGCAGCGCGAAAGCTTCGTCCGGCGTCACGGCGCCGGCGTAGGGCAGCGTCCCTTCGACCGCACGGGCGCGGCCACGGGCGAGCAGCGTGTCGACGGTATCGGCCGAACCGGCCGCGTGTGGCACCGCGGCGGAGAGAGAGGGCGAGTCAGCAGTCATCGTGGCGCATCCAGGTGCATTAACGTGCCATGCAGGATCGTCGGACGTCATCGATCCGTCACGGCGGGCGGTCAGTATGAATAAGCGTATTCTAGCAACCGGCTCTGGCGCGCGACACTCGGCCGAACGGTCTATCGCGAAGCCCTATTATGGTGCGCGCCTCAATATGGTGCATAATCATGCGCATTCCTGGGGCGTAATGGCCGCGCGACGCGGGGCACGGACGGAAATCGACGGGCTTGCAGGGGAGCGCGGAGGAAAAAACGCAATCGGCGCGCCGGGATAGCGCGTGCGCGCCTCGTTGCGGTGCATCGGGCACGCTTCATGCATTAAGAGGCGTATCCGCCCGGCGTGCCGCCGGACGGCAAGTGTGCGCCGCACTCAGGCGTGGCACGAATGCGGCAGGCGCGCGGCATCCGTCGGGCAACAAAACGCAGAACCGGCATCAAGAACCTGCAGTACCTCACGTGCACACACGGGCGGCGACGGATCGCCGCCAAAATGGTCTATCTGGAGATATGTAATGAGCAAAACCGTGGCCGACGTCATCAAGCTCGTCAAGGACGAGGACGTCAAGTTTGTCGATTTCCGCTTCACCGACACGAAGGGTAAGGAACAGCACGTGTCGGTGCCGGTGTCGGCATTCGACGAAGACAAGTTCGAGAGCGGCCACGCTTTCGACGGCTCCTCGATCGCAGGCTGGAAGGGTATCGAAGCGTCGGACATGCTGCTGATTCCGGACGCATCGACCGCCTTCATCGACCCGTTCTATGAAGAATCGACGCTGGTGCTGTCGTGCGACGTCATCGAACCGTCGGACGGCAAGGGCTATGAGCGCGATCCGCGCTCGCTGGCAAAGCGCGCTGAAGCCTACCTGAAGAGCTCGGGTCTGGGCGACACGGCGTACTTCGGTCCGGAACCGGAATTCTTCATTTTCGACTCCGTGCGTTGGAACGTCGATATGCAAGGTTCCTTCGTCCAGATCGGTTCGGAAGAAGCACCGTGGTCGTCGAAGGCGAAGTTCGAAGGCGGCAACACCGGTCACCGTCCGGGCGTGAAGGGCGGCTATTTTCCGGTTGCCCCGGTCGACACGTTCCAGGACATGCGTTCGGAAATGTGTCTGCTGCTGGAAGCGGCAGGCGTGCCGGTCGAAGTGCACCACCACGAAGTGGCGGGCCAAGGCCAGAACGAACTGGGCACGAAGTTCTCGACGCTGGTGCAGCGCGCCGACTGGACGATGCTGACGAAGTACATCGTGCAAAACGTCGCGCACACGTACGGCAAGACGGCTACGTTCATGCCGAAGCCGATCGTTGGCGACAACGGTTCGGGCATGCACGTGCACCAATCGATCTGGAAGGACGGCAAGAACCTGTTCGCCGGTGACGGCTATGCAGGCCTGTCGGAATTCGCGCTGTTCTACATCGGCGGCATCATCAAGCACGCTCGCGCGCTGAACGCCATCACGAACCCGACGACGAACTCGTACAAGCGTCTAGTTCCGGGCTTCGAAGCACCGGTGAAGCTGGCGTACTCGGCACGTAACCGTTCGGCATCGATCCGTATTCCGCACGTGTCGAACCCGAAGGGTCGTCGTATCGAAACGCGTTTCCCTGATCCGATGGCGAATCCGTACCTGGCCTTCTCCGCGCTGATGATGGCGGGTCTGGACGGCGTGCAGAACAAGATCCATCCGGGCGAAGCTTCGGACAAGAACCTGTACGATCTGCCGCCGGAAGAAGACAAGCTGATCCCGACCGTTTGCGCGAGCCTCGAAGAAGCGCTCGAGCACCTGGACAAGGATCGCGAGTTCCTGACCCGTGGTGGCGTGTTCACGGACAGCATGATCGATGCGTACATCGCGTTGAAGATGGAAGAAGTCACGCGTTTCCGCATGACGACGCATCCGGTCGAATTCGAGATGTACTACTCGCTCTGATCGAGGGTCGGACGGGCGGCGCCGGCGGTATTGGCGCTGTCCCGTCTCCGTTCGTCTGTGATCCAGCACTGCGAGGCGTCCGGGACGTGTGCCGAGAGGGAAGGCACGCGATTCACGGGCGCCACGCAACGAAAAAGGGGACGGGGGTGCCGTCCCCTTTTTCGTTGCGTGCTACCGATACCACCCGGAAACCAAGGCTTCGACGATCCGATGGTACTGAAGAACCTGATGCGAGGACGCAAGTCCCAGAACGATGCCGCGGCGTCCGACGCCGCCGCCACCGCGCGCGCCAATATTGGCCCGACAGCCCCGCAAGCCTTGCTCGATGCGGGTCTGCTGCCCGGGCTCGAAGCACTGCCGTCGGTCGTGCTGGTCCTGGAGCGCAGCAGTTGGCGGATCGTCTTCGC
Organism: Robbsia sp. KACC 23696; assembly: GCF_039852015.1. Lineage (NCBI taxonomy): Bacteria > Pseudomonadati > Pseudomonadota > Betaproteobacteria > Burkholderiales > Burkholderiaceae > Robbsia > Robbsia sp. KACC 23696. Next base: position 2,428,801 of record NZ_CP156626.1, on the reverse strand, counting down.
CAATCCTGCCGCCGAAGCGCTACTCGAGTTGTCGCGGCGGCAACTGATGCAGATGGCCTGGGGCGATCTGTTCACCAGTGATCTTGGGCCCCTGGAATCGATCACTGCGTTGAGCCAGGACTATTTCCAGGCGACGCATCTGGATGCGGTGATCGAGCGGCACGGCCATGAACCGCTGCGCGTGCTGGCGGTACTGGGCGTGTTGGAATCGGTGCCGGATTATCTGCTCGTCGAAGTGTTCGAGAACGAGCAGAAACTGCGCAACGACCGTGAGGAGCGGATCGCCGATCTTTCGGCGGCCAACAAGCAGTTGATCCGCAATCTGGCGCACGAGATCAAGAATCCGTTGGGCGGTATTCGTGGCGCTGCGCAATTGCTCGAGTTCGAATTGAACGAGAACGCGCGTGAGCTGAAGGAATACACGCAGGTCATCATCAAGGAATCCGATCGGCTGCAGACGCTGGTGGATCGTTTGCTGGAACCGCATCGCCATCCGCACATCGTACGCGACGTAAATATCCATGAGGTCTTCGAGCGCGTGCGTGCGGTGATTCTCGCCGAGTTCCCGCGCGGTTTGACGATCGAGCGCGACTTCGATGTCTCCGTGCCGGATCTGCGTGGCGATATGGAGCAGTTGATTCAGGCAGTACTGAATATCGTGCGCAATGCGGCGGAGGCACTTCGCTCGCAGATCGCCGAGGGCACGGCGGTGATCGAGTTTCGGACACGGATCGCGCGACGTATCGTGATCGCGAAGCGTCAATGCAAACTGGCATTGGACTTGCGTATCACGGACAACGGTCCGGGCATTCCCGACGAGATCCGGGATCGGATCTTTTATCCGCTGGTCTCCGGCCGTGAGGACGGAAGCGGTCTCGGGCTGACGCTGGCGCAGACCTTCGTGCAGCAGCACGATGGACTGATCGAATGCGAAAGCCGACCTGGTAAGACCGAGTTCCAGATCCTGTTGCCATTGAACTACTGAAGACCATGAAACCGATCTGGATAGTAGACGACGATCAATCGATCCGATGGGTTCTCGAAAAAGCCCTGGCGCGGGAGAACTTTCCCACGCGTAGCTTCAGCAATGTGCGCGATGCGACCATTGCGCTAGAGAGCGATCGGCCCCAGGTCCTCGTATCCGATATCCGGATGCCGGGGGGCTCGGGTCTCGACCTGCTGCAACGGGTGCGTGAACGCGTGCCCGGGCTGCCCGTCATCATCATGACGGCATTTTCCGATCTGGACAGTGCCGTCGCCGCGTTTCAAGGCGGGGCATTCGAATACCTGGCCAAGCCCTTCGATATCGATCGTGCGGTGGAACTGATTCGCCGCGCGGTGGAGGAAAGCCAGCGCGGGGAGCACCACGACGACGACCGGCCGACGGAAGCGCCCGAGATGCTCGGGCAGGCCAGCGCGATGCAGGACATGTTTCGCGCGATCGGCCGGCTTTCCAACTCGAGCGCGACGGTACTGATCACCGGCGAGTCCGGTACCGGTAAAGAGCTTGTCGCACGCGCCTTGCATCGGCACAGCCCGCGGGCCAACGGGCCCTTCATCGCACTGAATACCGCTGCGATTCCGAAGGATCTGCTGGAATCCGAGCTGTTCGGGCATGAGCGTGGCGCCTTCACCGGTGCGCAAGCGATGCGGCAGGGCCGCTTCGAGCAAGCCGAGAACGGCACGTTGTTTCTCGATGAAATCGGCGATATGCCGTTCGATCTGCAGACCCGCTTGTTGCGCGTGTTATCCGATGGGCAGTTCTATCGTGTGGGCGGCCACAACCCGCTGCGCGCCAATGTACGCGTGATTGCCGCGACTCACCAGAATCTGGAAACGCGCGTCCGTCAGGGTATGTTCCGCGAGGACTTGTACCATCGGCTCAATGTCATCCGGCTGCGTCTGCCGCCGTTGCGCGAGCGCTCCGACGATATCGCGCTGCTGACCAAGCACTTTCTGCTGAAGAGCGCCCGCGATCTGGGCGTCGAACCGAAGCGGGTTACTGACGATGCGCTGGCCTATCTGTCGTCGCTGCCGTTCCCCGGTAACGTGCGGCAGTTGGAGAATCTGTGTAACTGGCTGACGGTGATGGCGCCGGCACAGACGATCGAAGTCAAGGATTTGCCGGCGGAGATGCGCTCCACCGGATCGACCGGCACCCTCGGTGCGAGTCTCGGTGAAGGCAATAGCGCGCTGAGTAGCGGCTCGGGTGCGCCGGTGTCCTTGTCCGACGCGGGCGGCGATGCGGACGTGTCGGATAGTCTGTCGCCCAATGTGCCTGCCGGCGCTGCGGTAGGCGCGTCTGGCGGTGTTGCGAGCGATGGCGCCGCTGCAGGCGGCGTGGCCGAGCGTAGCGAAAGCTGGGAAAGTAGCTTGCGTAGCGAGGTCGCACGATTGCTACGCAGCAGCGCGCCGGACGTAATGGATCAGGTGACGCGTCGCTTCGAAGCTGCCGTGATCAAAGAGGCGCTGGATTTCACGCGCGGACGGAAAGTCGAGGCCGCCGAGCGTCTGGGTATCGGCCGCAATACGATTACGCGGAAGATACAGGAGCTTGATCTGGAGGCGTGAGCATTCGCTCGCCGCACATTGTCGCCGGTGTGCCCTGAGCGGGGCGCGCCAGTAGAACGGGACAGCACGACCCTTTTGGGGCGGCGCTGTCCCGCTTTCCTTTTGGGGCGTCAGACGAGCGGTCATACCCTCAAACCAAGTCAATATCCGGATATTCGCACCTTCATTTTATATCGTAGTGCTTACAGAGTTGTGCGTTGGCCGCGAGCGGCGCGTGCCTTGTTCCGTTAATGTTCCGGGGCGCGGCGGTCCGTGCGCGTCGATGCCTTTCGCGCAGCAGATTCGGTCCATCCGGTGTACCGCCGATCATATTGGCCGGTCGGATAGCGTGGTGGATACCGTTATTGCTGATGGCCGGCATGGTGCCGGTATTGGTTGTTCGTGTGCGCACCGGGCAGGCGAGCTGGGGCGTATGCGAACGCAATACCGGGATGTTCAATGCCATACGTCTGCTGGATCGGATTCTCACGCAGCCGGCTTTCGCCAAGGACTTGCGGATGTTTCACATGCAGGCGCCGCTGCTGGCGACCTGGCGTGAGCGGTATGGTCGCTTCTTGCGTGAAGCGCGCCGTGTGAGGATGCGCGGCGCTTGGCGGCTGCTGCTTGCGTCGACTTTCGCCGGCGCCTGCCTTTTCCCCGCTTTTATCTTTGTGATCAATGGTTTTTCCGCCGGACGCGCTTCCAACGACATCACGGGAGGACCGGTGACGGCGGGCACCTTGGTCGTCTTTTTCGGCTGTCTGGTCCAAATCAGCCAGGGTTTGTCGACGCTGATTTTCCACTGGGGGTGATGTACTAGGCATTGTCTACGCGATGCGTCCTTGCCAGCGCTTGCGGGTGGCTTTCGACACCGCCAGGACTGGCGGCACGTCGATGGCGCGCGACGATACCGCGATCGTCACGTTCCGAGAGGTACGCTTCCGATACGGCGACGCGACGAAGCACGATGAAGCTGATGAAGCCGACTAAGCCGACTAAGCCGACTAAGCCGACGAAAGCAACGATGCTTGCAGCGAAGGCGAAGGCGAAGGCGAGCCTCTACGCTAGCGGGCTGCGGGACCGCTCAGATATCGAACGTCGCCGTCACGGGCGTGTGGTCGGACGGCTGCTCCAGCGCACGAGGCGTCTTGTCGATCTCGCAGGCCGTACACGCTTTTGCCAGCGGCTCGCTCAGCAGCACGTGATCGATCCGCAATCCGGCATTTCGGCGAAATGCGAACATCCGGTAATCCCACCAACTGAACGATTTCTCCGCCTGATCGAACTGGCGGAAGCTGTCGCTCAGGCCCAAGTCGATCAGGCGCATGAAGGCCCCGCGCTCTTCCGGCGACACCAGATTCTGGCCGACCCATTTTGCCGGATCGTGGACGTCCCGATCGTCGGGCGCGATATTGAAATCGCCGGTCAGCGCGAGGCGCGGATGGCGCGTCAGTTCGGCAGCGATCCACTTCTCCAAAGCGGCCAACCATTCGAGCTTGTAGGCGAACTTCTCGGTCCCTGGCGCCTGGCCATTCGGGAAATACGCCGAGATCACGCGGACACCCGACACCGTCACGGCGATCAGTCGCTGCTGCGGGTCGTCGAAGCCGGGGATATTGCGCGTGATGTCGACTTCGTCGATCTCGAGCCCGTCGCGGACCAGGATCGCTACCCCGTTATACGTCTTCTGACCGATGAAAAAGCTGCGATAACCGGCCGCGGCGATCTCGGCGACCGGGAACTTGTCGTCTGTCAGTTTCAGTTCCTGCAGACACAATGCATCGACAGGATTTGCTGCCAGCCATTCGAGTACATGCCCCAGTCGTACCTTCAGCGAATTGACGTTCCAGGTGGTGATGCGCATGTAAGTGACTACCTATTTGAAAGTAACGAAAAAATTTTTGCCGCGGTGTGCCGGAAATGGCACAGTTTCCGGCATTTTACGTCGTACTGGGCCGTCGCACGGTCAAACGATGCGGAGACGCGCGCAACGGCCAGGTCCGCGCGAACAGGCAGCCGGCAAAGCAGGGCGAAAGACACACTAGCCGTGGAACACGTTTTGCTTAGTGGTTCGATAGCATTGCCCGCGTGGATGCGCGACATCATCCCGCACGCAGTCCCTATTTTCATGGCTCGGTCCTGACAATCCCAGCCCGAACGCCTTGCCGGAAATCCTATTTTGTCCTCTGTCGACGCTCCTACCGCAGACACCGTCACGTCCCCGCCTGAGGTGGCAGAACGGCTCTTTCGCCCCGGTGAGAACTGCTGGCGTGTGGAGCAGGCGCATCGGTTTCGGATGTTGATCGATGGCGAGGAATATTTCACCGCACTGCGGGAAGCGATCCGGAACGCGCGGCAGACCGTATTCATTTTAGGATGGGACCTCGACAGCCGGATGAAATTGGTCCCGGGCGGCGCCAATGACGGTTTCCCGGATCCGCTCGCGGAGTTTTTGCACGCCATCGTGGCGAAGCGCCCCGGACTGCGCGTGTATGTGTTGAGCTGGGATTTCGCCATGCTCTACGCCTTCGAGCGCGAATGGTTGCCGGTTTTCAAGATGGGCTGGCGCGCGCACCGACGGTTCGCTTTTCTGCAGGATGGACGGCATCCGATCGGTGGTTCGCATCATCAAAAAATCGCGCTGATCGACGATCGCGTGGCATTCGTCGGCGGCTTGGATCTGACGCGTTCGCGTTGGGACACGCAGGCGCACGCGCCAAAGCAACCTTTGCGACGCGATCCGAACGGCGAGCCGTACGGACCCTTCCACGATATCCAGGTCATGTTCGATGGCGCGGCGGCGGCGGCCATCGGCGAGCTGGTACGCGAGCGCTGGCTTCGCGCCAATGGCCGGCGCGTGGCGGTGCTGAGCGCGCAAATGCGCGCCGCGCAACACGATCCCTGGCCCGCGTCGGTAGCGCCCGATGTCGAGGATGTCTCGCTCGCCATTTGCCGTACCGAGCCCGAATATGGCGGCCGCCCGGCAGTGCAGGAAATTCGCCAGATGTATCTGGACATGATCCGACGCGCCAAGCGCCATGTGTTATGCGAGAACCAGTATTTTACGTCCGGCATCGTGGGCGAAGTCCTGCGCGAGCGCTTGCAGGATCCGCAGGGGCCGGAAGTCGCGATCATCTCGCGGCGTGTCGAGGGCGGCTGGTTGCAGGAAGCGACGATGGGCGTCCTGCGTGCGCGTTTGCATCGCGACCTGCGCGGGGTGGCCGATGCGCAGCGCTACCGCATGTTCTGCCCCCAGGTGCCAGGCTTGGGTGAGGATTGCGTCAACGTGCACAGCAAAGTGATGTTTGTCGACGATGACTTGCTGTTCGTTGGATCCGCAAATCTGAATAATCGCTCGATGGTCCTCGACACCGAATGCAATATCGCGCTTGAAGGGCCGGCCATTCCGGCGATGCGAAATCGCCTGCTTGGCGAACATCTCGGACAGGCGCCGGATCGCGTCGGCGAAGAGATTGCGCGCACCGGCTCCGTGCTGCAGGCCATCGATGCGCTTGGCCATGGCGAGCGTACATTGGCCCCACACGATCCGGTGGTAACGCCGGATCTCGATAATCTGGTGCCGAGCGAAGCGATCATCGATCCGGAAACGCCGATCGCGCCCGAGGCGCTGGTGACGCAATTCGTCCCGGCGGAAAAGCGCCGTGGTCTGTCGGGACGCTATGCCTGGCTCGGATTGCTCGCGCTATTGCTGGCCGGTGCGGCCGTTTTATGGCAATGGACGCCATTGAAGCAGTACATGAGCATCAATATGCTGACGCAGTTGACGGAGACGCTTGCCCGCATGCCGTTCAGCCCGCTGGTGATTCTGGCGGCCTATGTGCTCGGTGGCCTCGTGTCGGTGCCGATCACGTTGATGATCGCGGCCACGGGCCTGGTGTTCGGCGCGGTGCAGGGGGGCGCGTATGCGTTGATCGGCACGGCGGCCAGTGCAACGGTGACTTACTTACTGGGACGCTGGCTGGGGCGAGAGACGGTTCGCCGCCTTGCCGGACCGCGCATCAACGGACTCTCGGAGCGCCTGGCGGAACGCGGTCTGGTGGCGATGGTCATTTTGCGGATTCTGCCGGTGGCGCCATTCACCGTGGTCAATGTTATTGCCGGCGCGTCGCAGATCGGTTTGCGGGATTACCTGCTCGGGACCTTGATCGGCATGGGCCCGGGTATCATCGTGACCGTCTCGTTCGCCCATCAATTGGTGCAGACCTTGCGGCACCCGACGATGGGGTCCTTTGCCGCATTGGCGGCGATCGGCATTGCCCTGGTTGGCTTGTCGATTGCCCTGCAACGCTTCTTCCGCAAACGGGAAGTACATCGAAAGCGCGAGCGCCAGGATAAAGAGACGGTCGATTCCAACAATGCGCCACGCCGGGGCGCGGCGGGAGCGGCATCGGTGCGTGCGGCAAAGCACACCCCGTCGTCGGCATCTTGAACGCTACACGGCATGGCGCCGTTAGATCATTCGGGGAACGTACCATCGATAGCACAAGCAATCTCGTGGAAACCATCGATGTCACCCGCGACGCCAGCGCCTTGCTGGAAGGCGACGCGCGCGAGCGCGCGCATGTCCGCGAAGCACAGGGCTCGCCTTGGCCACTGCGTATCGCCTCGTACAATATTCACGGGGCAGTTGGTGCCGACGGTCGCCGTCGCCCCGATCGCATTGCGGGCGTGCTGGCCGAGATCGATGCCGACGTCATTGCGCTCCAGGAAGTGCCGATGGGGGGGCATGTGTTGCCCGATGTCCTGCAATCGCTCGTCAAAGCCACTGGTTTTCATTACGTGGAGGGCGTGACGATCGATACCGAGGAGCGTCGTTTCGGCAATGCCGTCTTGAGTCGCTATCCGATCATCGAAACGCGTGCGATCGATCTTTCCTTTGGGGCCCGGGAGCCGCGCGGCGCGGTTGACGCGGACATCGATTGCAATGGTCATCGTATTCGATTCATTGCCACGCATCTGGGGCTCCGCGCCGCCGAAAGGCGTGCACAGGTCAGGCGACTGCTCGCGACGTTCGATACGCGCGATATGCCGATCGTCCTGACGGGAGATCTGAACGAGTGGTTCCTCTGGGGCCGCACGTTGCGCTGGCTGACCAGCCATTTTCAGCGCACGCATGCGCCGAGGACGTTTCCCTCCCGTTTTCCGGTATTCGCATTGGACCGCGTATGGGTACGTCCGCGCGAGCGGCTGGTACGCGTGGCCGTCCATCGGACCGCATTGGCGCGGGCGGCGTCCGACCATTTGCCGCTGGTGGCGCAGATCGATCGCTAATCGTTCGCTCGCACCTGTCGGGCTCCTTCGGCCGAGCGCGGGCGCAAGCCGGTTTTGTACCCGCCGCGGGCTACGTCGTTTGGGTAGCAGCGCGCGAAGCGATTCCGCGCGGGGTTTTTGCACTGCGCTCGGCGGCCTTCCCGACCGATCGCGGATCGCGTGCGTTGCGGCCCTTGTCATCGGTAGTCAGAACCAGCTTGCCCAATACGGCGCCCGCTTGCAGCCGTTCCAGCGCATCGGCCGCCTGCATGAAGCCATAGGTCTCCTGTACCACCACCTTCACCTGGCCGTTGTCGATCAAGGTGGCGATCTCGCGTAATTGCGCCGCGCTGGGATGGGCGACGAAGTGCCGCGCGCGTACGGTGCGTAGCCGCGCTTCGTATTCGCACGGCTCGCTGATGGTCGAGATCAACGCACCGCCGTCACGCAGCACGTCCCACGAACGATGCTGAGTTTCGCCGCCGATCAGGTCGAACACGACATCGACGCCGCTGGCTGAGGTCGATGTGCTAATCGTCGGAGTGGTCGATTCCCCTTGCGCCACCGTGCCAGCCCGTGCACGTTCAGCGAGCGCCGCCGGCACCGCGATCTCGAAAATCTCCGCGCGCATGTCGATCACGACGTCGGCGCCCATTTCCCGGGCGAACGCGATGCCTTGCGTACTTTGTTCCGTGGCGATGACGAAGGCGCCGTGCGCCCGCGCGAACTGGATTGCGAAGTGACCGACACCGCCTGCCGCGCCGTGGATCAGCACCGTCTGGCCGGCTTGCAAGCGTCCTTGCGTGAACAGGCCTTGCCATGCCGTCAAGGCGGCGACGGGAACGGCCGCTGCCTGCGCGGCATCGAGGCACCGCGGGCGCACGCAGACTTCGCCCAGCTTCACGATCACCCGTTCCGCATACGTGCCACGGTCGATGCCGAGCATGCCGAAGACCGCGTCGCCGACGGCGAAGCCAGTGCCTTCGCCATTGACCGCTTCAACGACGCCGGCGAAATCCCGGCCCAGCGCGAACGGCAACTGCGCGACGTCGACCAGATCCGAATGGCCGTCGCGGATCTTGAAATCAAGGGGATTGATACCGGCCGCTTCCACGCGCACCAACAGCTCACCCATTTGCAAGGCGGGTAGGGCGACGGTATCGACGCGAAGCGCTTCCGGACCGCCGAAGGCATGAATGCGCACGGAACGGGTCTGCCATTCCGATTTCAGCGCCACCCGAGTACCGACGGCGGGAGAACGCGCGCTCGTGGGCCGGACGACCGACGCGGTATTGCCGGCGATCGGAGCACGATGGGTCCGCGCGAGCGCCGAATCCGGCACGCCGCAGGAAGGGCGTAGCGTAGCGGAGGTTTTCAACGTCAGCGACGCGGGGAGGGGGGAAGAGGGGGCCGCACCGGCCGATGATGAAGACATGATTCGCTCCGCGAGGCTGCGTCGCGGGCGCGGCGCATCACGCGTATGTCGCAAGACACATGCCCAGCGCTGCATAACTCGGGAAAGTCAGTATGCCTGACGGCAAAAAGGCTATCCGACGGATGCCGGATAGCCTTTTTGCGGAGGAAACGATCTGCGACGTCGTCTCGAGCGCAGGGAAAAAAAAACGCGTTTGCCCGAAACTACCGGGCGGCGATGTCACCGTTACGGGGTGTCACGACGACATCCGGCGACGACGTTTCGTGCCTCAATCGACGCGGTGCTTGCCGTCGGCGAGACGCGGCAACTTCCACGGATTGCCAGCCTGCAGGGCGGCCGGCAGCAGCGCGTCCGGCAGCGATTGGTACGACACCGGACGCAGGAAGCGTTCGATGGCGGCGGTTCCGACCGAGGTCGAGCGGCCGTCGGACGTCGACGGGAAAGGGCCGCCGTGAACCATTGCATCGGCCACTTCGACGCCGGTCGGCCAGCCGTTCGCGAGGATACGGCCGACTTTGCGCTCCAGCGCTGGCAGCAGGCTGCGCGCGATATCGTAGTCGCCTTCGTCCATTTGCAGCGTGGCCGTCAGTTGGCCTTCGAGGCGCTCGGTCAGCGCATGCAACTCGGCCAGATCCTGGCATTCGACCAGCAGCGATGCCGGCCCGAAGATTTCTTCGGCCAGCGCATCGTCGCTCAGCAATTCTGCCGCGGTGGTACGGAACAGCTGCGGTTGCGCGCGGCAGCCGCTGCCGGCCTGGCCTTGCGCGACGGCGCGCGCATCCTTACGCGATTGGAGGCGCGAGATGCCGTTCTGATACGCGGATTGGATGCCTTGCGTCAACATCACGCCGGCCGGCTTGGCGGTCAGTGCCTGAGCGGCGGCGCCGACGAATGCCTCGAAGTCCTTGCCTGCCAGCGCGAGCACGACGCCGGGGTTCGTACAGAACTGCCCGGTGCCCAGCACCAGCGAATCGACAAATCCTTCCGCCAATTTCTGGCCGCGTGCGGCGAGCGCTGCCGGCAGCAGATACACCGGATTGATGCTACTCATTTCAGCATAGACCGGGATCGGCACCTTGCGCTCTTGGGCGATCTTCACCAATGCCAGGCCACCACGGCGGGAGCCGGTGAAACCAACGGCCGCGATGGCCGGATTCGCCACCAGCGCCGCGCCCACTTCGAACCCGCTGTCGACGAGCAGGGAGAACACGCCCTCTGGAAGACCCGCGCCCTTGACGGCGGCCTGAATCGCCCGACCCACCAACTCCGAGGTACCCGGGTGCGCCGCATGGGCCTTGACGATGACCGGTGCGCCGGCTGCGAGCGCCGACGCGGTATCGCCACCGGCAACGGAGAAGGCCAGCGGGAAGTTGCTGGCGCCAAAGACGGCGACCGGACCGACTGGAATCCGGCGCAGACGCAGATCGGGGCGCGGCAGCGGCTGACGGTCCGGGAGCGCCACGTCGATGCGGGCGTCGACCCAGTCGCCGCGACGCAGCAGTTGTGCAAACATCTTCAACTGACCGACCGTGCGCCCGCGCTCGCCTTGCAGACGCGCCGTCGGCAGGCCGCTCTCGGCGCTGCCGCGCTCGATCAATTCGTCGCCGAGTTTCATGATCTCGTCGCCGATGCGTTCGAGAAACGCGGCGCGTTCCTCCGGCGATGTTTCGCGATAGATATCGAATGCCGCATGCGCCAGCGCCGCGGCGCGTTCGACGTCCGCGGTGGTGCTCGATGCGAACGTCGGTTCCATGGATTCACCCGTCGTCGGGTTGAACGCCTGGAAGGTCGCGCCGGTGCCGCGCTGCGCGGTAGCGCCAATCAGCGCTTCGCCTTTGATCGTCATGTCATCTCCTGTTGGTGTTCGTATTACGTGCTGCGGATAAAATTTCGTATCGTCAAGATATGACGTCAGACAATTATGATCCTCCTACTCGACCGAACCGACCCGTTATGACTGCATGGGATCGATCGACGGTCTTGCGGAGCACCCGGCTATCTCGCCGTGATCGATGGTCGCAAAAAACGCCGAACGTCTTTCTGGCGCGCGACGCCCCTTACGCTGAAACGCAATCGTTTGCAGCCCCGAGGCCATCCTGCCGGCTTGTGCCGGCGCAGGGCGCGGACAGGATCGCCGACTGGAAATCCCCAGCGTTATCCGCGCTATGCTCGCATGAATTTGAGACGAAACCAAGGCAGTCGCGTCCTGGTCGCGCGTCTGTGCCCTTCAGATGGTAACGCGTCGCATCCCAATAATCGAGGGCGATACGCATCTTGACGCCCAATCTAGGGAAAACCCTTGCAGCCGCCGCATGCCGCAATGCGCGCCGTTTCCGGGGATGCCGACGTGGTTTCCGGGTAGCGGAATTCTACTATTTGTCCGCCGAAAAACGTGAACAAAGCGTCCATGATAAACGACGTCGTACAACATGGCAGGCTGCAGCAAGGCCACCTCGTTGCCGATTTATTACGTCGTCACGTCACGTCACGGCGCAGCGGGGCCGTCCCCTGGGCATATTTCAAGATGCCGCTAAAGCCTCCGATCCCGCTGGCAGCCGTCGTCTCGACCGGGCCGGCGCGCCGGAGCGATAAGCCGAGATGTCATGAGCAATGCGGACATTCTCACGCGTAAAACCGTCCAGAAAATCACCGGCGGTGCCTGGCACGAGCGGCGCGATTCTCTCATACTGTCTGCGCGCGTCCCTGGCGGCGGGTGGTCGATCGATGTGTGCCGGGTCAGGTGCGAAGCAGGGCGGCGCGGGCCGAAACGTCGCGCCGCGCAACGGCGGACAGGGGAGGCGGGACAACGTTCGCCCGGTACGTTTTTTTAAGATGGAATAGAAGCTATGTCGTGGTGTCGTGGTGCGTATTATCGTAAGTCGGTGTTCGGCGCGGGCGTCGCGCTCGCGCTCCTCCTGATCGTGCGAACGAGCCAGGCCGCGCCGGCCATCGCCCAATATGGTGAACCGCACTATGCGCCCGGCTTCACGCACTTCGACTATGTCAATCCGGACGCGCCGAAGGGCGGCACCTTGACCTTGTCGAATCCGTCGCGAACGACGCACTTCGACAAATTCAATCCTTTTACGCTGCGCGGCAATGCGGCGCCGGGCGTGGGCCTGTTATTCGAGACGTTGACGACCGGCGCCAGCGATGAAGCATCCAGCGCATACGGACTGCTTGCCGACGACATTGCCATTGCGCCCGATCGCCGCTCGGTGCGGTTCCATCTGAACCCGGCCGCACGCTTTTCGAATGGCGATCCGGTGCGGGCGGCCGATGTCAAATATTCCTTCGACACGCTGATGAGCAAGGCGGCGGCGCCGAACTACCGGACCGTCTGGCAGGCCGTCACGGGCGTCACCGTCGTCGATCCGCAGACGGTCGAATTCACGTTTTCAGAAGCCAATCCCGAATTGCCGCTACTGATCGGCAGTCTGCCGGTGTTCTCGCCGAAATGGGGCGAGCGTCCGGATGGGACACGCATCGCGTTCGACCAATTGGATTTTCAGAAGCCGATCGGCAGCGGGCCCTATGTCATCGACAGCTATAGCGGCGGCACGCAGATTGTCCTGAAACGTAACCCGCAATACTGGGCCGCGAATCTGCCGGTACGGCGCGGCATGTATAACTTCGACCGCATCGTGTACAAGCTCTATGGCGACAATACGGCAAAGCTCGAAGCGTTCAAGGCCGGCGAGTACGATGTCAGCGTCGAATATCGGGCGCGCGCCTGGGTACGCGACTATATCGGCAAACGCTTCCGCAACGGCGAGATCGAGAAGACCGTTTTCACGCATCGCAACGATGCCGGGATGCAGGGCTTTTATCTGAACACGCGACACCCGCTTTTTCAGGATGTCCGTGTGCGTCAGGCGCTGGATCTGGCGCTCGATTTTCAATACTTGAACCGCCAGCTTTTCTACAATCAATATCGCCGCAGCGACAGCTTTTTCACCAACAGCGATCTTGCCGCGCACGGCCTGCCCGACGCCGGCGAACGGGCCTTGCTCGAACCGCTTGTACAACGTTACCCAAAGGACGTCGACCCAGCGGTGTTGGGGCCCATGGTCGTACAGCCGAGTACGGCGGCGCCGCAATCGCTGCGCAAGAATCTGCTGCTCGCGCGTCGATTGCTGGCCGACGCCGGCTGGACTTATCGCGATGGGGCGCTGCGTAATCGCGCCGGGCAACCCTTCGTGTTCGAGATCCTCGACGACTCGGGCGGCGCCCTCGGTGCCGTAGTCGCGTCCTACGCGCGCAACCTCGCCAAGCTCGGCATCACGGTGAATTTCCGCTCGACCGATTTCGCCCTGTATCAACAACGATTGCAGAACTTCGACTTTGATGCGACCACGCTCGCCATGCCGGCGGGGCAGAGCCCCGGCAGCGAATTGCTCGACGAATTCGGCAGCAAGGCCGCCGCGATCGAGGGGTCGAGCAATTTCGCCGGCATCCGCTCGCCGGTCGTGGATGCCTTGATTCAAGACGTATTGGCGGCGCATTCGCGCCCGGATCTGGTGGATGCGTCGCGCGCCCTGGACCGGGTGCTGATGCATGGGTATTACGTGATTCCGCAATGGTTTGCCGACGGTCACCGGGTTGCCTACCGCACCACTCTCGCGTTTCCGTCCACCTTGCCGCTGTATTATGCTGCGGAGGATTGGGTCGTCTCCACCTGGTGGCATCGATAATCGGATCGATAATTGGATCCATATACGCATCAATCAAAAATGCGGGCGCGTGGCGCCGGCGCTGATGAAGGTTTCCTCGATGGTATGGCGCTATATTTTAAGAAGACTGCTGTTGATGATTCCCACCTTGCTGGGCGTCGTCACGCTGACTTTCGTCGTGATTCAATTCGTGCCGGGCGGTCCGGTCGAGCAGATGATGTTCCAGTTGCGGGGCGTCGGCCATGGCGAGGCATCGGGCGGCGCGGCGGCGACGGCGGGCGGCGTTTCCGGCTATAGCGCCAACCGCGGCATCGACAAGCAACAGGTGGCGGAACTGCAAGCCTTATACGGCTTCGACAAGCCGCCGTTGACGCGGTATTTCAGTATGCTCGGCCGCTTCGCACGCTTTGACCTCGGGCAAAGCTATTACTATCACCAAAGCGTCGCCTCGTTGATCGTTTCCCGACTGCCGGTATCGATCAGCATCGGCGTCTGGACCTTTCTGATCAGCTATCTGATATCGATCCCGCTCGGTATCGCGAAGGCCGTGCGCGACGGCTCGCGGTTCGACACGATAACGAGCCTGATCGTCCTGATCGGTTATGCGATCCCCGGCTTCGTGTTGGGCGTGCTGCTCCTGGTGCTGTTCGGCGGCGGCAGCTTTCTGCAATGGTTTCCGTTGCGGGGATTGCATTCGGATGACTGGGCGCAACTAAGCGTCGGCGGCAAAATCGTCGATTACTTCTGGCACATCGCCATGCCGATCATCGCGTCGGTGGCAGGCAGTTTTGCCGTCTTGACGATCCTGACGAAAAACGCCTTTGTCGAGGAACTCGGCAAGCAGTATGTGCTGACCGCACGGGCCAAGGGGCTGCCGCAACGGCGCGTGCTGTTCAAGCACGTCTTCCGCAATGCGATGCTGCCGCTCGTCACCGGCTTTCCCGCGGCTTTCATCGGCGCCTTCTTTACCGGAAGCCTGTTGATCGAGACCTTGTTTTCGTTGGACGGCCTGGGCCTGCTGTCTTACGACGCCGTGATGCGACGCGATTATCCGGTGGTATTGGGGACGCTTTACTTGTTCACCTTGATCGGGCTGGCAACCAAACTCATTTCGGACCTTTGCTATATGTGGGTGGATCCGCGAATCCGTTTCGATACGGTAGGGCGCTGATGGCACAGGACGGCAATAACTTGCGTGTGGCGTCGACGACGCCGGCCAGCGATGCCCGCGCGTACGAAGGTCAGGGCGGTATCTGGCGCCGTTTTAAGCGGCAGCGGCTCGGATTTTGGAGCCTGATCGTCTTTGTCGTGCTGTTCGCGATCAGTCTCTGCGGCAATCTATTGTCGAACGACCGGCCGCTGTTGCTGCGGTATCAGGGACATTGGTATTTCCCGATGTTCCAGGACTACGCGGAGACCACTTTCGGCGGCGACTTTCCGACGCCCGCCGATTACCTCGACCCGGATATTCGCGCGCGCTTGCAGCAGCCGGGCAATTGGGTCGTGTTCGCGCCGAATCGCTATTCGGCGAATACGTTGAACTATTTCGCGAAGCAGCCCGATCCGGCGCCGCCCTCGCGCGACAACTGGCTCGGTACCGACGACCGGGGCCGCGACGTCCTCGCGCGCTTGTTGTTCGGCTTTCGCGTGTCGGTGATATTCGGTCTGGTGCTGACGGTCATCGGTGCGACATTGGGTATTGCCGCGGGGGCGATACAAGGCTATTTCGGCGGCCGCACGGACCTGATCGGGCAGCGCCTGATCGAAATCTGGGGATCGATGCCGGAGTTGTATTTGCTGATCATCTTCGCCTCGATCTTCGCGCCGTCCCTCGGCCTGTTGATCGTGCTGCTGTCCGCCTTCGGTTGGATCGGCATGTCCGACTACGTTCGCGCCGAGTTCCTGCGGAACCGCGCGCAGGACTATGTGCGCGCGGCGCGGGCGATGGGCTTGTCCCATGCGCAGATCGTCTGGCGGCACCTGCTGCCAAACAGCCTGACGCCGGTCATCACGCTGTTGCCCTTCCAGGTGAGCGGCGCGATTCTGTCACTGACCAGTCTCGATTTTCTCGGCCTCGGCGTGCCGTCGACGGTACCGAGCCTGGGCGAGTTGCTGGCGCAGGGCAAGGCGAACCTTGATGCATGGTGGATTTCGGCATCGACCTTTGGCGTGCTGGCGGTGACGCTGCTGTTGCTGACCTTCATCGGTGACGGCTTGCGGCGGGCGATGGATACGCGTCGCGCGGACCTGATGCGCGCCGGGGGCCAGTCATGAGTCCGGACACAACGTTGTTATCGGTGCGGGATCTGCACGTTCGCTTCGGCGGTGCCGCGATCAGTGCAGGCAAGGCCCTTAATGGCACGGAAAAGACGGCAGACGATGCGGCCGTGGGCGGCATCTCCTTCGACATCGGCGAAGGCGAACGCTTTGCGCTGGTCGGCGAGTCCGGATCGGGCAAGAGCGTCACGGCGCTGGCGATATTGCAGTTGTTGCGGGGGGCCGGTACGGCCGGACGGATCGACTTTGCCGGACGCGATCTGACGGCGCTCGACGAGCGCGCAATGCGCCGCGTGCGTGGCGCCGATATCGCGATGGTGTTTCAGGAGCCGATGACGGCGCTCAACGCGCTGTATACAGTAGGCGATCAGATTGCCGAGACATTGCGCCTGCACGAAGGCTGCGACGGCCGCGAGGCCGCGCGGCGAACGGTGGCCTTGCTCGCGCGGTGCGGACTGTCCGATCCCGCGCGACGCGCCCGGCAATACCCGCATCAATTGTCGGGTGGCGAGCGGCAGCGCGCGGTGATCGCGATGGCACTGGCCTGCCGACCGCGCTTGCTGATCGCCGACGAGCCGACCACCGCGCTCGATATGACGTTGCGCGCCCAGATCATCGACTTGCTGCTGGATCTGCAGCGCGAGGCGATGGCCGCGCTGGCTAGCGGCGGCAACGATGCCGATCCGCTGCTGCCCCCGCCACGCCCGATGGCGGTGCTGCTGATCACGCACGATCTGCCGCTGGTGCGGCGTTTCGCGCAAAGGGTGGCCGTGATGTCACGCGGCCGGATCGTCGAGCAAGGGTCGGTCGAGCGCGTGTTCGACGCGCCGGAACATCCGTACACCCGGCGTTTGCTCGACAGCATGCCGCGCCGTGCCGTACTGCCGATGCCGGAAGATGCCGCGACGGTCTTGCGGGCGGCGGATCTGTCCGTCTCCTTTGCCGAATCGGGCGCTTGGCCGGTCTGGCTGGGCGGACGTCCCGGGCAGACCCATCGGGCGGTGCGCGATGTCTCGCTCGATCTCAGAGAGGGGGAGACGCTGGGGATCGTCGGCGAGTCCGGCTCGGGCAAGTCCACGTTGGCGATGGCCTTGCTCGGCCTGCAGCGGGTGAACGCCGGGCAGGTCTGGTTCGAGGGTAGGCCGTTTGCTGGATTGCACGCGGTGAGGCGCGGCGCGGCGCGGGCGGTGCGGGCGCAGTTCCAGGTCGTGTTTCAGGACCCCTACAGCGCCTTGTCGCCTCGTCAGACCGTGGCGCAGATCGTCGAGGAGGGCCTGGCGCTGAATGCGCCGACGCGCGATGCGGCACAACGCCGTGCGAAGGTTGTCGAAGCGCTCCGTGAGGTCGGTCTGGATGCCGACGTATTGCATCGCTATCCGCACGCATTTTCCGGCGGCCAACGCCAGCGGATCGCGATCGCGCGCGCGCTCGTCCTCGCCCCGAAGGTGCTGGTGCTGGACGAACCCACGAGCGCGCTCGACGTGTCCGTGCAGCGTCAGGTCCTCGATCTCTTGACCGCGTTGCAAGGAAAACACCGTATTGCTTACCTGTTCATCAGTCACGATCTGGACGTCATTGCGGCCATGTCGCATCGCGTCGCCGTGATGAAACAGGGGGAAATCGTCGAGATGGGCGCGGCCGATATGGTGATGGAACATCCCTCGCATCCGTATGCGCGGCAACTTTTACATGCTCGTCCGAGCACCGCCGCGCGGGCGGCGGACGCCGAACGCTCGACAGTCATACGTCTGTAACACGTTATTTTTACGACGTTTTTACTGACGCATATTTACGCATTGCCGATTTATCTTTGCAATTTTTGCCAAACGGTTTGACGAGTCGATTTGATCTGTTAGTATCGGTCGAAGCTTTCCTGTTAGCCCACCGCCCTGGCAAAAATTACCGTCCGATGCAGCTACGTTCTCCGAATCACGCCCTCCTCAGATTGACCGTCGGCCTTGTTGCCACGGTGTCAGTCGCCGCCTCCCCCCTTGCATTTGCAGATGACGCCGGTACGTTTCCGAGTCTTTCGCAGCAGCAATTGACGAATTCAAGCAACGCGCAATCGGCAGCCGGGTATTCGAGCGTGGATCGGTCGGGTGTGCGGATGACGGTGCAATCGCCGGGAGCCGCAGCCTTGGCCGTGGCGCCGACGATGCAGCCCACGGCCTTGCAGCCAGCGCCGGATCTCGGCGTCGCGGCGATGGGGCAGGGCGCGCCGGCCGGTCTGACGCAGGGTGCGATTCGCGGTCCGTCGAGTGCGGACCTGGCGTCGGCGGCGAAGGATGCGCCGAAGCCCTCCTTCCTCGCGGGCGTGGCGAGTAAGGCTGGCGATGTGGTGGACGGGGCCTTGAATCTGATTGGCGTGCATTATCGCTGGGGCGGAAATTCGCCGGATTCGGGACTGGATTGCAGCGGTTTCGTCCGCTATGTTTTCCAAGATGCGCTGGGCTTCACCTTGCCGCGTCGCGCGGAAGACATGAGCCGCGTGGGTGAGAAGGTCGCCGTCAGTGATCTGAAGCCGGGCGATCTGGTGTTCTTCAATACGATGCGCCGTACGATTTCGCACGTCGGCATCTACATCGGCAACAACCAATTCGTGCACTCGCCGTCGACCGGTAGTTCGATCCGTGTCGACGACATGGGCGACAAGTACTGGTTCACGCGTTATCGCGGTGCCCGTCGTGTCGACCTGCCGGATGGTGAGGGCGGTACCGATATCGCCACGCGCCTGCAACAAGCCAGCCGCGTCGCTTATTGATCGGCGATCCGCGCCGGAGATAAGCAAAACGCCGCCGAGCCTGAAGAGGCCGGCGGCGTTTTTGCGTGGAGCGGCGCTGCGTGGCGAGAGCGCCTGACATCCTGCACGTGACGTCAACCGCGCGCGCCACGCACCCGACGTCATGCGCGAAGCGTTACGCGGTCCGTGCGGTGGCCAGCTTGGCCTTCAACTGCGGCAGCATGCGCGCCACGGCTTCTTCGCCGGAGAGGATGGCCAGGTTGCGCTGTTGAAAGTCGCTGCCACCCATCGCCGGAAGTTCCGGATGAATGACGACATTCGCGTATTTGTCCAACTCGTAGGCCTTGATCGATTGGCCCATGATCGTGAAGGTCTGCATCAGCACATCGAATGAGCTGGAAGTGGCCTGATCGGACGGGCGCGCGGAGATATCCACGGCGATCACGAAATCGGCGCCCATCTTGTGCGCGAAAGCGGCCGGTACCGGGCTGACCAGACCACCGTCGACATAGTCGCGCCCGCCGATGCGCACCGGTTCGAACACCGACGGCACGCTGCACGAGGCGCGCACCGCAATGCCGGTATTGCCGCGTTGGAACAGGATCGGTTCCCCACTGGCAAGATCCGTTGCGACGATACCCAAGGGGCGGCTCATCTTTTCGATCGGACGGCCCTTTACCGCCTTCTCGACAAAATCCTGCAGCGCGACGCCTTTGAGGAAGCCACGCCCAAAGAAGGGCAGTGCCCAATCGCTGAGCGAGCCCGCATCCAGATCCAGCGCAAGGCGGTTCAATTGCAGCCCGGTCATGCCGGTGGCATACAAGCTGCCGACCACCGAGCCGGCACTGGTGCCGGCGATCAGGTCGGCCTGGATGCCTTGCGCTTCCAATGCCTTGATCACGCCGATGTGGGCGAAGCCCCGTGCCGCGCCGCCGCCCAGGGCCAGACCGATGCGCAGCGGGCGTCCGGTCGGCGCCGTCGGTGCTGTGGGCGGCGGCGCTTTGGCGGCACCGCTGCCGCCCAGACCGATGCTGCCACAGGCGGCGAGGCTGGCCGACAGACCCGCTGCCATCACCGCCGCGCCGGCACGCAGACCGGCACGTCGCGAGGGTTGAAAGTGCGGATCGCGGGGGGCGGCGCTGGGGGCGCCGGACGCATCGATAGGCGTGTCGGAGGAGGCGGAGGGCGTCTTGAGGAGTTTGTCTGTATCGCGCATGTCGTACCGCGTGGTGGGCTGTGAAGTGCCGTCTTGCCGACGATGTCGGCTATTGTAGCGTTCCTGTACGGTTCATCGCGCTTGCACGCGCTTGCACGCGCCCTCACTGCCTGAAGGACTGTCTCGTCGGCGGAGTATAATTTCGCTTTTCCTCACGCCGTTCCAGACCGTTCATGACTGAATCCACCGCGTCGCCCTCGTCGTCCCCGTCGGCCTCTTCCTCCTCGCCGTCGGCCGGCTCCGCCGTGGTCCGGACCCGTTTCGCCCCGAGCCCGACGGGTTTCATCCACCTCGGCAATATTCGCTCGGCGCTGTATCCCTGGGCCTTTGCGCGCAGCAAGGGCGGGGTGTTCGTCCTCCGTATCGAGGATACCGACGTCGAGCGCTCCAGCGACGCGTCCGTCGAAGTAATCCTGGAAGGGATGGCATGGCTCGATCTCGACATCGACGAAGGCCCGTTCTATCAGATGCAGCGCATGGACCGCTATCGCGAAGTGCTGGCGTCGATGCTGGAACAAGGGCTGGCCTATCCCTGTTATATGTCCACCGAGGAATTGGACGCCTTGCGCGAACAGCAGCGCGCCGAGGGTCTTAAGCCGCGCTACGACGGTCGCTGGCGCCCGGAGCCGGGCAAGGTGCTGCCGACACCGCCCGAAGGCGTCAAGCCTGTCACGCGCTTCCGTAATCCGCTCGATGGCGTGGTGGTGTGGGACGACGCAGTGAAGGGACGTATCGAGATCGCCAACGACGAGCTCGACGATCTGGTGATCGCGCGTCCGGACGGTACGCCGACATATAACTTCTGCGTCGTCGTCGATGACGCCGATATGCAGATCACGCACGTGATTCGCGGCGACGATCACGTCAACAACACGCCGCGACAGATCAATATCCTGCGTGCGCTTGGACACACGCCGCCGGTCTATGCCCATTTGCCCACCGTGCTCAACGAGCAGGGCGAAAAGATGTCGAAGCGCGCCGGTGCGATGGCGGTGACGCAGTATCGCGACGAAGGCTTCCTGCCCGAAGCGGTGCTCAACTATCTGGCGCGTCTGGGCTGGGCCCATGGCGACGCCGAAATTTTCTCGCGCGAGCAATTCGTCTCGTGGTTCGATCTTGACCATTTGGGTAAGTCGCCGGCGCAATACGATCCGGAGAAACTGAAATGGCTGAACAGCCATTACATCAAGACCGGCGATCCGGTGCGCCTGGCGGCACTGACCGCGCCCTTCATGGCCGCGCTGGGTGTCGATGTCGACGCGCCGGGCGCGCCTGACTGGGTCGGCGTGGTGACGCTGATGAAGGACCGCGCGGCGACGTTGAAGGAACTGGCGGACAGCGCCGTGATGTTCTATCGCGAACCCGCACCGACCGCCGAAGAGCTGGCACACCATGTCACGGAAGCGGTAAAGCCGGCGATTGCCGCTTTGCGCGATGCACTGACGAACGTGGACTGGAACCGCGCCGCGATCAACCCGGTGTTCAAGCAGGTGCTCGCCGCGCATACGCTGAAAATGCCAGTCTTGGCAATGCCCGTGCGTTTATTGGTTGCGGGAACGACACACACGCCGTCGATCGACGCGGTGCTTGAACTTTTTGGGAAGGACCGTGTATTATCACGCCTCGCTAACGGCATTGCTTGATGTGGCGCCGGAGCGAAAGCGGTAAAGCGTTTTTGCGAAAGCGAGGAACGTGGCAGTAAATAGTCGTACTAAGGGCGGCAAGCGCGTAAGTAGGGCGGCATCGAACCCAAACGATGTCGCAACGCAGGGGAGTACAGGGCGGTCAAGCCAGTCCCCCGCTCGTTAAAGCGGTCGGTTTCGAAAGCAGAAAAAAGCGAACGAAATTGATTGACGAATACGACAAACCTACATATAATCTTGTTTCTCTGTCGGGGGTATAGCTCAGCTGGGAGAGCGCTTGCATGGCATGCAAGAGGTCAGCGGTTCGATCCCGCTTACCTCCACCAGAACGAAGGTTTCGTCCCCTTCGTCTAGAGGCCTAGGACATCACCCTTTCACGGTGAGTACAGGGGTTCGAATCCCCTAGGGGACGCCAGAACGTCGGAGCGATAGCGGGTGACACCGTATCGTTCCCATCGCAGGGAAGCGCTGAACGGCGATTCGCTACGATGATGATGAGCAGTTTGGAGTGGTAGTTCAGTTGGTTAGAATACCGGCCTGTCACGCCGGGGGTCGCGGGTTCGAGTCCCGTCCACTCCGCCAATCAGAAAGCCCGTTCAAGCATTCCTTGTACGGGCTTTTTCTTTCTCTTCGGTGTTGACGCATCGGATGGAGG
Organism: Robbsia sp. KACC 23696; assembly: GCF_039852015.1. Lineage (NCBI taxonomy): Bacteria > Pseudomonadati > Pseudomonadota > Betaproteobacteria > Burkholderiales > Burkholderiaceae > Robbsia > Robbsia sp. KACC 23696. The sequence goes on along the minus strand of NZ_CP156626.1, from coordinate 2,406,341 downwards.
AAGGATGCAGTAAATCCGCGTTTGCGAGCTGTTCAATGCGTAAAAGTTGAGAAATAGCTTGACGAAGAAGAAATTCTTCCTTAGAATACGGGTCTTTCGCAGTAAGTGATGCGCGAAACGCGTCACGGTGGTTGAAGCAGCGGTAAGCGGTAGCTGTGTAGAGCACGTAACGCGACGGTGGTAAGCAGCATAAACCGAAGGTTTCGTCCCCTTCGTCTAGAGGCCTAGGACATCACCCTTTCACGGTGAGTACAGGGGTTCGAATCCCCTAGGGGACGCCAGAACGTCGGAGCGGTAGCGGGTGGAACCGTATCGTTCCCATCGTAGGGAAGCGCTGAAAACAGCGATTCGCTGTGATGTTGATGTAAAGTTTGGAGTGGTAGTTCAGTTGGTTAGAATACCGGCCTGTCACGCCGGGGGTCGCGGGTTCGAGTCCCGTCCACTCCGCCAGCAGTAGCAGTAATCGAAGCCCCCGCCGTCGCAAGACGCGCGGGGGTTTTCGTTTTTAGGTTTCAAATCGAGGACTGCGCCAGGCCAGGCCAAGCACTCGGCATCACCAAGTGCGCACACTCTCGGCGCATTTCCGTCGCACCTCCGCACGCACTCGCTGCGGTACTCCCTATGCTTGGCGATTGCCTTTGAAGCGCCGCACGACGTGTCGGCGATAGAGACCGAGTCCGATACCGGCCATGCCGAGGCTCAGCGTATTGGCGATCCAGAAACCATTGGCACCGGTCCAGACGTGGGGCAGATGCCCCCCAAGGTCGAAGCCCATCCAATACCCCCCGCCAAGGCCGACGCCCCACAGCGCAATCGCATAGATCGCCGTTGGAATGACGGTCACCTGATAGCTTCGCAGAACGAAAGCGGTGCTGACCTGAAACGCGTCGAACACGTGGTAGGCCGCGACGATCATCAGCAGGCCGGCGGCCGTTGCCGCGACATGCGCATCCGATGTATAAGCCGCGGCAATCTGTCCTCGCAGCAGCAGCACGGCGCCGGCGTAGAACAGCCCCACGATGCTCGCCAGCAAGATGCCGCTCCCGGAGAGGCGACGTGCCGCCTCGAGCCTGTCTGCGCCGATCCGCTGCGCCACCAAGGTAGCCGTGCCGATGCCGATCGACAGGGGCGTCATATACAGCACCGCACCCATATTGCCGGCGATCTGATGCGCGGCGAGCGTCGCCGTGCCGAAGCGGGCGATAAAGAGCGCCATGAAGGTGTAGGACGTCACCTCGATCAGATAGGACACGCCCATCGGAATGCCGAGTTTCAGCAAGGCGCGCTGATGCGGCCATTGCGGCCAGGAGAACCGGGAAAAGATCTGCAGTGGCTGAAAGGCACTCCCGCGCGCCATGATCCATAGCGCCGCGCAGGCATCGATGCCATTGATCAAGGTGCTGGCAAGCGCGCAGCCGATGCCGCCCATCGGCGCCAAACCGGCGAAGCCGAAGATCAAGGCGTAATTGGCGGGAATCTTCACGGCCAGACTGACGATCTGCAGCGTCATGACGATGCGCGGCTTGCCGATCGCCGTCGAAAGCGAGTTGAAGATGCGAAAGAGCAGGGCGGCGGGCAAGCCTACGGCGAGGATGCGCAAGTAGCGTGTGGCGTCCGCGCGCAGTGCGGCATCCGCCTTTGCGACATCGAGTAAGGGGGCGGGGAAGGTCAGCAGAACGGCGCCGATCACGCTCAGCGCCACGGCAAGCCAGATTGCCTGGCGCGTCTGTTCACCGATCTCGGCGACGCGCCCCGCACCGTAGAGATTCCCGGCAATGGGCGAGAGCGCTACCAGGATGCCGGTCAAGGCGACGAAAACACTGATATAGATCGAGGCGCCCAGCCCGAGTGAGGCGAGACTCTCGGCCGAATAGCGCCCGACCATCGCGGTGTCGATGACGCCGAAGGCAATGATCGCCAACTGCCCGACCAGGACGGGCCACGCCAAGACGACGATCGCCCGGACGTCGGCAAGACGCAGGGCGAGGGATGCGCGGGAAACGGGAGATTCGGACGGCGGTAATACGGACACGGACGCGCTCACGAAACAGGGCAAAGGCGCCGACATGCTCCTGGCCCGGCCGCGTTCGATGCGCGGCCGGGCTTAATGGGGAGCGGCCTGGGAGGGGCGTGATCGCGCTTGCGCATCGAGCACGCGGACGTACAGTCGGAACCTTTCGTCGCGGTCGGCGGCTCGGCGCCCTTCCCAGACCTTTTGCCAGCGATAGGGTTTCAGATCGGTCGGATCGGAAAAATCCGCAGTGTCTTGCCGGAGCAAAACATCACAATCGTCACGACCAAAACCGAAATGCATATTCTGAAAATACCCGAATGAGGCAATCTGTGCGTCGCCCAGGCGGACCGGGGCGATGCAACGATAGCCGACGGGCAGATGCGTCGCGATCTGCGACGCGACATCCCGGTAGGTGCGGCTGTAGTTGATGATCGGCAGCCACAATGTCATCAACAGCACCCACATCAGCGTCGTGCCGAAGCTCGACAGCACCACGCTGCGCCACAACACTTCCGGCCGCGTCGCCAGGCGCCAACGGACCAGCGCGAGCCAGCAGCCGGTGATCAGGACCGCGCCTAGCAAGGCGATCCACTTGAACGAGGGATGGAAGCCCGGCACCAGGCGAGCGAGATTGCGCGCGATCGGCATCGGATAGCCCGTCACGCTGGCGATCCAGACCAGCCAGACGAAGCCGCCCAGGACGGTGAAGCTGAGTACGGCAAACCAATCGATGGCGTTGATCGCGCCCCGCTTCAGCGTGGGAAGCGAGAAAGCAGCCAGCATCGACATCCCCGGCAGCAGCAGGATGAACATCCGGTTGGTCTCGTGACTCTGGAGTACGACCAGCACCAGCAAAGGCACGACGACCGACAACGGCGCGATGATATGGGGCGCACGGCGCCAGCCGCGCCAGCTGAACCAGGCCCAGGCGGCGAGCGGCCAGGCCGGCCAGGTGAACAAGGGCAGGTTCTTCGCCGCATAGAACAGCACGCTGCTGAGCGGGCCGCTGTAGAAGTCGAAGTTGCCATGCACCCAGGCGCGCAGGTAATCGTGCGCGGACTGCGGATCCACCCAATATGCCAGCACCGGCCAGGAACCGGCCAGCACCACCGCCAGCGGCACGCCGACCAGCAGCATCGTGCGACTGCGGAAATGCGTGCTCAGATAGGCGGCGATCGCCGTGCAGACTCCGATCACGACCGGGAGCAGCGGATTGGCCGCCAGGGTCAGCAGTCCAAGGCCGCCTCCCCAATACGCACCGCCTTGCAAAGGCTTGTCGGATGCGCGGACCAGGCCGTACAGAATCATCGCGATCGACAGAAACTGCATCAACTGCGGCGTCGTTTCGTGACCGCGCTCGGCGAGACCGAAGCAGGCCAACAAGATCAGTACGGCACCGTCGGCGATCGTGCGACCGTAGTCGGCCGGAAGCGGCTCGCCGCCGAAGACGTATTTGAAGGGCTGGACTTCGGGTCGGCGTCCCAGAAGATAGGTGCCGTACCAGACCAGGCCGCAACAGAGTGAAAACAGCAGGGCGGTGACGACCCGCGCCGCGCTGCCGGGGTCGATCATCGGGAGTGCACGGATGGCCAGCGCACCCAACCAGTAGGCCATGGGCCCATCGGCCGGCATTGGTTTGCCGAACAGGTTGGGGAAGAGCCAATCGTGCAGATCGCCCCTGGCGGCGGTCCACATCACGCCGAATCCAGCTGCATCCTCGTTTTTCCAGGGATCCCGACCGAACAGGCCGAACGCCGCGTACACAACGCAGATCGCGAGCAATACCACCCGTGGCAATGGCCGGGTGGCGGAGGCGGTCAGGCGAACGACGGATTTAAAACCGGTGGTCATGGCAAGGCTACAAACGGCAACAGGCGTGAAGAGGATGACGCGCAGACAAAAAAGGGCAGCCACGGCTGCCCCTTTTTTGTCGCGACCAATGCCGGTAGTGAAAACCTTGGCATTGGCGGATTCCGCTTACTCGGCCTTGGCGGCACCGCCGGTGCGGCTGAACTTCGCGAACTTCGCCTTGAACTTTTCGATACGGCCACCCGTGTCGAGGATCTTTTGCGTACCCGTGTAGAACGGGTGCGTTTCCGACGACGTTTCAACCTTCAGCAACGGGTATTCCTTGCCGTCGATTTCGATCTTTTCGCGCGTGTTGACCGTCGAACGCGTGATGAAGATGAAGCCGTCCGAAGACAGATCTTGCACAGCGATTTCGCGGTAATTCGGGTGAATGTCTTTTTTCATGATGACTTCCTCAGTCTGGCGGTAGCCAGCTCGCCGGGGTCGCAAAGCGTCACCGTCCGTGCGCGGGCCGCCCGTCTGGGATCAGTCTGAAAGTCGCCGCGAGGCGACAAGCTGAAACCAGACCGGCGTGGACCTTGCCGCGAGCCACTTGCCTGGGTGTAAAAGCGAAGCTGCAGATTATGCCAGAAATTACCGGCACGGCGTAGCGTTGTTTGCCTGCACCCCGCGCGCGCCGACCGTTGCCGGCGCACGCTGTTGTATCAAGGCAGCGCTGTCGCGATCAGCGACGCATCATGTCGAAGAACTCGGCATTCGATCGCGTTTCCTTGATCTTGCCGAGGATCATTTCCATTGCCGCCACATCGTCCATTTCCGACATGACCTTGCGCAGCGGCCACAGCTTCTTGTGCAGCACGTCGGAATCGATCAGCAGGTCCTCGCGACGCGTACCCGATTTGTTCAGGTTGATCGCCGGGTAGATGCGCTTCTCCGCCAAGCGACGTTCCAAGTGCACTTCCATATTACCGGTGCCCTTGAACTCTTCGAAGATCACATCGTCCATCCGGCTGCCGGTTTCGATCAACGCGGTACCGATGATGGTCAGCGAACCGCCTTCCTCGATATTCCGTGCCGCGCCGAAGAAACGCTTCGGACGTTGCAGTGCGTTCGCATCGACGCCGCCGGTCAAGACCTTGCCGGAGGCCGGCACGACAGTATTGTAGGCGCGGGCGAGACGGGTGATCGAGTCCAGCAGGATCACCACGTCGCGCTTCATTTCAACCAGACGCTTGGCCTTCTCGATGACCATTTCGGCCACCTGGACGTGGCGCGATGCCGGTTCGTCGAAGGTCGAGGCAATCACTTCGCCCTTAACCGAACGTTGCATTTCGGTCACTTCTTCCGGCCGTTCGTCGATCAACAGCACGAACAGCTGGACGTCGGGGTAGTTCGTCGCGATCGAGTGCGCAATATGTTGCAGCATGACCGTCTTGCCCGACTTCGGCGACGCGACCAGCAAGCCGCGTTGGCCGCGGCCAACCGGCGCGATCATGTCGATGACGCGGCACGTGGCGTTCTCGGTACGGCTCGACAGCGCGCCGCGGGCGTTCGGATCGGTGATTTCGGATTCGAGGCGCAGCGGACGGTTCGGATGCAGCGGCGTGAGGTTCTCGAACATGATCTTATGTTTCGAGGCCTCGGGCGGCATCATATTGACCTTGTCGACCTTGACCAGCGCGAAGTAGCGCTCGCCGTCTTTCGGCACGCGCACTTCGCCTTCGATCGTATCGCCGGTGTGCAGATTGAAACGGCGAATCTGCGATGGGCTGATATAAATGTCGTCGGTGCTTGCCAGATACGAGGTTTCCGGTGAACGCAGGAAACCAAAGCCGTCGGGCAATACTTCGAGCGTCCCATCACCGAAGATGGTCTCCCCGGTTTTCGCTTTCTTTTTAAGAATCGCGAACATCAGCTCTTGCTTGCGCAGGCGATTCGCGTTTTCGATATCAAGGCCGCCGGCCATCTCGATCAATTCAGAGACGTGCTTGGATTTGAGCTCGGATAGATGCATACAGGGTGACCGCCTACGGAGGGAAGACGACGAATAAAGTGAGAGGTGAGCGGACGCTCGGGAGAATATACAGCGTGATGTTTTAATTTTGCCGGCGCTGGCATGCGACGCCGTCGTGCCACCGCTGCCCGTTACACACTACGATGTATTGATACGCAGGGCTGCGGAGGGGGTAATGGACGCGGAAAGGAAAGCGCGGGGAAGCCGATTTCGCAGAGGAAGCATGGAGACCGGGCTGACAGACCCGTCCACGTTTTTCCCCTTGGTTGCGGGGCTTCACCCTATCGTGTGCCGTCGATCGGATTGAAAATCAAAAGACCAGAGTCGATCGACGTCAATCAAACATATCGTTTGGCACAACAGGCGCCTACGTCCATCACGGTAGTGTAACAGATGTCGCGGCGGGAGCAATAGCCGACGTCAAAAATGCTTGCACCGGTGCCGCCGCGCGTCTATTCGGACGCGCAGCGGCGGTGTGACGTCTTACAGATGGCTGTCCAGGAAGGCGGTCAGCTGGGACTTCGACAGCGCGCCAACCTTTTGCGCTGCAACCGAGCCGTTCTTGAACAAGATCAGGGTCGGGATGCCGCGGACGCCGAACTTGGCCGGCGTCGACTGGTTTTCGTCCACGTTGAGCTTGGCGATCTGCACTTTATCGCCGTACTGCTGCGCCACTTCGTCGAGGATGGGGGCAATCATCTTGCACGGGCCGCACCATTCTGCCCAGAAATCCAGCAAAACCGGCTTGTCCGCTTTGATCACGTCGCCGTCGAAGGAGGCGTCGCTGATGTGTTTGATGTGTTCGCTCATGGATGAAATAACCTTGTTGCGTCCGCGCTCGCGTCGGGAGTCGCTGGCCTGAACGGCATAGCGCTCAGGAGTAGGGGGCCTCGCCGGTCGGTAGGGGTGCCTGGGAAGCCCAGCCATCCTTGTCTACCGTGCCACGAAGGGGGGTGCCCGTCGCAAGTGAACTAGGTTGTCAAGATACACTAAATCGGCCAATGTGTCCGGCGCCGCCGTGGCGTCACATGCCACGCCTAACGACAATATGAATGCATTCGCGCGAATAACAAGGGCCCCCGGTCTTCTCTGGTTCACCGCAAGATGCTTGCCTGACGCCCGAGGTTCACGCTATAATCGCGAGTTCTCCCTTGCCACACCGGCGGGGCGGTCAGGTTCTCTCGGCTTTCCCCGGGTTTTTTCGGGGCAAGCCGGCGTAGGGCTCCGGCCGCGGCGACCGGGTGGCTGTTAACCCAGAAGGAGCGCGTATGTCGCGTCACTACGAAATCGTCTTTATCGTACACCCGGATCAGAGCGAGCAAGTGCCCGCCATGATCGACCGGTACAAGTCCACGATCACCGCCAAGGGCGGCCAGATCCACCGCGTGGAAGACTGGGGCCGCCGTCAATTGGCGTACCAGATCGAGAAGCTGGTGAAGGCACACTATATCTGCCTGAATGTCGAGTGCGGCCAGGAAACGCTGGAAGAGCTGGAACACGCATTCAAGTTCAACGATGCGGTGCTGCGTCACCTGATCGTCAAGACGAAGAAGGCCGAGACCGCCCCGTCGCCGATGATGAAGGAAGTGCAGCGCGAAGAAGCGCGTAAGTCGGCGGCAGCAGCCCGCCCGGCCGACGCGGCCCAGGCTTCGGCCTGAGTGCAGTCGTCCAGGACGTTCAACGCAGGGAAGGTTTCGCGATGAACCGCTTGCAGCTGGATGGAACGGTGCTTGAGCGCAATACACTGCGCTTCACCCCTGCGGGGGTGCCCGTTCTCGATCTGAAACTGCATGGGGTCTCGCAAGTCGAGGAGGCCGGCTTCAGCCGGCGCGTCGAAGTGGTCGTCCCGGCACGGGTTGCCGGCGGTCTGACCGACGCGTTGCAGAAGTTGGCACTCGACAAGCCGGTGCGATTCACCGGTTTCCTCGCTCCGCTGAAACAGCAGTCCCGGACACTGATTTTTCACATCACCGATTTGCAAGACATCGTTTAGCAAGATTAAGGATAAGGACACATCATGCCGCGTCCCACCGGAAAGAAGTTCGAAAAGCGCCGCCCGCAACAAAACCCGCTGTTCAAGCGGAAGAAGTTCTGCCGCTTCACGGCAGCTGGCGTCGACTACATCGACTATAAAGACATCGATACGCTGAAGGACTTCCTCAGCGAAAACGGCAAGATCACGCCGGCCCGTCTGACGGGTACGAAGGCACGCTACCAGCGCCAGCTGGGTACGGCTATCGAGCGCGCACGCTATTTGTCGCTGCTGCCGTACTCGGACCAGCACAACAGCTAAGCCTTCGGCATAAGGAGAATTCGAAATGGAAGTTATTTTGCTGGAAAAGACCCAGAACCTGGGCAACCTCGGTGACATCGTGCGCGTGAAGGACGGCTATGCCCGTAACTTCCTGTTGCCGCGCAAGATTGCTCGTCGTGCGACGGCATCGGCTGTGAAGGAATTCGAAGCACGCCGCGCCGATCTGGAAAAGCTGGCAGCCGAGAAGCTGGCAGTCGCGCAAGCGGCTGGCGAAAAGCTGGCAGCCTTGACGGTCACGCTGTCGCAAAAGGCGGGCGTTGACGGCCGTCTGTTCGGTTCGGTGACGAACCACGACGTGTCGGCCGAGCTGAACAAGCTGGGTATCGAAGTGTCGAAGCAACAAGTTCGTCTGCCGGAAGGCATCATGAAGACGATCGGCGAACACCCGGCGCAAGTGCTGCTGCACACGGACGTGGTGGTCGACATCACCGTGACCGTGGTTGGCGAAGCGGTGTAATAGACAGCGCCGCCTGTCCGCTCGGCAGACTGTGTCTTGCCGGTGTCGGACAGTGTGAGCGTATGATCCGGAGCGGCTCGACCGCGCCCGGATGCGCCACGTAAATGCGTGGTGTTGTCTACGAAGGCAAAGGCCGGGTTTCCGGCCTTTGCCTTTTTTCATTTGTCCTGCGCTGCATTCCGCTTCGTCGCGGCAGCCCTTTATAATGGGTCCCCATGAACGTACCGAATAAAGATCCGCAGCTCGACTCGCTGAAAGTCCCGCCCCATTCCATCGAGGCGGAGCAATCGGTATTGGGCGGCTTATTGCTCGACAATGCCGCCTGGGACCGGATTGCGGACTTCGTCAACGAAGGCGATTTCTATCGTTACGATCATCGGATCATCTTTCAGCATATCGGTCGACTGATCTCGACGGCCCGTCCGGCCGATGTCATCACCGTTTTCGAGTCGCTGACGCTCGCCGGCAAGGCCGACGACGTCGGTGGGCTGACCTATTTGAATTCGCTGGCGCAAAACACGCCCAGCGCGGCGAATATCCGTCGCTACGCGGAAATCGTGCGAGATCGCGGCGTGCTGCGCAAACTCGTCACGATCGCCGACGATATTTCCGGCGGCGCCTTCAACCCGCAGGGACGGGAGGTCCGGCAACTGCTGGACGAGGCCGAATCGAAGATTTTCGCCATCGCCGAGGAAGGCGCGCGCTCGCAACAGGGCTTTCTCGAAATTAAGCCGTTGCTGTCGCAAGTGGTCGAGCGGATCGATACGCTGTATCACCAGGACAACAGCAGCGATGTGACCGGCACGCCGACCGGTTTCATCGATCTGGACCGGATGACCTCGGGGATGCATGGCGGCGAGCTGATCATTATCGCGGGTCGTCCGTCGATGGGGAAAACCTCATTGGCGATGAATATCGGCGAGTATGTCGCCATTGAATATGGCTTGCCGATCGCCGTCTTCTCGATGGAAATGCCGGGTACGCAGTTGGCCATGCGGATGCTCGGTTCCACCGGACGTCTCGACGCGCATCGCCTGCGTACCGGCAAGTTGACTGACGACGACTGGCCGAAACTGACGCACGCGGTGCAGAAGATGGGCGAGGCGCAGATCTTTATCGACGAGCAGGGCGGTCTGAACCCGATGGAGCTGCGCGCGCGGGCGCGGCGCCTGTCGCGGCAATGCGGCCAACTCGGCCTGATCGTGATCGATTACTTGCAGCTGATGTCCGGTTCGAGTTCCGGCGAGAACCGTGCGACGGAAATTTCCGAAATCTCGCGCTCGCTGAAGAGCTTGGCAAAAGAGCTCAATGTGCCCGTCATCGCGCTGTCGCAGTTGAATCGGAGTCTGGAACAGCGGCCGAATAAGCGCCCGGTCATGTCCGATCTGCGTGAATCCGGCGCTATCGAACAGGATGCCGACGTGATCCTGTTCATTTACCGCGACGAAGTCTACAACCCGGACACGCCCGACAAGGGCACGGCCGAGCTGATCATCGGTAAGCAGCGGAATGGTCCGATCGGCACGGTGCGCCTCACCTTCCTGGGGCAATATACGAAGTTCGACAACTTCGCCGGTGGCAATGCTTTCTTCGCTGCAGAGTAGCGATCCGAACACGGAGTCTAATCCGAGGGACATGCAGGCGTCGGGGCGGTTACAATACGACTTTTTTGTGACAGCGAAACCTGGCGTGAGCCGGGTCGCCCCGGGGTCTCCTTATGTTTGGTCGGTTCATGCCTACCGAAGGCAAGTTTTTCGAAATCTTCAATGCCCATGCGCGCTGCATCTCTGAAGCCAGTATTGAGCTGAAGTTGTTGATCGAGCATATCGACGACGTCGAGGTCTACAAGCGCAATGTGACGGCCCTTGAAAAGCAGGCGGACAAGCTCACGCGCGATACGACGGACTTGCTGCACAAGACCTTCATCACGCCGCTCGATCGCGATGAAATCCACAAGCTGATCACGACGATGGACGACATCATCGATCTGATCGAAGACGTCGCGACCGCGGTGTCGCTGTACGACGTCACCAGCGTGCCGTCCGATGCGGCCGAGCTGGCCGAGATCTGCGTCAAGTGCTGCAAGGAAGTGGAAAACGTCGTTCAGCGCCTGCACGATCTGCGCGATCCGGCGGCCATCCTCAAAGGCTGCGAGATCATCGACCGTCTGGAATCGGATGCCGACAAGATCCTGCGTTCGGCCATCTCGCGTCTGTTCCGTCAGGAATCGGATGTGAAAAATCTCATCAAGCTGAAGGCCATCTACGAATTGCTCGAAGAGGTCACCGACAAGTGCGAGGATGTGGCAAACATCATCGAAGGCATCGTGCTTGAAAATGCATAACGGATAGCTGATGGCTTCGATACATATGGCTTTATGGGCGCTCGTCGCGTTGGTGGCGGTCGCATTGGTTTTCGACTTTCTGAATGGTTTCCACGACGCGGCGAATTCGATCGCGACCGTGGTTTCCACCGGGGTGTTGAAGCCGCAGCAGGCCGTCGCGTTCGCGGCTTTCGCCAATGTGCTGGCGTACTTCATCTTCCATTTGAAGGTGGCGGCGACGGTCGGGCGGGGTACGATCGATCCGGAAATCATCGATCAGTACGTGATTTTCGGGGCGCTGCTCGGCGCGATCGGCTGGAACATCATCACTTGGGTGTTTGGTATTCCGTCCAGCTCCTCGCACGCCTTGATCGGCGGCCTGGTCGGTGCGGCGGTGGCGAAAACCGGCGGGTTCGCCGCGTTGAATTACGACGGCCTGTTGAAGACCGTCGCCTTCATCTTCATCTCGCCGCTGCTCGGTTTCGTCTTGGGCTCGATGTTCATGGTGTGCGTTTCCTGGATCTTTTTCCGAACGCCTCCGTCGCGCGTCGATCGGCATTTCCGACGTCTGCAATTGGTGTCGGCGGGCCTTTACTCGCTCGGCCATGGCGGCAATGATGCGCAGAAAACCATCGGCGTGATCTGGATGTTGCTGATCGCCAGCGGCTATGTCAGCGCCACGGCCGACGCGCCACCGTTATGGGTGATCGCCTGCTGTTACTTCGCGATCGGCCTTGGCACCTTGTTCGGCGGCTGGCGTGTGGTGCGCACGATGGGGCAGAAGATCACGAAGTTGAAGCCGGTGGGCGGTTTCTGTGCCGAGGCCGGGGGTGCGGTGACGCTGTTCACCGCGTCCTGGCTCGGCATCCCGGTGTCGACGACCCATACGATCACCGGTGCGATCGTCGGCGTGGGTGCGACGCAGAAGCTGTCGGCCGTGCGTTGGGGCGTGGCGGGGCGGATCGTCTGGGCCTGGGTCCTGACGATTCCGGCCTCCGCGGTGCTCGCCGCCGCAGGCTGGTGGTGCGGCCGCTGGCTGTTCTGATCCGGCCTTGAACCGGCGCTAACGCGCCGCGCACCGCGCGCCGCCTGAACCGTGAGGCGGCCTGCGGTGCGGTCTGCGGTGTTGATGCGCTGGATGTCTCTCGGCGGGTCAGCGTGCCTGCGCGGCGATTCGTGCGATCGGATCGTCGATGTTGCGGCTTGCCGCGTCGGCGCGCGCGATCACGGCACCGATCGGATCATCGCTCGACGGTGCCGTCGCGCGTGCGGCGATCGATGGCGGCGACTGTGGCACCACTTGGGGCGCCGCTTGTGGACGGGGCGCCACATCGCTGACCGGTGTCCGGGATTGTTGTGCATAGGCCGTTTCCGGCGCGATCACCGGCGCCACGCCAGGCGGCGTCATCGGGGCACTTGGATCGAGCGGCACCGGCGCCGTCGCGCGGCGGCCCGCGATGCGGCGGATGCCGTCGAAGTGGCGCGCCCAGTACGGATTCGAGATGTAATCGATGCGCACGGTCCCGCCAGTGGACGGCGCATTGACGAAGCGGTAATTGCCGACATAGACGCCGACGTGCGAGTACGGCCGTCCATCGGTGTTGAAGAACACCAGATCACCCGGCGCGATTTCATCCGGCTCGACACTGCTGCCGGAATATTGCATTTGCGAGGTCGTCCGCGGCAATTGCACATCGGCCGCATTTTCAACAACATAGCGCACCAGCCCGCTGCAATCGAAGCCGGACGCGGGCGTATTGCCGCCCCACTTATACGGAATGCCGACGAGGCCCATGGCCTGCATCGAGATCTCTTCCTGTCCCACGCTGTGATCGACGAATTTCGGTAAGCCGCGCGGCGGCGTTTTCGGCCCCCAGCCATCGAGTTTGGTGCGAACCCCCCCGGCCGCGGCCGATTGGCTCGAGCGCTCGCCGGGTGCCGTCCCGCAGGCACCCAGCACCAGTAAGCACGTCAATGTGGCAGCGGAGACGATCAGCCGCGTGGCGGGGATCGCCGACGCGTGCTGACCCGCTGCACGCGCAGGGGTGGCGGGCAACAGGATTAGCTCGGTCGAACGCGAAGCTCGGCGCATACGGGGCGATGGCGTACTGAAAAACGGGCCGCGCGGTGCCGCCATAGCGCTACAGGGCGCAGGCAAGGCCGTTCGGCGGAACAGATACGCAGAAGGGAACGATCCTTTTATCTTAACTGCCGCCGTCGGGGACGGCAACCGATGTTGACGCCTCACATCAGAAATACGCCGTAAACGGCTGAAATCGGAGTCTTTTTTCGCGGCTTAGCCTCGGCGCGCTCCGTACGCGGCGTGGCGCCAAATACAATGGCCCGGCACGCATGCGCGACGCCGGGCCATAAGGAAAACGCCCGCGGGGCAGCGAACTGCTCTGCGGGCGCGGGAGAGAGGCGGTGGCCGACGGTACCGTAACGGCGCACCTTCGGCGAAATCGTCGCCGTCTTACAACATATCGGATGCGTAGTCGGCCAGACGCGAGCGTTCGCCGCGTGCCAGCGTCACGTGACCGCCGTGCGGCCAGCCCTTCAGTCGATCGACGACGTAGGTCAGGCCCGAGCTGCCTTCGGTCAGGTAAGGCGTGTCGATCTGCGCGATATTGCCCAGACACACGATCTTCGTGCCCGGACCGGCGCGCGTGACCAGCGTCTTCATCTGCTTCGGCGTCAGATTTTGCGCCTCGTCGATGATCACGTACTTGTCGACGAAGGTCCGGCCGCGCATGAAGTTCATGCTCTTCACCTTCAAGCGCGAACGGATCAGATCCTGCGTCGCGGCACGGCCCCATTCGCCGGCCGAGTCGTCGCTCTTCTGCAGCACTTCCAGGTTGTCGTCGAATGCGCCCATCCACGGCTGCATCTTCTCTTCCTCGGTGCCCGGCAGGAAACCGATATCCTCGCCCACCGGCACGGTGGCGCGGGTGACGATGATTTCGTTATAGCGCTTGTCGTCGAGCACCTGCGCCAAGCCCGCTGCCAGTGCCAGCAGGGTCTTGCCGGTACCGGCCTGGCCCAACAGGCTGACGAAATCGACTTCCGGGTTCATCAGCAGGTTCAGGGCGAAGTTCTGCTCGCGATTGCGCGCCGTGACGCCCCAGACGTTGTTCTTGTGATGTCCGTAGTCGCGCAGCGTTTGCAGCAAGGCGGTGCGGCCGTTGAGTTCTCGGACGATCGCATGGAAGGCCGGTTCGCCGTTGTTCGGCTCGAGATAGACGAACTGGTTGACCAGCATCGCCGGCACCGATGGGCCGGTCAGGCGATAGAAGGTCGTACCGGTCTTGACGTCCTGCCAGCTTTCCATCCCCTTGCCATGACGGGTCCAGAAATCCTTCTGCAGGGCGAACACGCCGGTGTACAACAGATCCTTGTCTTCGAGGACCTGGTCGTTGTAGTAATCCTCGGCGGCGAGCTGCAAGGCATGCGCCTTGATGCGCATATTGATGTCTTTCGACACCAGGACGATATCGCGCTCGGGCTGCGAGACTTCCAGCGCGCGGACGACGCCGAGAATCTGGTTGTCGGCCTTGCCGGCCGGGAGGCCCGCCACCGGCGGCACTTCCTTCAGCGAGGTCTGGAAGAACAGGCGGCCGCGCGCTTCGCGGTTGCCGAGACGGGACAGTTGCAGGCCCGCCTGGATATCGGCGTCGCCGGCGACCAGACCATCGAGGATACGGCTGACCTGACGCGCGTTACGCGCGACTTCAGACATGCCCTTTTTGTTGTTGTCGAGTTCTTCCAACGTCATCATCGGCAGATAGACGTCGTGTTCCTCGAAGCGGAACAGCGAGCTCGGGTCGTGCAGCAGGACGTTCGTATCGAGCACGAACAACTTCGTGCGCGTACTGACGGCCGCGCGCGCGCCGCCCTTGGCGGGGCGTTGCGGTTGCGCGCCGGCTTGATTGCCGCCCGTGTGATGACGCAGATTCTCCGGGATCTTTTGATGATCGCGGGCGTGGAGCGGTGCGTCGTCAGCCGTTTCGATACGCTCGGCACGTTGTTGCGCCGGCACGGGCGTCGAACGGTCGGGCGTATGGGCTGCACGGGCCGGAACGTCGGCCGGCGCGGCATGTTGCGGCGCGGACGTTGCCGCGGCCTGCACGGCAGGCGCGACGGCCGGCGCGGGGTGTCCCGCGGCCTTGGCCGAGTGCGTCGTTGTTTCGGGATCGCGCAGAGCGGCGGGAATGGCTGCCGGGATCGACGTACCGCTCAGTTCGGCGGTGGCGGTCGGCAAATATTCGACCTCGTCGATGGTGGCGACATCGGCATCTTCCGCACGCGCGGATTTCTTTTTCGACGCCGGGGACGGGCGCAAACGCGCCTTATATTGGTCCGCCGGTAGCAGGTCGCCAAGCTTCGAAGGCAAGGAGGGCAAAGGCATCAAGAACTCCTATCGGACACAAGCGGACGGCGCGGCCGAATGACCGCGCCATGGATAGCGAAACTAGGGGTGCCGCTGGCTTGCCATGGGGTTGAGGTTGGAAAACATAAGCGAAAAAGCCGCCTCGCCCGAAAGGAGCGACGGCGGCTTTCTTCGCGCCAGGTCCGACAGACATCGCGGACGGCGCGGTAAGCAAAGCAGGCAGTGAGGGCCTCGGCAGGGAGGCATGCGGAACGAGTCCGTGCGAATGCGTGCGTCATTGACCTCACTATATCCCGGCTTAGCGCGATGATTCAAGTGTTTGCACGGCGGCCAGGACGTCGTCCGCGTGGCTGTCGACTTTCAAGCCGCGCCAGGCGTTGCGAATCGTGCCGTCGGCGTCGATGACGAAGGTCGATCGCTCGATGCCACGCACCGTTTTGCCGTACATCTTCTTCTCTTTCATCACGCCGTACAGCGCGCAGACGGCTTCGTCCTTGTCCGAGACCAGCCCAAACGGCAGTTCCAATTTTGCCTTGAAGCGCTCGTGCGAGGGCAGGCTGTCGCGGGAGACACCGACGATCACTGCATTGGCATCGGCAAATGCCGGCGCCAGATCGCGGAAAGCCATGCTTTCCTTCGTGCATCCGGGCGTGCCGTCCTTCGGGTAGAAATACAACACGACGTGTTTGCCGCGCAAAGCACGCAGCGTCAGCACGCCTTTTGTCGCATCGGTTTCATCGCCTTGGGTGACGGGCGCGGTAAAGTCCGGCGCCGTCATTGCTACCGTCACCGCCGCGACCACGCCGCCGTTCACGTCCGGAACGGAAGCGGCGGCGCCGGCGGTGGGAGCGAGGGAGGCAGTCGACATTGCGCAATTCCTTTTTTTTATGGGTGCCGTCCCCCTCGGGCCGGCGGGTGAATGGGGCGGCTTACCGTGCGGCGCGGAGCCTCAGACCGTCCCCGGCTCAATCATCAGCTCCCCGGAGCGTCCGGGAATGCTGCCCCAGGCAAACTGCCGGACCGGCAGCGTCGCGGGATCGAGCGTGGCATGGTAATCGGCCATCGAAACCAGCCGATGTCCTTGTGCGACCCAGCCGCGCAGCAAGTCCCGGAACACCGGAGCGAGTTTTTGACCCTCCAGTTCCGCATGGAGGGTGAAGACATGATCGCGTGGCCCGTGTTGCGCCGCCGCATCACCTGGCCCACCGGCTGCCGTATAGGTCAGCAGATGGTCGGCGACATTGTCCACGGTGACGTCGTCGATGCCGATCAGTTCATCGAGCGTCGGCAACGTTGTCGGCATCTGTATATGGGATAGCACGCGCTCGCCGATTATCGGCCGGTAGGGCGCATCGCCACGACCGTCCGAGGCATACGTCATGCCCCATTTGTCGATCAGCGCAAGTCCGTGCTCGTTCATCTGCCAACCCGCGGCGCCATGCGTCGACGGGGCGGCGCCGAAGATCGACACGAAGCGATCGTGCGCGCGTTGCATTTGCGCGCAGGTCCAGCGCGCATCGTTGCTGCGGCCGCGAACATTGTCCTGCCAGTAGACATGATCCCAGCAATGAATGCCGACTTCGAAACCGGCATCCCGCACGGCACGCATCTCCGCGGCCGCGCGCACACCGATATCGGGGCCCGGCAGCAGCGTGCCGTACATCAGCGTCTTGAGCCCGTAGTGCTCGACGACCGATGTACGGGAAACCTTTTTGAGGAAGCCCGGGCGAAATACCCGGCGCAGCGCCCAGCCCGTGTGATCCGGGCCGAGGCTGAAGAGAAACGTGGCGCCCGCGCCGACGTCGCGCAGCATGTCGACGAGCGTCGGCACGCCTTCGCGGGTGCCCCGCAGCGTGTCGACGTCAATCTTCAGAACGATGAGAGCCAAATGTCAGTCCATCAAGGCGCGGGCTTCGACGACTTGCGAGCGGTAGGCTTCGAACAGCTGCCGCAGCGCGTCGTCCATCGAGACTTCTGGCTTCCAGTCCAATTCGGCCATCGTGTTGTCGATCTTCGGCACGCGATGCTGAACGTCCTGGTAACCGGTGCCATAGTAGGCGCCGGACGACGTTTCCACGACTTGCACGGCCTTTGCGCCATCCCGGTATTCAGGAAATTCCGCTGCCAATGCCAGCATCTTCGTCGCCAGTTCGCGTACCGAGATGTTGTTGGTCGGGTTACCGATGTTATAGATCTTGCCGCTGGCGATGCCGCCGGCGTTGTCGATGATCTTCATCAGCGCCGAGATCCCGTCGCCAATCCACGTGAACGCGCGCTTCTGTGCACCGCCGTCGACGAGATTGATATTCTCGCCGCGAACGATATGCCCGAGGAACTGCGTGACCACGCGGGAACTGCCTTCCTTCGCCGTATGGATCGAGTCCAGGCCCGGGCCCATCCAGTTGAACGGGCGGAACAGCGTGAAGTTCAGGCCTTCCTGCATGCCGTAACCCCAGATCACGCGATCGAGCAATTGCTTCGAACAGGCGTAGATCCAGCGCGGCTTGTTGATCGGGCCATACACCAGCGACGAGCTTTCCGGATCGAATTCGCCGTCTTCGCACATACCGTACACTTCGGACGTCGACGGGAAAACGAGGTGCTTGCGATACTTGACCGCGGACCGGATGATCGGCATGTTCGCCTCGAAATCGAGTTCGAACACGCGCAGCGGCTGCTGCACATAGGTAGCGGGCGTCGCGATGGCAACCAGCGGCAGGATCACGTCGCACTTGCGCACGTGATACTCGACCCACTCCTTGTTGATCGTGATGTCGCCCTCGAAGAAATGCATGCGTTCATGCTTTGCCAGATCGCCCAGGCGATCGCTCTGCATGTCCATGCCGTACACGTCCCAGTCCGTCGTTTCCAGAATGCGCTTCGACAGGTGGTGGCCGATAAAGCCGTTGACGCCAAATATGAGAACCTTTTTCTTCATGAGTCGCGAGAAGGGAGTGAAAGTCGCAACCAGTCGGCGGCCGTAATCGGCACATCGTCCAGCCGCAGTTCGCGGATCGCGAGGGCGCGCCCATCGCCACATACGCCAACGATTGCATTATCCACCACATGAAAGCCGGGCGGCAAATCCGCGTGAAGCGCGGCGTTGCCGGACGGCATGCGTGCGGCGGCAAGGATAAAGCGCCGGCCGGCGGCATCTTCCCAGAAGGCACCTGGGTAGGGCGGCGCGACCGCTCTGACCAGGTTATACACCTGCTGTGCCGGCTGGGACCAGTCGATACGACCGTCTTCCGGCTTGCGGCCACCGAAGTAAGACCCGGCAGCCAGATCGTTCGCCAGCCGCGGCGCCGAGCCGGCCAACAAGGCCGGCAGCACGCCCCAGAGCGTCTGCTCGGCGGCCACGGTCACTTTCTCGAACACCTGATGCGCGGTGTCGTCGGGCAGGATCGGCACCGCCGTCTG
Organism: Robbsia sp. KACC 23696; assembly: GCF_039852015.1. NCBI lineage: Bacteria > Pseudomonadati > Pseudomonadota > Betaproteobacteria > Burkholderiales > Burkholderiaceae > Robbsia > Robbsia sp. KACC 23696. The sequence continues at coordinate 2,387,603 of NZ_CP156626.1, read as the reverse complement.
AGCCAGAATCGCGCCGGCATCCGGCTTGGCCGTCATTTCATGCAGCGTCGCACCGGTTTCGGTTTCGCCGCGCAGGACGGCCCAGTTGACTGGGACCCGGCCACGGTATCGCGGCAATAGCGAGCCATGCAGATTATAGGCGCCGCGCGGCGTGAGGCCCAGCACATCCACCGGCAACATATGCCGATAGTAGAAAGAGAACAGGAAATCAGGCGCGCCGCCGGGCAGGCCTTGCAGCGCCGCCTGCAACGTCCGGCCATCGGCAATCTCTGCCGCACTGGGCCGAATCGTCGGAATGCCGTAATCGGCCGCCACGGCCGCGACACTTTCGAACCAGATCAGTTCTTCGGGGTTGTCCTCGTGCGTCACCACCAGCGCCACGTCCACGCCGCGCGCCAGCAGCACGCGCAGGCAGCGCGCGCCGACGTTGTGGTACGCGAACACGACGGCTCGCCGCCCCGAGGACGCGATAGAGGCGCTCATCGATCGACCCCAGTGGGGCGATCGGATGGCGTCGATGCGGGCACCGTGCTGCCGTAAGCGCCCGGCATGTCCGATGCCAGCGGCACCGGTACGGTCGCCTGGTCGGCAAAGCGCGTCGGGTGATCCGTCGCGTTCGGCGCAGCCGCCGACGGGCCGGACGAACCGGGTGCGGGCGCATCGCCGCTCAGCAGCGTCTGCACGAGATAACGCGGCCGGCCGCGCACCTGTTGGTAGATGCGGCCGATGTATTCGCCGAGCAAGCCCAGGGCGAACAGGATGATGCCGATCATGAAAAAGTTGATCGCGAACAGCGTGAATACCCCCTGGACTTCCGCGCCCAGCAGGAAGCGGCGGAACATCAGCAGGAAGAACAGCGCCGCGGAGCCGGCCGACATCAGCACGCCGACAAACGACAGCATTTGCAACGGCACGACCGAGAAGCCGGTGACCAGGTCGAAATTCAGGCGAATCAGCGCATACAGCGAGTATTTCGACTCACCGGCAAAGCGTTCCTCGTGGGCGACGTCGATCTCGGTCGGATTCTGCGCGAACGTGTAGGCGAGCGCCGGAATGAAGGTGTTGATCTCGCCGCAACGGTTGATCGTCGAGACGATGCGCTTGCTGTAGGCGCGCAGCATGCATCCCTGATCGGTCATCTTGATGCGCGTGATCCGCTCGCGCAGCCGGTTCATCGAGCGCGACGCCGTGCGTCGGAACCACGTGTCCTGGCGATTCGCGCGAATCGTGCCGACGTAGTCATAGCCTTCGCGCATCTTGTGCAGCAGCTTGCCGATTTCTTCCGGTGGGTTCTGCAGATCGGCGTCGAGCGTCACGATGACGTCGCCGCGCGCGTATTCGAACCCCGACAGAATGGCCATGTGCTGGCCATAGTTGCCGTTCAGCAGGATGACGCGGGTGACGTCGTCGCGCAGCGCGAACTGGTCGGCGAGCATCGCCGCCGAGCGATCGCGACTGCCGTCGTTGATGAAGATGATCTCGTAGGCGGCGCCGAGTGCGTCCAAGGCCGGATAGAGCCGGTCGAACAAGGCGGTAAGGCCAGCTTCCTCGTTGTAGACGGGGATGATGACGGAGAGCTCAGGTGACGTCATTGAAAATCGATGGTTCGTGAAACGGAAACGCGCGCAGGCGCCGGCGTCCGCTGCCTACAAGCGGCAGGGTGCGATATATCGTGCTTGCCGCGCGGCGGACGCCGGGACAAGGCGTCGGAGCCAGCGCGCGCGTGCAAGGTAAGGGCGTCGTCAGAATTGCGCATCCACAGCCGCCACGACGCGATCGACGTCGGCGTCGGTCATCGCCGTGAACAGCGGCAGCGAGACCGTGCCGGCGCCGATGCGTTCGGTGTGGGGGAACATGCCCTCACCGAAGCCCCGTTGCCGGTAGAGGGTAAACAAGTGGACCGGCGGATAATGGACGCTGGTGCCGATGCCGCTTTCCTTCATCGCCATCATGAAGTCTGGCCGGGTAGGACAGCCGGCTTCGCCGATCGGCAAAACGATCTGGAACATATGCCAGTTGCTATTGTCGAAATCGGCCAACGGCAGCGCGACGCCGGCACGCACCGCCGCACCGTCCTTGAACCGGTCGAAGTAGCGCTGCGCCAAGACGCGGCGCCGTGCGTTGAAACGGTCCAGATGCGGCAATTGCCCCAGTCCGACGCGCGCGGCGACGTCGGTCAGGTTGAATTTTCCGCCCAGCACATCGACGTCCATGCCGTCGATGCCGGTGCGCGTCACGCCCTGCAGGCGGTATTTTTCCGCCAGCCGCGCTTCCTCGGCGTTGTTCAGCACGAGGGCGCCGCCCTCGATCGAGGTCAGGTTCTTGTTCGGATGAAAACTGAACGAGATCATATCGCCGAAACTGCCGATTTCCCGGCCGTTCCAGCGCGCACCCAGCGCCTGCGCCGCGTCTTCCACGACACGCAGACCGTGGCGCTCGGCAATGGCGTAGAGACGATCCATATCGGTCGGCAAGCCCGCCAGGTGAACGGGCATCAGCGCGCGCGTACGCGGCGTGATGGCCGCTTCCAGCAGATCCAGGTCGATATTGCGCGTTTTCGGATCGACATCGACGAAGATCGGCGTCGCCCCCACGGCAATGATGACATTGCTGGTCGCGACCCAGGTCAGTGGCGTCGTGATGACTTCGTCGCCAGGACCGATGCCGGCAACGCGCAGGCCGATCTCGAGTGTTGCCGTGCCGCTGTTGAAGGTCCGCACCGGACGGCCGCCGAAACGCTCCGAGAGCGCGGCCTCGAAGCGCTGGTTCTGCGGGCCGGTGGTGATCCAGCCGGACCGCAGAACCTCGGCGACTCCGGCGATCGTCTCTTCGTCGATCTCGGGGCGGGTAAAGGGCAGGAATTCGGCCTGCACCGCGGGCGTTTGCGTCATGAAAAGAGGTGTCCTAGTGCTGCGGGCCGAAGCGACCGTGGAAAGGGCTCTGGCGCGCGGTTGCGATCATGCCATCAATTGCCTTAGGTATCCATTAAAGCACGACGTTGGCGTGGACCAAAGCGTATCTGGGACGGCATCCCCGTCCGGTGGAATCCGCCGCGAGGCGCTTTCACTGCCCCGATTGTGCCATGTCCGGCGGGCGCGTCCGGGAAACGCCGCTTGCGAGCGGCGTACGCGATACCACGACGCGCCGGGCATCGTAGGCGACGATCGTCATCGGAAGATGCTTGGCATGGAGCACGTGATACAGCGTCGGCGTCATGATGGCATAGGCCGGGCCGCCGTCGCGCCAGCGGGTTTCCCACGCATCGCTCGACGCGGCCACCGACGTGAAGGTGCGACGCAAATAGAACGATAGCGCCTCGTCGATCGGCCCGACCGCGTAGAACGGCGGGTCCACGGCGTTCTGCGGTGCTTGCGCGATCACGGCACGGACGCGCGCCGCCAGTTGCACGCCGGCCGTCGGGCGCCCCAGCAACTCGTGCGCGTTGCCCGCGATCGCCAGGCCGGCATACCAGGCGGCGGCATAGACGAGCCAGGTCCGTGCGCCCAACCGCCGCGCGAGCACGCCCGCGACGGCCAGGCCGAGCAGCGCGACGCCGAGCCCGAGCCATAGCCATGTCTGAAAGTGCCGATACAGCACATTCGGCGTGGCCGCGCTGCCGAAATTCGTCAGGTAGACGATGCCCAGCGCTAGGGTGATCAGCAGCACCGCATAGCCGGCCAGATGGCGTCGAATCCGGTGGGCATCCCGACTGGGCAGGTAGGCGCCCACCAGCAACGCCAGGGCCGGCGTGACCGGCAGCGTATCGGACAGCAGCTTCGATGCCGACGCGCTGAAAAAAAGACAGATCGTCGCCACCCAGGCCACCAGCAGGCAGGCGGGCGAGAAGCGGTTGGTCTGTCGCGGCAGCCGGAGCGCACGGCGCATACTTTGCCAAAGCAGAGATAGCCACGGCAATGCGCCGATCAGACAGACGGGGATGAAAAAGTAGAACGGCTGAGTCGGATGCAGGCCGCCGACGAGATAGTCTTGCAGCGGGGTCGTGACGAAAAATCCTGCCACAAAGCCGGGATAGCGCCATTGCATCGCGATGAACCAGGGAGCGGCGACGACGCAGAACAGCAGCAGGCCACTGAACAGGTAGAGCCTGCGCCAGATCGCGAAGTCCCGGGCCACGACGGAGTAGATGAGCAGCACGATCGCCGGCAGCGCGATGCCGATCACCCCCTTGCTGAGGACGGCTAGGGCCATGGCAATCCAGCAGAGCCACATCCAGCCGCGTCGGCCGCGCAGCACGTCGATCGCGCTGCCGCCGATTGCCCCGGCACCGCCGACCGAGCCGCCAGGGCCGATTGCGCCGATTGCGCCGATTGCGCTGACCGAGCCGACGGCGCCGCCCCCGCGCATGCCCACCAGGGTGTCCGGCGCACGCTGGGCCAGCAGCATCGCGCACAACGCGACCGTCATCATGGCCGACAGCCCCATGTCCAGCGAGGCGTAATGCCCCAGCAGGTGCCAGTAAGGGGTGGCGAACAGGGCGGTCGCCGCCAGGATGCCTGCCGGGCGGCCGTACAGTCGGACCCCGGTATAGCCGACGAACAGCACGGCGCCGAAGCCGCACAGGGCGGTCCATAGCCTTGCCTGCCATTCGCCCAGTCCGAACAGCGCAAAGCCGGCCGCCGTCGCCCATAGCTGCAGCGGCGGCGTGGTCAGCGCGGGGAGGCCGTTGTAGCGGGGCGTGAGCCAATCGCCGCTCGCCAGCATTTCGCGTGCGATCTCGGCATAACGGCCTTCATCGGCCGGCAGCAGCGAGCGCACGCCCAAGGGGGCGAACCAGGCGAGGGCGAAGAGCCCCACCAGCAGCAGAACCGCGCCACGGGTCAGCGTCAGCGGGGCGCTGCCGAGGGGGGCACGCCGGGAACTGGCGGAAGCGATCAATCGGCTTTTTCGAGGAGCAGCGCGGCCGCCACCCGGCGGCCTTCGGCGGCCAGGATATTGAAGGTCCGGCAGGCGGCGCCGATATCCATCGTTTCCACCCCGATGCGCTTGGCGGTCAGGGCCGCGTACAGACGCGGATGCCCGAAACGCAGCTTTTTGCCGGTTCCGAGGAGCACCAGTTCGGGCGTTGCATTGACCAGCGGCTCGAAATGCGCGGGCGCCAGCGCCTCGAAGCGCGTCGGATCCCAGGGCAAGGCCGGGCCGTTCGGCAGCAGCAGGACGCTGTGTGCGAATCGGGTCTTGTTGATCTCGACATAGTCGTCGCCGTACCCGGTCACGACATTCAGCACGCCGGCGGCTTCAATGGATTCCTGCTCCAGTTTCACGCGTTGCTCCCTGTCCGCTGTTGGTCCAAACTCTGTCATAATTCACCGGATTATAGCGTTGCCCAGCCGCTTCCCATCAGGAAGTCCCAGGAAGTCCCGGCCTGTCCGCACCCATCGGTGCCGATCGTGTCGCGCAGCCGTCTCGCACGACCTTCGGCCCAGCCGCTTGCCATCCATCCGCTTTCCGTTCCACTTTGCCGCCGTGAAATCCATCCATAAATCGAACAAGCTGGCCAACGTTTGCTATGACATTCGCGGTCCGGTGCTCGACGAGGCCCGCCGTCTCGAAGACGAAGGGCATAAGATCATCAAGCTGAACATCGGCAATCTTGCGCCGTTCGGCTTCGATGCGCCCGACGAGATCGTGCAGGACATGATCCGGAACCTGCCGGCCTCGTCCGGCTATTCGGATTCGAAAGGGGTCTTCGCCGCGCGCAAGGCGGTGATGCATTACTCGCAGCAGAAAAATATCGCGGGGGTGGGTCTCGACGATATCTACATCGGGAACGGCGCGTCGGAACTGATCGTGATGGCGATGCAGGCGCTGCTCAACGAGGGCGATGAAGTGCTGCTGCCGGCGCCGGACTACCCGCTGTGGACGGCGGCGGTCAGCCTGTCGGGCGGAACCCCGGTGCACTATGTCTGTGACGAGGGCAACGACTGGCTGCCGGATATGGACGATATCCGCGCGAAGCTGACGCCGAACACGCGCGCGATCGTCGTCATCAACCCGAATAATCCGACCGGGGCCCTGTACCCGGACGATCTGTTGCGCGAGATCATCGCCTTCGCGCGCGAACACGATCTGATCGTCTATGCCGATGAGATCTACGACAAGATCCTGTACGACGGCGCGACGCATACGTCGATGGCGGCGCTGTCCGAGGACGTGCTGACGGTCACGTTCAACGGCTTGTCGAAGAGCTATCGCTCCTGCGGTTTTCGTGCCGGCTGGATGATCGTCTCCGGCGACAAGCGGCGCGCGCGGGACTACATCGAAGGCCTGAACATCCTCGCGTCGATGCGCCTGTGCGCCAATGTGCCGGGGCAGTACGCGATCCAGACCGCGCTGGGCGGCTATCAGAGCATCAACGATCTCTTGCTGCCGGGCGGGCGTCTGTACGAGCAGCGCAACCTGGCCTACGACATGTTGACGTCGATCCCCGGCGTCACCTGCGTGAAGCCGAAGGCGGCGTTGTATCTGTTCCCGCGCCTCGACCCGAAGATGTATCCGATCGCCGACGACCAGCAGTTCATTCTCGAGCTGCTGCGCGAGGAGCGCGTGCTGCTGGTGCAGGGGACGGGTTTCAACTGGGCGACGCCGGACCATTTCCGCGTGGTGTTCCTGCCGAACGTCGTGGATCTGAAGGTCTCCGTCGAGCGGATCGGCCGTTTCCTCGAAAGCTATCGAAAACGTCACGGCGCCTGAGCGCCGCTTCATTCATCTCTTGGACTGACACTGCAGTATGGAATCGATCAAAGCAGGCCTACTGGGCTTCGGAACCGTCGGTGGCGGCACGTATTCGGTCTTGCGCCGGAATCAGGAAGAAATCAAGCGGCGCGCCGGACGGGGCATTGAAGTCGCGCGCATCGCCGTGCGCACGCCGGCCAAGGCGCAGGCGGCGCTGAGCGCAATCGTGACGCAGGAAGCCGGTGCGGAAACAGCGCTGGCCGCGGGTGCCGGCAGCTTGCCGTTGATCGACAGTGACTTCGACGCGCTGGTGCGCGATCCGGCCATCGATATCGTCATCGAGACGATCGGCGGCACCGACCGGGCCCGCGAGTTGGTGCTGGCGGCCATCGCGCACGGCAAGCACGTCGTCACGGCGAACAAGGCACTGCTCGCCGTCCATGGGATGGAGATCTTCCAGGCCGCGCACAGCAAGGGCGTGATGGTCGCCTTCGAGGCGGCGGTGGCCGGCGGTATTCCGATCATCAAGGCGCTGCGTGAAGGCCTGACCGCGAACCGCATCACCTGGATCGCCGGCATCATCAACGGCACGACCAATTTCATCCTGTCCGAGATGCGCGACAAGGGCTTGGACTTCGCGACGGCATTGGCCGATGCGCAGCGCTTAGGCTATGCGGAAGCGGACCCGACCTTCGACGTCGAGGGTGTGGATGCCGCGCACAAGCTGACGCTGATGAGCGCGATCGCGTTCGGCGTGCCGATCCAATTCGATCGCGCGCACATCGAAGGCATCAGCAAGCTCGATGCGATCGATATCAAATACGCGGAACAACTGGGCTATCGGATCAAGCTGCTCGGCATCACGCGGCGCTCGGCGAAGGGCATCGAACTGCGCGTGCATCCGACGCTGGTGCCGTCGTCGATGCTGATCGCCAATGTCGAGGGCGCGATGAATGCGGTGGCCGTCAACGGCGATGCGGTCGGCATGACGCTGTATTACGGCAAGGGCGCCGGCGCGGAGCCGACCGCTTCGGCCGTCGTCGCCGATCTCGTCGACGTGACCCGCCTGCACACGGCCGATCCGGAGCATCGCACGCCGCATCTGGCGTTCCAGCCGGACCAGCTGTCGGACTTGCCGGTGTTGCCGATCGATCAGATCACCAGCGCTTACTACCTGCGGTTGCGCGTTGCCGACGAGCCGGGCGTGCTGGCCGCCATCGCGAGCCTGCTGGCGGATCGGGGCATCTCGGTGGACGCGCTGATCCAGAAAGAGTCGCGCGAAGGCGAGGGCGAGACGGACCTGATCGTGCTGACGCACGGGACCGTCGAAGGCAATCTGCGCCAGGCGTTGGCGAAGATCGAAGCCTTGTCGAGCGTGAAGTCGCCCGTGTCGCTGCTGCGCACCGAGAACCTGTAATCGCGAAATTCCGTTAAAGGCCAGTCATGCACTACGTATCCACCCGTGCCCCGCGTGCCGGACACGAACTTGCCGCCGCGGCGCGGTTTTCCGACATTCTGCTAGCCGGTCTGGCACCGGACGGCGGCCTCTATATGCCGGCGCGTTACCCGCAGGTCGACGCGGCGCTGCTGGAAAAGTGGCGCACGCTGTCCTATGCGGACCTGGCGTTCGAAGTGCTGTCGCTGTATTGCGACGACGTGCCGTCCGCGGACCTGCGCGCGCTGCTGCGCCGCACCTATACGGCCGAGGTCTACTGCAATCTGCGCGACGGGCAACGCGCGGAGGACATCACGCCGCTGAAGTTGCTCGGCGAGGAAGCGGTTGCGGGAACGTCGGACAAGACGACGTTGTCGCTGCTGGAACTGTCGAACGGGCCGACGCTGGCGTTCAAGGATATGGCGATGCAGTTGTTGGGCAGCCTGTTCGAATACGTGCTGGACAAGCAGGGCGATACGCTGAACATTCTGGGCGCCACGTCCGGCGATACCGGCAGCGCGGCGGAATATGCGATGCGCGGCAAGCGCGGCGTGCGCGTGTTCATGCTGTCGCCGCATGGCAAGATGAGCCCGTTCCAAAGCGCGCAGATGTACAGCCTGCAGGATCCGAACATCTTCAATCTGGCGGTCGAGGGCGTGTTCGACGACTGTCAGGACATGGTGAAGGCGGTGTCGAACGATCACGCCTACAAGGCGGCGCATCGGATCGGTACCGTCAACTCGATTAACTGGGCGCGCGTCGTGGCCCAGGTCGTTTATTACTTCAAGGGTTATCTGGCGGCCACCGCCGGCAAGCCCTATGTCGATGGCGCGATGCCGCCGGTATCATTCACCGTGCCGTCGGGTAATTTCGGCAATGTCTGCGCCGGGCATATCGCGCGGATGATGGGGCTGCCGATCCGGCGCCTCGTGGTCGCCACCAACGAGAACGACGTGCTCGACGAGTTTTTCCGCACCGGGCATTACCGCGTGCGGACGTCGGCGCAGACGTTGCAGACCAGCAGCCCGAGCATGGATATCTCGAAAGCATCGAATTTCGAACGCTTCGTTTTCGATCTGCTCGAGCGCGACGGCGATGCCTTGAAGACGCTGTTCGGCAAGGTCGACCATGAGGGCGGTTTCAGCCTCGCCGGCACTGCGGCGTTTGATCGCATCGCCGACTTCGGCTTCGTCTCCGGCCGTAGCGATCACGCGCAGCGGCTGGCGGTGATCCGCGATATCGATGCGCGCTACAAGACGACGATCGATACGCATACGGCCGATGGCGTCCACACGGCGCGGCAACACCTGGAAGCCGGTGTGCCGATGATCGTGCTGGAGACCGCACAACCGGTGAAGTTCGGCGAAACGATCAAGGAAGCGCTCGGCCGCGAGCCGGAGAGACCCCACGCCTTTGCCGGTATCGAGGCGCTGCCGCAACGCAGCACGGTGATCCCGGCGGACGTTGCGGCGGTCAAGCAATTCATTACGGCGCATACTGAAGGCTGAAAGCGTTCGCGGCGCCGGGCCCGGTCGAGTAGAGTCGTGTAGGAACCCGCCGCGCCGCTGCGCTCCCGCCTATCGCTTCCGTCTTTCTTCCTATGTCTGAAAACGCTACGCCTCACGCTGATCCGTCCGTCTCGCATAATGGCGCGCCCGCCACCCCCCGATCGACGCCGCCCGGCGGCCGCGCACCGATGCTGACGACGGCAGAGGCACTGCAAACGCTGCTGGCTGCCGCCGACGCGCCACGCGGTGCGAAGGGCGGCGGCGCGGACACCGAGATTTCGGCGGCGTCCGCGGTGCATCCGGCAATCGAGACTCTCCCGACCGAAGTTGCTTTGGGCCGGGTGCTGGCGGCCGATATCGTGTCCCCGATCGATGTTCCGCCGATGGATGTCAGCGCCATGGACGGGTATGCGGTGCGCCTGGCCGAGTTGGCGGTGCATCTGGGTGCGGCGGCCGGGGATCACGCCGACGTGACGCCATTGGGCCATCCTTTCCCGGTGTCGCAGCGCATTCCCGCCGGCGCGTCGCCGACACCGCTGGCGTCCGGGACAGTCGCGCGCATTTTTACCGGCGCCCCAGTGCCGGAACACGCCGATCTGATCGTGATCCAGGAGGACGCGCAGGTGGAGTCGACCGGCGTACGCTTTACGCAGGACGACGTGCCGCGGGCCGGGCAGTGGATCAATCGGCGCGGTGCCGATATCCGCGCCGGCGCGGTGATCCTGCCGCGTGGGACGCGGTTGACGCCGCAGGCCCTTGGCCTCGCCGCATCGGTCGGCGTCGCGTCGTTGCCGGTGATCCGACGCCTGAAGGTCGCGATGCTGTTTACCGGCGACGAATTGCGACGGCCCGGTGAAGCGCTCGCGCCCGGTGCGATCTACAACTCGAATCGCTATACCTTGGGCGGCATGCTCCAGGCGCTCGGTTGCGACGTCACCGATATCGGTATCGTCGCCGATCGGCTCGACGCGACGCGTGCGGCCTTGCGCGATGCGGCGGCCTCGCATGATCTGGTACTGACCAGCGGTGGCGTGTCGGTTGGCGAGGAGGACCACGTCAAGGCGGCGGTGGAAGCGGAAGGCACGTTGGCGCTGTGGAAAATCGCGATGAAACCCGGCAAGCCGCTGGCTTTCGGGACGTTGAAGTCCGCTGTGGGCAGCGCGTTCTTTATCGGGTTGCCGGGCAATCCGGTATCGACCTTCGTCACCTTCCTGCTATTCGTCCGCCCCTTTATCCTGCGTCTGCAGGGCGTTCCCAACGTCGCTCCGAAAGCGCTGCAGGTGCGTGCCGACTTCGCCTTGAAAGGCGACCGACGCAACGAGTTCCTGCGCGTCCGTTTGAATGATGCCGGCGGCCTCGATCTCTATCCCTCGCAGAGTTCGGCAGTGTTGACCTCCACCGTGTGGGGCGATGGCCTAGTGGACAATCCCCCGGGGCGCGATATCGCACCGGGCGATCTGGTCCGTTACCTGCCGTTTACCGACCTGCTGTTCTGACCTCAGCAAACGAAAAAATCATGGAAATCGCTCTACGTTATTTCGCCAGCTTGCGCGAGGCGGTCGGCACGGCCGAGGAGCGCGTCGTCGTGCCGGAATCGGTGAACACGGTGGGCGATGTACGCGCCTGGCTCTGCACGCGTGGTGGGGCGTGGGCCGATGCGCTGGCCGGTACGCGGTCGCTGCGCATGGCCTGCAATCACGAAATGACGGGGGCTGAAACGCGGATTTCGCCGGGATGCGAGGTGGCATTTTTCCCGCCGGTAACCGGCGGTTGACGAGGGAGACCATGTCCGATCGATCGACGGCCGATGGGCCGGTTTCGCCGCCCGCCGCGCCTGTGCTAACGACGTCCGCGGGCGCGCCTTCCGGTGGCGTGAACAAGACGGTGCGTATCGCCGTGCAAGAGGCGGATTTCGATACCGGTAAGGAATTGGCCGCCTTGCGCCTCGCCCATCCCGGCGCCGGCGCGGTGGCGGCTTTCATCGGTGCCGTGCGTGACGTCAGCCAGGGCGCGCCGGTCGATGCGCTGGAACTCGAACACTACCCGGGCATGACCGAACAGGCCCTCGGCGACATCGTGGCGCAGGCACATGCGCGCTGGGTGCTTCAAGGCGTGACGGTGATTCATCGATATGGCGGCCCGCTACGACCGACCGATCAGATCGTGCTGGTGGCCGTGGCGAGTGCGCATCGCGGCGATGCTTTCGACGCCTGTGAGTACATCATGGACTACCTGAAAACCGAAGCGCCGTTCTGGAAAAAGGAAGGCGCGGGCGAGGCCCGGCACTGGGTGGACGCGCGCGAAAGCGACGACCACGCGCGGGCGCGATGGCAGTCGGCAGGGTAGATCGCACGTCCGACGCAGGCGAGGGTGGTGCGATCCGCGCCGACCGTTGAAGCAAGGCTGTCGACGTTCCAATACTTCTTTTGTTTTGGAGTCCTTAGCGAAATTGTGCGAACTATGACGAAAGGTTCTTGGCCGAATCGTCGGCGTGGCCGACCTATCCCTTTGGCCGATTGAGATTTGCCTGGCGCCACGATAAGGTTGCCGGGTGTCCAATCGATCGAAGGATTTTATGATGCGTTCCGCGCAGTGTAGCGATCGGCCGACAGCGGGGGCGTCGGCACAACGTGCGCTCGGCCGTGCGCATTCGACGCGGCGATCCGGGGTGGAGACAATCGATTTGTCCGGTGAGGAGGCCGTCTGCCCGCGCAGCGCGCGTCCGACCGTGCGCGAACAGTTGGCGCAGACGCGTGCCTTGCTGCGTGCGATGCCCCGTTTTCCGTCGCGGGAGGGCGTGTCACGCTGGCTACCCGTGCCGGCGGCGCCCGCGGTCGCGGTGGCCACGCGATCGATGCCGGTGCCATTGCCGTTGCGGCTCCCGATGCCCTTACCGTGGGCTTCCGTGGCGGCGTCTGTGCATGCAATGCCGGGTGTCGCGTCTGATTCGCCGCTCGATCTGTCGTTGCCCAGCCGTCGGAGGAATGAAACGGCGGCAAGCAGCGCTTCGCACGCCGAAGCGGCGAGTGTCGAAGCGGCGGAGGCATTGCGCGAGATCGTCATGCAGCGCACTCAGATGCTGCGGCTGGTGGCCGGCGTGGCCGGACGTAAGATCCTGATTGGCCAAACCGGGCCGACCGGGCCGTTTTGCATTCAGTACGATGCGCGCAATGTCCTCGTCGCCGCCTTTATGGCGCTCAATGGCGCGGAGGGCATCTCGCAGCGGGAATTCTCGCGGGCGATGCACCTTCTGTATCGAACGTTCAATTCCTGGCTTACGCGCTATCGTCGGAATCCCGACGGTGCCGACGTTTTTTGGGCGGCCATCGCACCCGACACGGCGCACTATGCGCCCTTGCTCGTTCAGCAGTTGCGGGCCTCTCGGCGGCTGCCGGCCCCGACGTTTTCGGACCTCGTCGCCAGTCCCCTGCATGGTAGATTGTGGCAGACGGTCAATGGCTCGACGCGTCAGCAAATCGCATGTCGGCGTGCGGTCAAGCGCGCTTGACGCTACGTCGGGGGCGCCGAACGGCCGCGCACCGTGTCCTCGCGCGCAGCAATGGGCAGTAGTGGGCAGCGATAGGCAGCGATAGACTGCGGCGCACAGCGGGAATCGGCAGCCACTATTTTGGTCGACATCCTCTTGAAATTATTACCATGCGCCGCATTTAGGTAGCATGAATTTCAAAACGAACGATGCAATGCCTGGAGGATCTCCGTGAGAATCGACAAGCTGACTACGAAGTTTCAAGAAGCCGTCGCCGACGCCCAAAGTCTGGCGGTCGGCCGCGACAACCAATATATCGATCCCTTGCACGTCCTCGCGGCCCTGCTCGCGCAAACGGATGGATCGACGCGCTCGCTGCTATCCCGCGCGGGCGTGCAACTGCAGCCGTTGCAGGCGGCCGTCACGCAGGCGATGGATCGCCTGCCGAAGGTGCAGGGCACCGATGGCAATGTCCAGGTCAGTCGCGAGTTAACCGGCCTGTTCAATCAGGCCGACCGCGAGGCGCAGAAGCAAGGCGACGCTTTTATCTCGACCGAAATGTTTCTGCTGGCGGCGGTCGACGATAAGGGCGATAGCGGCCGCCTGTTGCGCGAGCATGGACTGAGCCGCAAGACGCTCGACGCGGCCGTGCAGGCAGTGCGGGGCGGGCAGCCCGTCAACAGCGCCGATGCCGAAAGCCAACGCGAAGCGCTGAAGAAATACACGCTCGACCTGACGGAGCGGGCACGCTCGGGCAAGCTCGATCCGGTGATCGGTCGTGACGATGAGATTCGGCGTGCGATTCAGATCCTGCAACGCCGCACGAAGAACAATCCGGTGTTGATCGGCGAACCGGGCGTCGGCAAGACCGCGATCGTCGAAGGTTTGGCGCAGCGGATCGTCAATGGCGAGGTGCCGGAGTCGCTGAAGAACAAGCGGGTGCTGGTGCTCGATATGGCGCTGCTGCTGGCGGGTGCGAAATACCGCGGTGAATTCGAGGAACGCCTGAAAGCGGTGCTGAGCGACGTCGCCAAGGACGAGGGCCAGACCATCGTCTTCATCGATGAAATCCATACGATGGTCGGTGCCGGCAAGGCCGAAGGGGCAATGGACGCCGGCAATATGCTGAAGCCGGCGCTGGCGCGCGGCGAGCTGCATTGCATCGGTGCGACCACGCTCGACGAGTATCGGAAATACATCGAGAAGGATGCCGCGCTGGAGCGTCGTTTCCAACGCGTCCAGGTGGATGAGCCGTCGGTGGAAGCGACTATCGCGATCTTGCGCGGCTTGCAAGAAAAGTACGAGCTGCATCACGGCGTGGAGATCACTGATCCGGCCATCGTCGCGGCGGCGGAGCTGAGTCACCGCTATATCACCGATCGCTTTCTGCCTGACAAGGCGATCGATCTGATCGACGAAGCGGCCTCGCGGATCAAGATGGAAATCGATTCGAAGCCGGAGGAAATGGACCGGCTCGATCGGCGCCTGATCCAGTTGAAGATCGAGCGCGAAGCGGTGCGCAAGGAGAAGGACGAAGCGTCGCAGAAACGGCTCGGCCTGATCGAGGACGAGATCGAGCGCTTGCAGCGCGAGTACGCCGATCTGGAAGAGATCTGGACTGCCGAGAAAGCGGCGGTGCTGGGCAGTGCGCAACTGAAGGAGGATATCGAGCGCGCACGCGCCGATATCGTCAAGTTGCAGCGCGAAGGGCGCCTCGACAAAGTGGCCGAGCTGCAGTACGGCAAGCTGCCGCAACTCGAAGCGCGGCTGAAGGAAGTCACGCAGGCCGAGGCGAGCCAGGGTAGCGGTACGGCCGCGCGTCCGCGTCTGCTGCGTACGCAGGTGGGCGCCGAGGAGATCGCGGAAGTGGTATCGCGCTCGACCGGGATTCCCGTGTCGCGGATGATGCAGGGCGAGCGGGACAAGTTGCTGCATATCGAGGACAAGCTGCACGAGCGGGTGGTCGGGCAGAACGAGGCGATCACCGCGGTGGCCGATGCGATCCGTCGTTCGCGCGCCGGCTTGTCGGATCCGAACCGGCCCTATGGTTCCTTCCTGTTTCTGGGGCCGACCGGTGTGGGGAAGACCGAGTTGTGCAAGGCATTGGCCGGCTTCCTGTTCGATTCGGAAGAGCAGTTGATCCGTATCGACATGAGCGAGTTCATGGAGAAGCACAGCGTCGCGCGTTTGATCGGCGCGCCGCCCGGATATGTCGGGTATGAAGAAGGCGGTTATCTGACCGAAGCGGTACGGCGCAAGCCCTATAGCGTGATCTTGCTCGACGAAGTCGAAAAGGCGCACCCGGATGTCTTCAACGTCTTGCTGCAAGTGCTGGACGACGGGCGGATGACCGACGGGCAGGGGCGCACTGTGGATTTCAAGAACACGGTGATCGTGATGACGTCGAACCTCGGATCACAATTGATCCAGTCGATGGTGGACGCGCCGCAGGAAGAAGTCCGTTCCGCGGTGTGGGATGAGGTGAAGCTGCATTTCCGGCCGGAATTCCTGAACCGGATCGACGAGGTCGTCGTCTTTCATGGTCTGGATCGGTCGAATATCGAGGCGATCGCGCGCATCCAGTTGCGTGTGCTCACCGAGCGTCTCGCGAAGCTGGATATGCAGCTCGATATCAGCGAAGCGGCATTGGCTGAGATCGCGAAGGTCGGGTATGACCCCTTGTTCGGTGCGCGGCCGTTGAAGCGCGCCATCCAGCAGGAGATCGAGAACCCGGTGGCGAAGTTGATCCTCAGCGGCCGGTTCGGCGCGAAGGATGTCATTCCGGTCGATTTCAGCGACGGGGACTTTTCGTTCGAGCGGATCGTTCACTGATCCGTCGCGGACTGCAGTATCGAAGGGCCGACTTCGAACCTTTCTCTCGCCTTGGAGGGCGTTTTCTTCAGGGTGCGGGAAAGTGCCGAGGCGGCCCTTTTTTAGTTTTCGGCCTGGCAGCGGTAGACGGTGGTTTGCCGATAACGCTGCGCGGGACGCAGCGTGACCCCTTGCGCATCGGCCGTATTGATCTGGTTCGGCTGCGCCTGCGTTTCGAAACACACGGCATCGTGCGCCCGTAGCGCATGACCGGCCCCGTCGACGACGCCTCTCAGATTCGAGGCGGTATAAAACTGAACGGTCCGCTCGGTGGTGGCGATCGTCAGCCGGCGCCCCGAATGCGGATGGAAGGCGGCTGCGACGTCGCGGAGCGGCGTTTCGATGCGATCCGGTGGGGACAGCACATAGCAGTGGTCGTATCCCTGCATCGCGACCAGTGCCGGGTCGCGGCTCGCGAGGCGGGCGCCTACCGTGGCACCGTCTCGGAGATCGAACACCGTGCCGGCGACAGACACCTGCTGCTGCGGAATCCCATGCACATCCGGCAACAGGACCTGTTCCGCATCGATGCGAACGACGTGATCGAGGATCGTGCCGTCATCCGGCGTGTCTTCCAATAATGGCTTGCTTGCCGTATCCGACGCCGCATTCGCGCCCGTTGCGCGACCGCGCAGTCCGGAGAGGTTGAAATAGCTGTGGTTCGTGACATTGAATGCCGTGGGCGCCGCGCACTGCGCGTCATAGTCGATGCGGATGGCCGTCCCGTCGAAGGTATAGCGAACCTGCAAGGTCAGCGCGCCGGGAAAACCGCTGTCGCCGTCCGGCGAATGCAGCGTGAAGAGCACGCTGCCCGAGTCGGGCGCGAGCGAATAGTCCCAGAGGCGTCGATCGAACCCGTCATGGCCGCCGTGCAGCGTATTGGCACCGTCATTCGCTTCGAGGCGATAGTCCTGGCCGTCCAGCGTGAAATGCGCGCCGGCGATCCGGTTGGCGAAGCGCCCGATCGTGCCGCCCATATGCGTGCTGCTGTCGAGGTAGGCCTGCGGCGTCGCGAAGCCGAGCACGATGTTGTCGAATCGGCCGTCGCGATCCGCTGCGTCCCAGCGCACCAAGGTCGCCCCGAGATTGCTGAGCACGGCCTGCGCGCCATGCGCGTCGCGCAGTGTAATCCGATGGACGGGCGTGCCGTCTTTGAGCGTGCCCCACGGGCTGGCCTCGCAAGTGATCGTCGTCATATTCGCCATCGTCTCCTGTCGTCGTGTTCCTGCGCCCGCCATTGCGTCCCGCAGCGGCCGCGCTTTTTGCTAGGCTGTCGTCTTCGTTTCCTTCCCGGTGCGCCGAACGTGAGCCTCAGCCCTTCCTCCTCCATCGAGACGTGCGACGTCTTCGTCTACGGCACGCTGCGGCATGGCGAGATCAACGATATCGCCTTGGCCGCCATGCGTTTTGGGCGCCCCGATTTGCCCGCGCCGCGGCACGTCGCCGTCGGCCGTGTGCGGGGGCACCTGGTCGATTTCGGCGATTGGCCGGGCCTGGTGCCGCCGCACGGCGCGGACGCGGCGGGAAAGACAGCCCGGTGCGCCACAGTGCGCGGCGACGTTTTTCGCATCGATCGGGCGCTCCTTTCCATTCTGGACGAGATCGAGGGGATTCGCCCGGACGGACGCGGCGCCTTTTATCGCAGCGAGATCGACGTGATACCGGATCGGCCCGCGCGCGCGGACGGCAGCGATGCGCATGCCGCCGTGCCAGCCGAAGCGCCGCGCCAGGCCTTGCGATGCGTCTACTATCCCATCGATCCCGAGGCGGGGCGGGGACGACCGCCGATTTCCGGCGGCGATTGGATCGTGCACAGGCTGGCGCGGTGTCGTTGAGCACGACAACTGCTGCCGTGGCATTTTTGCGCGACGCGGGACGTACTAGAATGGAGTCGCAGTGTGGTGCAGTGTCTGGCCGCGCGCTGCGTAGATCCGCGCAGCGCGTGCGATTGAGCACGATCAACGGCGTTCCTCCGACCGGGAGCCTCTGCCATGTTCAAGCACATTTTCGTACCCACCGACGGTTCCGAACTGTCGCAAAAGGCGGTGAATGCCGCCGTCCAACTCGCCGCCACGACGGGCGGCACGCTGACAGGCTATGCCTGCCTGCCGGCGTATCCGGTGTCGCCGTTTACCGAGGTCATCGTCGAGCCGCCGATGGACTTTCAAATGCGTTGCGAGCGCGATGCGCAACGACATCTCGATGAAGTTTCGTCCCTGGCGGCGTCACGGGGCGTGCCCTGTACGACGCGCGTCAGCACGCATGCCTCGCCCTACCTCGGCATTGTCGAGACCGCCGAGGGGGCGGGCTGCGATGTGATCCTGATGGCGTCGCACGGGCGCCATGGTCTGGCGCAAATGCTGGTCGGCAGCGAAACCCAGCGTGTCTTGTCGCACACGCGGATTCCGGTGCTGATCTACCGCTGATCCGGCAACGGTAGCGGCAACGGTGGCAGTAGCGGCACCGCGTCAGGCAAACTGCGCTTCTTCCGTCGATCCGGTAAGGGCGGTGGTCGACGACTGGCGTTCGATCGTCTGCGTGACCGCGTCGAAATAGCCGGTGCCCACTTCGTGCTGGTGCTTGACGGCGGTGAAGCCGCGATCGGCCGCATCGAATTCCCGTTGTTGCAGCTGGACGAAGGCGCTCATCTGTTCGCGCGCATAGCCGTGCGCCAGATCGAACATGCTGTAGTTCAAGCTATGGAAGCCGGCCAGCGTGATGAATTGGAAGGTGTAGCCCATTTCCGCCAGCGCATGCTGGAACCGGGCAATCGTCGCATCGTCCAGATTCCGTTTCCAGTTGAACGACGGCGAGCAGTTATACGCCAGTGCCTTACCTGGAAACTGCGCATGGATGGCGTCGGCGAAGCGGCGCGCTTCGAGCAGATCGGGCTTGCCGGTTTCGCACCAGATCAAATCGGCATACGGCGCATAGGCGAGGCCGCGCGCGATCGCCTGTTCCAGTCCGGCGTGGGTCCGGTAAAAGCCTTCGACGGTCCGTTTGCCGGTCAGGAAGGGCTGATCGAGCGGATCGATGTCCGAGGTGATCAGGTTCGCTGCCTGGGCGTCGGTGCGCGCGATCAGCAAGGTAGGCACGCCGCTGACGTCCGCCGCGAGGCGGGCCGCGAGCAATTTGCCGATGGCTTCCCGTGTCGGGACCAGCACCTTGCCGCCTAGATGACCGCATTTTTTCGCCGAGGCCAACTGATCCTCGAAATGCACCCCGGCCGCGCCCGCATCGATCATCGCCTTCATCAGCTCGAAGGCATTCAGCACCCCGCCGAAACCTGCTTCCGCGTCGGCGACGATCGGCGCGAAATAATCGATATATCCGGGATCGCCCGGGCGGGTGCCATCCGCCCACTGGATCTGATCGGCGCGGGTAAGGGTGTTATTGATCGCGCGAACCACCTGCGGCACCGAGTTGACCGGATACAGCGATTGGTCCGGATACATCGCTCCCGCCTGGTTCGCATCGCCGGCCACCTGCCATCCCGACAAATAGATGGCCTGAAGGCCGGCTTTGACCTGCTGCATGGCCTGATTGCCGGTCAGCGCGCCCAAGGCGTTGACGAAGGGTCGATCGACGCCGTGCCGGCCGCTTCCCGCCGGCAGCGATTGACGCTGCAATAAAGACCACAGCCGCTCGGCACCGCGCCGCGCCAGCGTATGTTCCGGCTGAACCGAACCGCGCAGGCGACAAACCTCCTCGGCATCGTAACCGCGCTTGATGCCTGCCCAACGGGGTGAAACCGCCCAGTCGTGACGCAAGGCGGCGCAGGCGTCGCGATCGTGTCGTTTGCCATCACTACCGTTCGATAAGGACTGCTGATTGCTTGCATCATGCTTGCGATGATCGTTCGTCATGGTGGTGCTCCAAGCTAGGTCGATGGAAAGGGAGACGCATGCGGGAGCGCGGACGATGGCGCCGATGACACTCGGCTGTTCGTGCCGTCCCGTCGTTAAACCCAGTCTAGGCAGGCGCGACGATCGTGTCGACCGTCATTCGTCTTGCAACGATTAAAATTTACTTCTTATTAATCAATGCGGTATCGCCAAAATCCCATATCGTGAAATGAGCGGCGGATGGTGAAACGCTTTTCTGCTGCGCTGCCACAGCCGATTTCATGCATTGCACAAGATTTTCACATTGTGAAAATTCGAGGGTTGCGCCGAATCGGCGGGGCGCTTGGGTGAGGGGGCGTTTCCCGACAGACGGGAAGCCAAAAGGAAAACCCCCGCGACACATTGCGTGTCGCGGGGGTTCGGTTCAGCAGGCACGGCATTGATCGACCGGTCGGGACCGGCCGACTTACGCCAGCCGCTTAGCCGCGGTCGGACGAACCGCCGTCACGGCGACGGCCATAGCCTTCGCTCGCGCTGCGGCCGGCGTAACCACCACCGCTGCCGCTACGGCCAGCGTAACCGCCGCCGTTGCCGCTACGGCCAGCATAGCCACCGCCGCCGCCCGTACCGGTGCCGCGGTTGCCCGCATAGCCGCCACGGCCAGCGCCGGCGCTGCCGCCACCGCCGTTACCGAAAGAACGGCCACGTGCACCACCACGCGGTGCCGACGACATCGACGGCGTACGACGCGGTTCGAAACCGACGATCACCGACACCGGCAGCGGCTGATGCGTGAAGCGTTCGATACGCTTCACTGCTTGCGCTTCGGCGTGGTGCGCCAGGCTGATTGCCGTGCCGGTACGGCCAGCGCGGCCGGTACGACCGATACGGTGAACGTAGTCTTCCGCGAACTTCGGCAGATCGTAGTTGAACACGTGCGTGATGCCCGGCACGTCAATGCCGCGGGCTGCGACGTCGGTTGCCACCAGGACACGAACCTTACGCTCGCGCAGTGCGTTCAGCGTGCGGTTACGCGCGCCTTGCGGCAGATCGCCGTGCAGTGCCGCCGACGAGAAACCTTCGTCGGACAGGCGGCCTGCGAGCATGTCGGCATCGCTCTTCGTGGCCGTGAAGATGATCGCTTGATCCAGCGATTCGTCGTTCAACAGATGCGACAGCAGACGGTCCTTGTGGGCACGGTCATCGACCCACAGGATCGACTGGGCGATATTCGCCTTTTGTTGCGCGCCACGGGCGATCTCGATCGACACCGGGTCGTTCAGCAGGCGCTTGGTCAGCGAGCTGATCTTCTGGTCGATCGTTGCCGAGAACAACAGCGTCTGACGCGTCGCCGGCGTTGCCGCGACGATCGTTTCGATGTCGTCGATGAAGCCCATGTCCAGCATACGGTCGGCTTCGTCCAGCACCAGCATCTGCAGTTGCGACAGATCGATGCGGCCACGTTCGATATGGTCCAGCAGACGGCCCGGCGTTGCCACCAGGATTTCCGGCTGCTTGGCCAACAGCGCCAACTGTTGGCGATACGGCACGCCACCGAGGACGCTGACGCAACGCAGCTTGCGCAAGTTCTTGCCGAACTGTTCAGCGGCCGTGGTGACCTGCATTGCCAGTTCACGGGTGGGGGTCAGTACCAACAGGCTCGGACGTGCCGGTTGGTATTGCGGGCGTCGACGCTCGGTTTCAGCACGCGGGCCGGCAGCCGGCTTTGCAGCGGCAGCCTGTGCCGCAGCGCGTGCGACGGAGAAACGTTGGATGGCGGGCAGCATGAACGCTGCGGTCTTGCCCGAACCGGTCGGGCTGGAGACCAGCAGATCGCGGCCGGAAATCGCTGCGGGAACCGCTTTTTCCTGCACGGGCGTCGGGCCGGTAAAACCGGCAGCCACCAGCGCGGAAACGATCTCCGGTGCGAGACCGAGAGCGGCGAACGCTTCGCCACTCGGCAGTGCTTCGGCTGCGACTGCCGTTTCGGGCAGGTCGGTTGCCGGCACGTCAGCCTGGGTAGCGATCGTTGCGTCGCCGTTCTGGGTCGTTGAGCTAAAAGTCATGTATTCGAAATCCTCGAGTGTGAAATGAGGCGTCGGCGCCAATCGGCGTCGCCAAGTCATCGAATGCACGAAGCAAAACGAGAAGCGGGACGTGGCCGGTTAGGCGCATCCGGAAACCGGATGCGCCCACCGTCGTTAGAACCTATCGGACAGCAAACAGGGCTGGCACAGCCGCTGGTCCTTTTCGGGACTGGCAGTGCACCGCCTGCTTCTTCGTGAACCGTGCCCCGACGCGCTGATTACTTCGCGTGTCGGCAGCAGGGAGCAGGGGGACAGTTTCTAAACTGGGATTGGGGCAAAACGCTTGCACGCTGGCGGCGTGCTTCGCTTCGTGTCCGGGCGCCGATGACTTGGCCAATCCGGAAAGGGGTCGGTTTTACGACTTGTTAACCGACGGGTTAACTACGAAGCACGAAAGCAGTAACGCCAGCGATTGCCGAGTATAACGGTTTTTGCACAGAAGTGCTATCGGCATTTTCGTCAGGGCGCCCTGTGGTGTTTCGGTGCCCAAACTGCGCGCCACTAGGCGTCGGCGGCCAGCAATTCGTCGACGGCAGCGGCGTAGGCGCGCATCGCCGCATCGGCCGGCGTGCCGCGGAGCATGGCCCAGGCGTCGAACTTAGCTCGACCGGCGAAGTCCGTCATGCCGGGTCGCTCGCCGGTGGCGTCGCCCACCGTCGCCTGCTTATAGAGACTATAGAGGCGCAGCAGGTGGATCGGCCCGGGCTTGGCCGACAGCGTCTTCACGCGTTCCTGCGCGAGTGCGAAAGCCGCTGCCGCCTCGGTGTCGGTCGCCTGCGCGGCGGCAGCGGTGGGGAGCGGGGACTGCGGCTGGTCGGCCATGATGTCGGATTCCGGTGGACTGCGTGAAAGGATGCGCAGGCCATCGTACGCGTGCAACGTCGCCGACGGGGCCGTTTGGAATCGAATAGTGCCTCTGCTCGTATGCGCGCGACCGGGAAGGTACAATGCGCGAATGAATCATATCGCTGCACATCGCTCCGCTGCCGCGGGTTCGGCCGATCCGTCGTCTGACCCGACAGGTTTTCGTTCGGCCTCTGTATCCGTCGGCGGTCCGTCCGCGCGGACGGCCTTGCTCGTCATCGATACATCGACCGACGCCTGTGCCGTGGCCGTCTGTCTGCCATTGCCCCTTTCCGACACGTCGCCTCCGGTATCGCCTGCCGTCGCGGCGGCTGCCGACATGGCCGCCTCGGAGATCACGACGATCACGATACGCGACGACATCGTTGCGGGCGCGCGGATCGTCGCCTGTTGGCGGCGGACCGGTGCGGTATCGAGCGAGGCCTTGCTGCCGATGGTGCAAGCCGTGCTCGACGCGGCCGGCATCGCCTTGCCGTCCTGTGGGGCGATCGCATTCGGCGCCGGCCCAGGTTCGTTCACGGGCGTGCGTACGGCGACAGGCGCCGCGCAAGGCCTCGCCTTCGCCAACGATATGCCGGTGGTGCCGCTCGATACCTTGATGGCGTGTGCCGAGTCGGCGCGCCTGCGGGCAGCGCCGCACGTCCGGCCGAGGCGCGTCTATGTGGCCGTCGATGCGCGCATGGGCGAGTGCTATGCGGCGGCCTTCGGCTGGGAGGCGGACGGCGGATGGCGTGTCGAGATCGACGCGCACGTGGCGCCGCCGCAGCATCTTCAGGCGCCGCCGGCTTCGTGGTCGGCCGCGCCGTCCAACGCGTCGGATTCGGCCACGGCGGATAGGGCCGCCGGCTTCGTGCTGGCCGGCAATGCCGCAGCGATTTTCGGGGATGCGTTGCCGTTGCGCGCGCAGGCATCGGCCTGCGACGAGGCGGCCTGGCCCGAGCCGCTGGCGCTGGCCGCACTGGGATGGCGCGCCTGGCACGCGGGCGCGGCGGTGCCGGCGGCGATGGCACAGCCCCGTTACGTGCGCGACAAGGTCGCGTTGACCACGAAGGAGCGGCTGGCGGCCAAGGAGGCCAAATCCGTATCGAAGGAGGCAGGGGCATGAGTGCGCAACCGGTGCCGACGCCCGTCGGCCTGCCGATCGTCATCCGCGATATGACGTCCGACGATGTAGCCGCCATCATGGCGATCGAACATCGGGCCTACGAGTTTCCTTGGACCGATGTCAACTTTCTTGATTCGTTGCGGTCGGGCTATATCGGCCGCATCGCCGAACGGCAGGGCGGCGAACTGGTCGGCTATGCGATGCTGATGCCCGCCGTCGACGATCTGCACGTATTGAATCTCTGTGTTGCGCCGTTGTTCCAGGGCCGGGGCATCGGCCAGCAACTGTTGCGCGATGCGCGTCGGGTGGCGCTATCGCGGGATATTTACGCGGTGCTGCTTGAAGTTCGGCCGTCCAATACGCATGCCATTCGTCTGTATGAGCGGTTCGGTTTCCATGAGATCGGGCGGCGCCGCAATTACTATCCGGCGCGCAACAACACGCGCGAAGACGCCATCGTGATGCGTGTCAAAGTCAAACGGGAGCCGGTCAATGACGTTGCCGTCTGAGCGGGGCCGCCCGTCGCGTCCGTCCGGCCCGGGTCCGCGTGGAACGAAGCCGGCGCCGGTTGCATCCGAGACGATCGATCCGGTGATGGAAGTATTCGGCCTCTCGGCGTTATGGCGTTTGCGCACCGCGTCCGATGAGACGCCACCATCGCCGGCGACGGCGACTGACACGGCTGACGCGGTCTATGTCGGTGCCGATGCCGACGCACCACGGGCGGCCGATGGCCCCCCGCAGCGGATCGCCGCGCGGGCGTCGTCGCCTGCCGAGGCCCGCAGCGAAGCGGTGCCGGTCCGTCCTGTCGTTACGCGGACGATCGATCTCGCGACGCTCGATTTCGACGGTTTGCGGCGGCACGCGCAGGGTTGCGAGGCATGCCGTCTCTGTGAAACCCGAAAGAACGTCGTCTTCGGCGTCGGCGATCCGCGCGCGAACTGGCTCTTCGTCGGCGAGGGGCCGGGCGCGAACGAGGACGAGCAAGGCGAGCCTTTCGTCGGGCAGGCGGGGAAGCTGCTGGACAATATGCTGCGCGCCCTCGGTCTGCGGCGCGACGAAAACGTCTTTATCGCGAATGTGGTGAAGTGTCGGCCGCCGGGCAATCGGGATCCCTTGCCCGATGAGATCGCGGCCTGTGAAGGCTATCTGCAACGTCAGATCGCCCTGATTCAGCCGAAAATCATCGTGGCGCTCGGGCGGTTCGCGGCGCAAACCCTGCTGCGCAGCGATGCGACGATCGGTGCCTTGCGTCGCCTCAACGCGGGCAGTGGCAACGACGGCCAGCGTGAGGACAGCGCGAGCACGCCGGTGCACCATTACGAGGGCGTC
Organism: Robbsia sp. KACC 23696; assembly: GCF_039852015.1. NCBI lineage: Bacteria > Pseudomonadati > Pseudomonadota > Betaproteobacteria > Burkholderiales > Burkholderiaceae > Robbsia > Robbsia sp. KACC 23696. The sequence goes on along the minus strand of NZ_CP156626.1, from coordinate 2,362,376 downwards.
CCGGTCGTCGTGACCTACCATCCGGCTTATCTGCTGCGCACGCCGTCGGACAAGGCGAAGGTATGGGAAGACCTCTGCCGGGCGCGCGATGTCTTCGCCCGATAGACCGCATCCCGGGGGCGGCGCCGACCCGGCCGACGATGCCGGATCGGGGCGCATGGGCCTGGGTATTTTCGAGGCCTATGAAGCGGTGCGTCGTGCACGTCGATGGGAGGCGGCCAGTAAAGCGCCGCCGCTATCGCATCGGGCGAGGCAGTTACGTCAGGGCGGCTCACCGCGACCCGCGCCGCTCGGGCGCGCATCGACCACCTTGCCTCGGACCACCGATTTCACCGAGCAGACCGTCCGGGATTTGTCCTGGTTGCTGCGCTCGCCCGCCTTGCTGGCACGTAGCGCGTTCGGCGATCTGCTGGCGGATCCGTTCGCGGAGCGCCTGTTCGGCACGGATCCGGCTGCCGCGATGGCGGAGCTGCTGCAACGTCTCGAACGCGATCCGACGCCGCTGGCTGCCACCCAGGCGAGTGGTCGCGAGCGGCGGCTCGGCCGCTATGCGGAACGCCTGTTCTCCGTCTGGCTGGGCGAAGTCCCCGCGCTGAAACGGACGGCGATGGGGCTGGCCGTACGGGAGCCGCAACCGGGCGGCAGAACGCTTGGCGAATGCGATGCCTTGTTCGAAACCCCCACTGGCGCGTTCGAGCATTGGGAACTGGCGGTCAAGTTTTATCTGGAAATCGACGATGGCGGGGCCGGTGAGCCGGCGACGCTCGGCAATCCGGAAGGCGGGCCGTTACCCGACTTGCGCGGATGCGACCGCTATGTGGGCGCGGGCTTGGCCGACCGTTTCGACTGGAAGCTGCAGCGGCTGCTGCGTCATCAACTGCCCTTGAGCGCGCATCCGGCGCTGCAGGCGCTTGCGCCGGGCCCCTGGACGCCGCGCATGTTCGTCAAGGGCCGCTTGTTCTATCCCCTGACACGCTGGCAGCGATTGGACTGCGGAGCCGATGTGCCGGCGCTCGCCACCGATCATCCGCGCGGATGGTGGGCGACGCTCAGTGAATGGCTGACGTGGAGTTACCAGGCGGATTGCCGCTGGACGAGTCTGGAACGGATGGACTGGTTGGCGCCGTTGCGACTCGACGATCCCGAAGCGGGGCAGTCCGATAGCGGCGTGCGCGCCGATGCGGCGGGGAGGGCGGATGCCGAGGCGGACGCTGCCGCAGAGGGCGCGGGCGACGGCGCCGCGGACGCCGCGCCCGTCCGGATCTATGACGCGGTGGCCTTCGCGCGCATGCTGCACGCGCATTTCGATAGCGACATGCCGTCGTCGGCGATGCCGCGTCAGGTGGCGGCGTTGACGCCGCCGGTGGCGGGACAGCCGGCGCGCGAGATGTCGCGCGGCTTCATCGTGCCGGACAGTTGGCCGGCACGCGCGCGCGTCTTCAGCCGGCTGCCTGCGCCGGCGTAGTCGCGACGTCCGCTACCAGTAGTGATGAAAGTGGTGGACCGGGCCATGGCCTTGCAGCGAATCGGCGCCTAGCGTTGCCGGGTGCGCGCTGGCCGCTGTATCGGACGCGGCAGTCGCCCCGGTCGCCTCGGTCTCGCGTTCCGGGCCGCCGCCGACCGACAGGCGATCCGCCTGAATCAAGGCATTGGTCAGATAGGATTTCGCGTCGCTGACGGCGGTCGCCAGGTCCGGACGCTGCGGCCGCAGCGCGGCGATCGCGGCGGACAGCGTGCAGCCGGTGCCATGCGTCGAGCGCGTCGGCACCCGTGCGGCACCGAACTTCGCCTGACTGCCGGCCTCGACGAGCCAGTCCGGACTCTGCGCACCGGCCAGATGGCCACCCTTCATCAAGACTGCCGGTGCCCCTATTTCCCGCAAGGCCTGCGCCTGCGCCACCATCTCTTCATTGTCGCCGGCCTCGATGCAATCGAGCAGGGCCGCGGCCTCGGCGAGGTTGGGCGTCAATAACGAGACGCGTGGCAGCAAATGCGCCCGCAAGGCGTTCACCGCGTCCGGGTCGAGCAATCGATGTCCGCTCGTCGAAATCATCACCGGATCGAGGACGACGAAGCGCGGCCGCCACCGCGCCAATGCTTCGGCGACTGCCAGCACGTTGTCCCGATTCGCCAGCATGCCGATCTTCACCGCATCCAGCCGGAGATCGCGAAACACCGCATCCAATTGCGCGGCGACGATCTCGACGGGGGGCACGAAGACCGCGTGGACACCGAGGGTGTTCTGCGCGGTCAGCGCGGTGACGACGCTCGCCCCATAGCTGCCCAGCGCGGAGAAGGTCTTGAGATCGGCCTGCAGTCCCGCGCCGCCGCTGGAATCCGAGCCGGCGATCGTCAGGATATTCGGGATGCGGGGTGCCATCGCGGCCTCCGGTGGTTGGCCGGCGCGGACTTAGTGCGCCGAGTCGTCGTGCCGCGCCTCGCCGATCAGCGCGAGCAGGTTTTCTCGCTTCTGATTGTGGCGATGCAATTGCATCACGAGGAACATGGCGATGCAGACGAACAGGCCGAACAGAATGATGACGAAGCGAACCGGCGTGTTCAGCCAGATCAGCACCGCATACAGGCACAGCATCACGAGCACGGACAGGTTTTCGTTGAAGTTCTGCACGGCGATGGAATGGCCCGCCGACAACAGCACATAGCCGCGGTGCTGCAGCAGCGCGTTCATCGGCACCACGAAAAAGCCCGCCATCGCGCCGACGATCAGCAGGAAGAAATAGGCGGCGAACAGGTAGGCCTGGACGCCATGACGACCGATCGGGACAATCCAGTGGTGCGGGAAGATATCGCGCGTGAAGAAGGCCATCAAGGTCACGCCGAGCCCCATCGCCACGCCCACGGGCAGGACCGACAATGAGCGATTCAGCGGAATCCGGGCCGCCGCCGCCATCGCGCCCACCGCCACGCCGACGGCGAAGATGGCCTGCAACACCGCCCCCTGGGACAAGGTCATGCCCAGCGCGACCTCGGCCCACTTCAGCACGATGAACTGCAAGGTGGCGCCGGCGCCCCAGAACAGCGTCGTCACCGCCAGTGAGATTTGTCCTAATTTATCGCGCCAGAGCGTGACGAAACAATCGGCGAAATCGCGGATCAGCTTGCCCGGTTCGTGCGCCTGCTCCGGGTAGCGCGCCCCGGTATCGGGGATCCCGAGGTTGAATAGCGCGGCCAGGATATAGACGAAGGTGATGACGAGGATGGCCGCGTCGGGATGCGTGTGGATGCCTGGGATGCCCAGGTGCGTGATATGGTGCGAGATCGTCGGGCTGATCAAGGCCCCGCCCAGCACGGTGCCGAGGATGATCGAGGACACGGTCGTGCCTTCGATCCAGCCATTGGCCGCCACCAATTTCTCGGGCGGTAGCAATTCGGTCAAGATGCCGTATTTGGCGGGCGAATACGCCGCCGCGCCGAAGCCGACGACGCCATAAGCGAACAGCGGATGGCCGCCTGTCAGCATGATCAGACAGCCGAAAACTTTGATGAGATTGGTGTTGAACATCACGCGACCTTTCGGCCGCGAATCCGCGTAGGCGCCCACAAAGGCGGCCAAAACAACGTATGACAGCACAAAGAAAAGCTTCAACAACGGCGTCATCCATGCGGGTGCGCGGTCGTTGTTCAGGACGGAGATGGCGGCGATCAGCAGCGCGCTGTCTGCCAGCGACGAGAAAAACTGCGCCGCCATGATCGTGTAAAACCCTTTTTTCATCGGAAAGCTTGCTGTCCTGTCATATCGTCGCGTGGGGTAGGGCCGCTTGCTGAAATGGATTGTGCGCCCGGCTTTATAACACGAAAATACGAAGATAAAACCGGGTGGGCGCCGTCGGCCCGACCTTCCGGGTCTGCTTTTCCTTGCCCACGCTTTCGGCCTATTTTGACACGGCTCGCGGCGCGGGGTGAGGCCAGCCCTTGGGCCCGCCGTTTCGCGCACGCCCTGACGCGCCGCGCGGTGCCCCCATTCCTACCGGCGCTTCTTCGACCGACGTACTTTCCGGACCTGTCATTGGCAAAGATCAAGAACACGTATATTTGTACCGCTTGCGGCCATCAATCGCCCAAATGGAGCGGCCAGTGCCCTGGATGCGGGGCGTGGAATACCCTCGTCGAGGGCGTGGCGGAAAGCCCGTCGGCGCACCGTTTTCAGGCGCTGGCGAAATCGTCGCCGGTCCGCTCGCTCCATGAGATCGAGTCGGCCGACGTGCCGCGGTACTCGACCGGCATCGGCGAATTCGACCGTGTACTGGGCGGCGGCCTGGTCAGCGGCGGCGTCGTGCTGATCGGCGGCGACCCCGGTATCGGCAAATCGACGCTGCTGCTGCAGGCATTGGCGATGCTCGCCGAATCCCGCAAGGTGCTGTACGTCAGCGGCGAGGAATCCGACGCGCAAATCGCGCTCCGGGCCGAGCGGCTGGGGCTGTTGGACGAGGGGCGCCCCGACAAAGGGGTGGGCGCCTTGCGCCTGTTCGCCGAAATCCAGCTCGAAAAGATTCAGGTGGCGATCGATACCGAACGGCCGGCCGTCGCCGTGATCGACTCGATTCAGACCGTGTACTCCGAGGCCCTTACTTCGGCGCCGGGGTCCGTCGCCCAGGTCCGCGAATGCGCCGCGCAACTGACGCGGCTGGCCAAGCAGACCGGGGTGACGATCATCATGGTCGGCCATGTGACGAAGGAAGGAGCGCTGGCGGGGCCGCGCGTGCTCGAACACATCGTCGACACGGTTCTTTACTTCGAGGGCGATACGCACTCCTCCTTCCGTCTGATTCGCGCGATCAAAAACCGGTTTGGTGCGGTGAACGAGTTGGGCGTGTTCGCCATGACCGAAAAAGGCCTGCGCGGCGTCTCGAATCCATCGGCGCTTTTCCTGTCGCAGCACGAGCATACGGTGCCGGGCTCCTGCGTCCTCGTGACGCAGGAGGGCACGCGTCCGCTATTGGTCGAGATCCAGGCGCTGGTCGATAGTTCGCATGTGCCGAACCCGCGTCGCCTGACCGTGGGACTGGAACAGAACCGCCTGGCGATGCTGTTGGCCGTGCTGAATAGGCACGCGGGTATCGCCTGCTTCGACCAGGATGTGTTTTTGAACGCAGTTGGGGGCGTTAAAATCAGCGAACCAGCCGTGGATTTGGCGGTGCTGCTGGCGATTCACTCGTCGATGCGCAATAAGCCGCTGCCGAAGGGCCTGGTGACTTTCGGCGAAGTGGGCCTGGCCGGGGAAATCCGACCGTCGCCGCGCGGTCAGGACCGCTTGAAAGAGGCGGCCAAGCTCGGTTTCACGCAGGCCATCGTGCCGAAGGCCAATGCGCCGAAGCAGCCGATCGAGGGATTGACCGTCATCGCCGTCGAACGCATCGAGCAGGCGATCGATCGAGCGCGCGAGCTGGAGTAGCGTCAGCCGATCTTGCTGACCACGGCGCCCGACATCTCGCGCATCTCGCCGAAGGACACCGCGGGATAGGTTTCCTTCAGTGCCTGAATTTCCGACTGGTGCGCGGCCAGCAGCGTCATCTGGTCGGCGGCGTCGTATGCCATCCGGGCACTGTTGAACTTGATGAACTTCTGCATGGCGGCGGCATCGGTGGACGAGACCCAGCGCGACAGGCGATAGCGCGACGGCGAAAAGCGCACGTCGACACGGTATTCGCCCGCCAGGCGGTGCGACACCACTTCGAACTGCAGCGCCCCGACGGCGCCCAGCAGGATCGGGCCGCCGAGCATCGGCCGGAACACCTGAATCGCCCCTTCCTCGCTGAGGTGACGCAAGGCCTCGCTCAACTGCTTGGCCCGCATCGGGTCCTTCGCTTCCACCGTCTGGAACAGTTCCGGCGAGAAGAAGGGCAGCCCGGAGAAGGTCAGCGCCTCGCCTTCGGTCAGCGTATCGCCCAGACACAGCACGCCGTGGTTCGGGATACCGATGATGTCGCCCGGATAAGCCTCCTCGGTCAATTCCCGACGCTGCGACAGGAAGCTCACCACATTGCTGGTCTTGATCTTCTTGCCGGAGCGCGTGATCGTCAGGGCCATGCCGCGTTCGAAGCGGCCCGAACAGACGCGCACGAAAGCGACGCGGTCCCGGTGTTGGGGATCCATATTCGCCTGGACCTTGAACACCATGCCGGTGAAGCGCGGCTCCACCGGCTCCACCGGCCGTTGCATCGCGGCACGCACCTTCGGCGGCGGCGCGAGTTCGACCAGTGCGTCGAGGATTTCGCGGATACCGAAATTGTTGATCGCCGAACCGAACAGCACCGGCGATTGCTTGCCCGCCAGGAAGGCCTCGCGCGACAAGTCCGGCGAAGCGCCGGCGATCAGTTCGATCTCGTCCTTCGCGCGAACCCAGGTCTCGCCGAATTGTTCGACGGCACGCGGATCTTCCAGACCTTGCAGCGTCACCGTATCGTCGTTGCGCATCGTGTCCTGGCCGGCACGGAAGACGCGGATCTGTTCGCGGCGCAGGTCGTAGACGCCGCGGAAATCCTTGCCGGTACCCACCGGCCAGGAAAACGGGATGGCGGCCACGCCCAGGTGATGCTCGACTTCGCTCAACAATTCGAGCGGCGCGCGCACGTCGCGGTCGAGCTTGTTGACGAAGGTGATGATCGGCGTGTTCTGGCGGCGGCACACCTCCAGCAGCTTCAAGGTCTGCGCTTCCACCCCGTTCGCGCCATCGATGACCATCACGGCGGCATCGACGGCCGTCAGCACGCGGTAGGTGTCTTCGGAGAAGTCCTGGTGGCCGGGGGTATCCAGCAGGTTGATGACGGCGTCGCCGTACTCGAACTGCATCACCGAGCTGGCGACGGAAATGCCGCGCTGCTTTTCGATTTCCATCCAGTCCGAGGTCGCGAAGCGCGCGCTCTTACGGCCCTTCACGGCACCGGCGATATGGATGGCACCCGAGAACAGCAACAGCTTCTCGGTCAGCGTGGTCTTCCCTGCGTCAGGGTGGGAAATCACCGCGAAAGTACGGCGGCGTTTCACTTCGTTCGATACGTCGGACATGATGACGGGTGTCGGCTGAGTCAAATACTGCGTCAAATAAAAAGGGCCCTGCGTGAGCGCCCGACGGGCGCCCGCAATGCGAGATCAGGACGCTGCCGCGATCGTTGCGTCCAGCGCTTCGAGAGCTTCGAGCGCGGCCATCCAATCGGTTTCTACGGTGCCGATACGCGTGCTCAGCTCGCCCTGACGACGCAAGGTCTCCGTCAAGGCGGCTTTGTGCTGCGCTTCATAACTATCGGGGGCGGCGATGAAGACATCGCACGTCGCCTTCTCGGCGTTCAGCTTTTCCAGTTCGCGTTCCAGCGTCTCGATCCGCTTCTGCAACGGTTTGCGCTGTGACGCCGCATTCTGGCGGGCCTGCGCTTCCTGCTTGCGTTGTTCCTTGCGCGCGGCCGGATCGACGGGAAGGGCCGGTGCGCTCGCGACCGGCGCAGGCGCGGCGGCCGCTGCCGGGGCTGGGGCGCGGTCGCTGCCATTGCCAGCCTGCTTGCTCTTGCCGGTCGATCCCTTGGCGCCGTCGTTGCCCGTCGTTTTGCCCGGCTTGGCCGGTGCACCGGCCTGCGCGCGCGCCTTGGTCGCTTCCAGCAACCAGCGCTTGTAGTCGTCCAGATCGCCGTCGAACGGTTCGACCTTGCCGTCACCCACCAGCAGGAAAGCATCGGTGGTGGCGCGCAGCAGATGGCGATCGTGCGAGACGAGGATCAACGTGCCGTCGAATTGGGCGAGCGCGGTGGTCAGCGCATGCCGTGTTTCGAGATCCAGGTGGTTCGTCGGTTCATCCAGCAGCAACAGGTTCGGCTTCGTCCAGATGATCAGCGCCAACGCGAGGCGGGCTTTTTCGCCACCGGAGAACGGCTTGACCGGTGACGTCGCCATGTCGCCATGGAAGTTGAAGCTGCCGAGGAAGTTGCGCAATTCCTGCTCGCGCGCACCGCCGGCGATCCGCGTCAGATGCATCAAGGGGCTGTCGTCCTCGCGCAGCGTTTCCAACTGATGCTGCGCGAAATAACCGATGACCAGACCCTTGCCGCGACGCACTTCGCCTTGCAATGGCGCGAGTTCACCGAACAGCGTCTTGATCAGCGTCGACTTGCCCTGACCGTTGGCGCCGAGCAGGCCGATCCGCTGTTCGTTCTGAATCGACAGATTGACGTCGCCCAGGATGCGGACGATTTCGCCATCCGCGGGCGCCACCGACGCGGCAGCGGTGCCGTCATGCGCGTCGTCGTCATCGAGCGGGCGCGGCCCATAGCCGCAATCGACTTCCTCGACCACCAGCATCGGATTCGGTGCGCGATCCGGCTCGCGGAACGAGAAGGTAAACGGCGAGGACTCGTAGACCGGCGCGATCATCTCGATCCGTTCCAACGCCTTGACCCGGCTCTGTGCCTGGCGTGCCTTCGTCGCCTGCGCCTTGAAGCGATCGATGAAGTGCTGCAGGTGGGCAACGGTCTTCTGTTGCTTTGCATAAGCGCTTTGCTGCAGCAACAGATGTTGCGCGCGTTGCGTCTCGAACTGGGTGTAGTTGCCGCCGTAGCGCTTGATCTGACGATTTTCCAGATGCAGCGTCACATTGGTCACGGCATCGAGGAATTCGCGATCGTGGGAAATCACCAGGATCGTGCCGGGATAGCGGCGCAGCCAGTCTTCGAGCCAGACGATCGCGTCCAGATCCAAGTGGTTGGTCGGTTCGTCCAGCAGCAACAGGTCCGAACGGCACATCAGCGCCTGCGCCAGATTCAGACGCATCCGCCAGCCGCCCGAGAAGCTCGTCACCGGGCGCTGCATCTCCACCTGCGAAAAGCCCAGGCCGGCCAGCAGCGTTTCCGCGCGCGAGGCCGCCGTATAGCCGTCCGCGTCGGCGTAGGCGCCGTGCGCAAGCGCTTCCGCCTCGCCGTCGCCGGATTCGGACGCGTCCGCGATGCGCTGTTCGATCGCGCGCAATTCGGCATCGCCGTCGAGCGTGTATTCGACGGCGGTGCGGGACACTGCAGGCGTTTCCTGCGAAACGTGGGCCACTTGCCACGTCGGCGGGAAGGAGGCGTCGCCGGCGTCCGGATGCAGACGACCGAGCAACACGGCGAACAAGGTCGACTTGCCCGCGCCGTTGGCGCCGATCAGACCGGCTTTTTCTCCGGGGTTCAGCGTAAACGTCGCGTTTTCGAATAGCGGCTTGGTGCCGCGGGCAAGGGTGAATTGTTGGAAACGGATCACGGGCAGTCTGGGTGATTCAGGCGCGCCGCGCCCGAGGCAAAGAGCGCTATTCTACTCTGCGCGGCCCGAGACGCGGCGCAGCAGAAGCGGCCGGAGTGCAATACACTGGCGGCTGCGCAAGTGTGCAGGGTCGGACACGCGCGAAAAGGGTCCTCGACGACGCGTGGCAAAGTGCTCGGGGATCGTCGGATTCGCGCTGTGCGATACCCGCGCAAAACCGCTGTAGGACCACTGAAGGACCGCCACACGGCCGCAAGACTCGCCATATCGACAACATCGTGACTCAAGATCTCTACGACTTCACCGCAAATGCATTGGACGGCAGCGCCGTCGACCTGTCACGTTACGCCGGCAAGGTGTTGCTGATCGTCAACACTGCCAGCCACTGCGGTTTCACGCCGCAGTACGCGGGCTTGCAGCAATTGCACACGCGTTATGCGGGCCGGGGCTTCGAGGTATTGGCCTTTCCCTGCAACCAATTTGGACGGCAGGAGCCGGGTGACAGCCAGACGATCGGCGATTTCTGCACGCAGAATTTCGGTCTGACGTTTCCGGTGTTCGAGAAAATCGAGGTCAACGGCGCGGGCGCGCATCCGCTGTTTCGCTGGCTCACCGGTAGCCGCCCCGGCGTCTTCGGCAGCGAAGGCATCAAGTGGAACTTCACGAAGTTTCTGGTCGATCGTCGCGGCCATGTCGTGGAACGCTATGCGCCGATCACCAAGCCCGATGCGATTGCGCACGATATCGAAAAGCTGCTCGGCACCGCGCCCGATAATTCGATGCCGGATGTCGTCGGCTAGCAGTGCGGTGGGGCCGGCGCGGCCGGTCGCTACAGAATCGGCGAGAACAGGCAGGCGATGCGCATCGCCGCACGCTGCCAGGCGGGATGATTTGCAAACTCGTCGTCGCTGACTTCATTGGCGTTGGCGAAGTCTTCGACGAGCATTGCCTCGACATCGGCGGCAAAGCCGCGATCGACGGTGAGTACCGTGAATTCGAAGTTCAGACGGAAGGACCGGTTGTCGAGATTGGGGCTGCCGATCGCGGCCGCCACATCGTCGATCAGCACCACTTTCTGGTGCAGGAAACCGGGTTGATAGCGGAACATGCGCACGCCCGCGCGCACCGCCTCCGACACATAGACGTTCGACGCTGAGAATACCACCAGGTGATCGCGGCGGGAGGGGATCAGAATCCGGACGTCGACGCCGCGCATGACCGCCAGCTTCAATGCCGAAAACACCGCTTCATCGGGCACGAAGTAGGGGCTCGTCAGCCAGATCCGCGATTGCGCGGCATTGATGGCGGTGACGAAGAACAGCGAGCAGGTTTCGAACTCGTCCGCCGGCCCGCTGGCAATCGCCTGGCAGCACATGTTCGCACTGTCGTTCTGCTCGCATCGGACCAGATCCGGGACCTTGCGCGTGGCCCAGAACCAGTCTTCGACAAAGATGAACTGCACGCTGGACACCACCGGGCCGGTGATGTCGATATGCGTATCGCGCCATGGCGAGAGCGGAAACTTCTCGCCCAGATACTCGTCGCCCACATTGTGTCCGCCGACGAAGGCTCGGCGCCCATCGACGACGACGATCTTGCGGTGATTGCGGAAGTTCAGCTGGAAGCGATTGACGAAGCGGCGCGTCGAGAATTTATGCGTCTGGACGCCGACGGCCCGCAGCGCGCTCACGTAGTCACGCGACAGCTGGTGCGAGCCGATGCCGTCGTACAGCACGAAGACCGCCACGCCGCGTTTCGCGGCATGGGTCAGCGCGCGATGCAGCCGTCGACCGAGCGTATCGTCGCGGATGACGAAGAACTGTACCAGCACATAGCGTTCGGCGCTGTCGATGGCCGCGAGGATCGTATCGAAGGTCTGCGTGCCGTTGACCAGCAGCGACACGCGGTTGCCCGGCAGCAGGGGCATCCCGCTCAAACGGTCGAAGGCGAGCTTCGCGCCGGGACCGAGCGCGGCCTTGGCGCGCCCTGATGCCTCGGGGTCCGCCGGCGTGCCGGGTTGCGCGGCAAGGCTGCGCAACTGACGGTTGCCGCTGCGGCGTGCGTCCACATAGCCGCGGAAATAGCTCTGACCGAGGAAAAGATAGGGCAGCAGCGTCAGATAGGGCATCGTCACCAAGGCGACGGCCCAGGCGATCGCGCCCTGCGAGGTGCGAGTGTTCACCACCGCATGCACGGCGGCAAACATGCCGGCTACATGCACCAGCAACACCAGCGTACCGATGTCGAGGGCCACCGAATCGAACGGCGACACTATCTCCAGTATCCGCATCAGCGCCGCCCCTCGGTCGCGCGCATCAATCGGGCAGGTCGGCGGCGTGAATCAGGAAGACCGCATCGTCGCCGGCGCTGGTGGGCAGCCAAACCAGGTCGAGTCCGCCGAACGCCGCTTCCGCGTGCGCCCGTTCATTGCCGATTTCGACGATCAGCAGGCCGTCGTCGCTCAGATGCTCGCGCGCCTGTTCGATGATGCTGCGGACCAGATCCATCCCGTCGTGCCCGCCGGCCAGGGCCATTTCCGGTTCATGCCGATACTCGGGCGGCAGCGCCGCCATCGACTCGGCATTGACGTAGGGCGGATTCGTGATGATCAGGTCGTATTTCCGGCCGGCCGGCAGCGGCGCGTAGAGATCGCCCTCGTACAGCGTGATCCGGTCTTGCAGGCCGTAGTCGCCGACATTGCGCTCGGCAACCTGCAAGGCGTCGGCGCTGAGGTCGACGGCATCGATGTCGGCATCGGGGAACATATCGGCCGCGATGATCGACAGGCAGCCGGAGCCGGTGCAGAGTTCCAGCACGTTATGCACATTATCCGGGCGGCTCACCCACGGCGACAGCTGTTGCACCAGCAACTCGCCGATCAACGAGCGCGGCACGATGACGCGCGGATCGACGGTGAAGCGATAGCCATGCATCCAGGCTTCGCCGGTCAGGTAGGCGGCGGGCAAGCGATCGCCGGCGCGCCGTTCGATCAGTGTCAGCAGGGTCTGGATTTCGGCGTCGGTCAGACGCGCATCCAGAAACGGTTCGAGCGTGTCCAACGGCAGATGCAGCGCGTGCAGCAGCAGATAGGCGGCTTCGTCGTATGCGTTCGCATTGCCGTGTCCGAAGGCGAGATGCGCCTGATTGAAGCGGCTGACGGCAAAACGCAGCAGATCGCGCAAAGTCTGGAAAGGATAAGGCGTGGTCATGATGGACCCTCGTGTAAAGCGTATGAACGGCGCCCGGCTGGCACGCAGGGCGCCAGAAGGACCGCGGCGGTGCAGTCCCCCGAGCGCGGGCGATCAGGCTGTCAGGCGATCAAGCGTTCCAGCACGCGCCGGTAGATATTTTTCAGCGGATCGATTGCCGACAACGCTATATGTTCGTCGATTTTGTGAATGCTGGCATTGACCGGGCCAAATTCGACCACCTGCTTACAAAGCGTCGCGATGAAGCGTCCGTCCGAGGTGCCCCCGGTCGTCGACAAGGCGGTCGTGATGCCGGTCTCGTCGAGGATGGCCTGTCCGAGCGCGTCGGACAGATCGCCCTTCGGCGTCAGGAAGGGCATGCCGCTCAGATTCCACTCGATCGTATAGTCGCTCTCCGCGAAGCCCGATTCGGCGAGGATGGCCGCCACGCGAGCCTTCAGCGTTTCCGGCGTATTTTCGGTCGAGAAGCGGAAATTGAAATCGATGACCGCGTCGCCCGGAATCACATTCGAGGCGCCGGTGCCGGCGTGCATATTCGATACCTGCCAGCTGGTCGGCGGGAAATAGTCGTTGCCGTGGTCCCAGACGGTGCCGACCAGCGCGGCGAGCGCCGAGGCCACCATATGGACCGGATTACGCGCGAGATGCGGGTAGGCGATATGGCCTTGCACCCCTTTGACGGTGAGGCGGCCGCCGAGGCTGCCGCGTCGACCGTTCTTGATCATGTCGCCCAGCGTATCGACCGAGGTCGGTTCGCCGACGATGCAATAGTCCAGGCGTTCGCCGCGGGCGCGCAGTGCCTCGATGACCTTGACGGTGCCGTCCTTGGACGGGCCCTCCTCATCGCTGGTGATCAGCAGCGCGATGCTGCCGGCATGCGTCGGCTGCGCGGCGACGAATTCCTCGATGGCGACGATGAAGCCGGCGATCGAGGTTTTCATGTCGGCGGCGCCACGGCCGTAGAGATTCCCGTCCCGATGCGTCGGCTCGAACGGTGCCGAGGTCCAGGCGGTCAGCGGGCCGGTGGGCACGACATCGGTATGGCCGGCGAACACCAGCAGTTTGCCCTGCGTGCCTGCCGTGCCGCGGCGCACCGCCCACAGATTGATCACGTCACCGAACACCAGCGATTCGCATTCGAAGCCGATCGCCTGGAGGCGGGCCGTCAAAACGGCCTGACAGTCCTGATCGGCGGGGGTCACCGACGGGCGACGGATAAGGTCTTCCGTCAGAGCCAGCGTGGCGGACGGCAGGAAGGCGGACATGGGTGATTCCTTAAAAAGCGTCGGCGTAGAGTTGATCCGAGAAACCCACGGTCTTCACGTGGCCGTCGTCGCCGACGACGACCGGGCGCTTGATCAAGGAGGGATTCTCGGTCATCAGCGCGACCGCGCCGGCGGGCGTATCGGCGATGGCGCGCTGCACGTCGTCGAGGTTGCGCCAGGTCGTGCCGCGCCGGTTCAGCAGCGTGTCCAGCGGCACGTCGCCCAGCCAGGCCTGCAAGGTTTCCGGCGCGATGCCGGCCTTCTTGTAGTCATGGAAGTCGTACGCGTGCTGATGCGACGTGAGCCAGTCACGTGCCTTCTTGACGGTCGAGCAGTTGGGGATGCCGTAGACACGCAGCGCCATCAGTCGCCTCGCAGCAGTTCGTTGATGGCGGTCTTCGCACGGGTCTTCTCGTCGACCTTCTTGACGATGATCGCCGCGTACAGCTGGCAGTTGCCTTCCTTCGACGGCAGGCTGCCCGGCACGACGACCGAGCCGGCCGGCACGCGGCCGTACAGTACTTCACCGGTTTCACGATCGAAGATCTTCGTGCTTTGGCCGATGTAGACGCCCATCGAGATCACGGCGTTCTTTTCGACGATCACGCCTTCGACGATTTCCGAACGCGCACCGATGAAGCAGTTGTCTTCGATGATGACCGGGTTCGCTTGCAGCGGCTCCAGCACGCCACCGATGCCGACGCCGCCGGACAGGTGGACGTTCTTGCCGATCTGCGCGCAGGAACCGACGGTGGCCCAGGTATCGACCATCGTGCCTTCATCGATATAGGCGCCGATATTCGTGTACGACGGCATCAGCACGACATTGCGTGCGACGAAAGCGCCGCGGCGCGCGATGGCGGGCGGCACGACGCGGAAGCCGCCGGCTTCGAAGTCGGCGGGCGTGTAGTTCGCGAACTTGCTCGGCACCTTGTCGTAGAACTGCGTATAGCCGCCAGCCGGCATCGGCTCGTTGTCCGACAGACGGAACGACAGCAGCACGGCCTTCTTCAGCCATTGGTTGACGATCCAGCCGCCCGGTGCCGAAGCGTCCGGCTGCGCCACGCGCGCCGAACCGTTATCGAGGCTGGCCAGCGCGGCGGCGACCGCTTCGCGGATGTCGGACGGGGCGCTCTTCGGCGACAGCGACGCGCGGTCTTCCCAGGCGGCGTCGATGATGGTTTGCAGGTCTTGGCTCATGATCTTCTGTCTATTGAGGAGTGACGGATGGAAAGGAAGTGGCGGCGGGCGATCGGATCGCGCAAAGTGCGAGGCCTCGACACGCGGCCGGCCCGCCGCGACGACAAACTCAGTGTTTCGGTGCGGCTTGACGCGCGGCGCAGAAGTCGACGATGCGCTGCGCGCCTTCGACACATTCTTCGACGCTGGCAACCAGCGCCAGGCGCACATAACCGGCGCCCGGATTCGTGCCCTGCGCCTCGCGGGCGAGATAGCTGCCCGGCAGGACCGTCAGGGACTGGCTGGCGTAGAGTTCGCGCGCGAAAGTGACGTCGTCGAGACCGCTGCGCGCGACGTTCACCCACAGGTAGAACGACGCGTCCGGCAATGTGACATCGAGCACCTCGGCCAGCATCGGCGTGACGATATCGAATTTGCGACGATACGCGGCGCGGTTTTCGTCGACGTGCGACTCATCGCCCCAGGCAACGATGCTGACCTGCTGCACCGTCTGCGACAGCGCGCTGCCGTGATAGGTGCGATACAGCAGATAGGCGCGCATCAGCGCGGCGTCGCCGGCGACGAAACCGGAGCGCAGGCCCGGCACGTTCGACCGCTTCGACAGGCTGGTGAAGGCGAGCAGGCGGTCGTCGCCACGCCCCAGCAGGCGCGCCGCTTCGAGCGAGCCCAAGGGCGGCGTGTCGCCGAAATAGATTTCCGAGTAGCACTCGTCCGACGCGATGACGAAACCGTGCTTGTCCGACAAGGCGAACAAAGCCTTCCAGCCGTCGAGGTCGAGCGTCGCGCCGGTCGGATTGCCCGGCGAGCAGACGTAGAGCAGTTGCGTCTTGGCCCAGACGCTGTCCGGGATGCTGTCGTAGTCGGGAGCGAAATTGCGCTCGGGAACCGCATTCGCGTAATACGGCGTCGCGCCGGCCAGCAGCGCCGCGCCTTCGTAGATCTGGTAGAACGGATTCGGGCAGACGACGATCGCCTCGCCGCCGGTCGGATCGATCACCGTCTGGGCAATCGAAAACAACGCCTCGCGGGTGCCGGATACCGGCAGTATCTGCGTGGCGGCGTCCAGCGGTTTGGCCGCGATCGCCGGATAGCGCGTCTGCAGCCAACGAGCGGCCGCCTCACGCAGCGCCTCGGTGCCGGCCGTGGCCGGATAGACGGCCAGGCCGCCCAATGCGTCCCGATAGCTGTCGAGGATGAACGACGGCGTCGGGTGTTTCGGCTCGCCGATGCCGAAGCTGATCGGTTTCAGCGCAGCTGGCGGCGTCACGTCGCGAAACAGGACGCGCAGCTTTTCGAAAGGATAGGGCTGAAGCTTCTCGAGGAGCGGATTCACGGCAATCGGGTCGGGATGGCGAGCGGCTGGCGCGCGCCGGATAGAGTGTCTGCGCAAACCGGCGTGAACCAGGCGCAGGCGAAGGGCGTCAATTATACCTCGCGCGGCCCCGCTTGCCCGCAGACATTGGCCCCGCTGTGTGTCCGCGCAGGCGGCTGGAGACGGATCGACCTGTCCGACCTTGCCCGATCGATGCAGCCTGCCGCAGGACGGCTGTCACAGAATGTCACGAAATAGTCACCGTGCCGACGGGCCAGGCAGGCCGAGCGGGCGCAACGAGAGGCCGCAAGCGACGTAGACGGTGCGGAGCGGGGCGATCGCGATGGTATCATCCGTTGCAATCCTGTCGGTTTCCCCGCCGACGACCGATCCTGATGTAATTTACTGGCAAACCCGTAACGATCCCGTGCGTCTTACCTCGATCAAACTAGCCGGCTTCAAATCCTTCGTCGACCCGACGCACTTTCAGGTGCCCGGGCAGCTCGTGGGCGTCGTGGGGCCGAATGGCTGCGGCAAATCGAACATCATCGACGCGGTGCGATGGGTGTTGGGCGAATCACGCGCATCGGAACTGCGCGGCGAGTCGATGCAGGACGTGATCTTCAATGGCTCGACCAACCGCAAGCCCGGCAGTCGCGCCAGCGTCGAACTCGTCTTCGACAACAGCGCGCACCGTGCCGGCGGCCAATGGGGCCAATACGCCGAGATTTCCGTCAAGCGCGTACTGACCCGCGACGGCACGTCGAGCTACTACATCAACAATCTGCCGGCGCGGCGCCGCGACATCCAGGATATCTTCCTCGGCACCGGGCTCGGCCCGCGCGCCTACGCCATCATCGGGCAGGGGATGATCTCGCGGATCATCGAAGCCAAGCCGGAAGAGCTGCGCGTGTTCCTGGAAGAAGCGGCCGGTGTCTCGAAGTACAAGGAACGCCGTCGGGAAACCGAGAACCGCCTGCAGGACACCCGTGAAAATCTGATCCGGGTCGAGGACATCGTCCGCGAACTCGACGCGAATCTGGAAAAGCTGGAAGCTCAGGCGGCGGTGGCCGAGCATTTCCGCGGCTTGCAACAGGAAGGCGAGGAAAAGCAGCGTCTGCTCTGGTTGCTGCGGCAGACGGAAGCGGAAGCCGAACGTCGGCGTCATCAGAATCAGATGGAAGCGGCGCAGAACGAGGTCGAGGCGCAGACGGCGAAGCTGCGCGAGGTCGAACTCGATCTGGAAACGCTGCGCGTGGCGCATTACTCGGCCAGCGACACGGTGCAGGCGGCGCAGGCGCAACTGTACGAGGCGAACGCCGAGGTCTCGAAGATCGAGGCCGAGATCCGCTTCATCATCGACGCCCGTAACCGCGTCACCGCGCAGATCAACACGCTGGAATCGCAGCGGCAGCAATGGCAGACGCAGGCGCAGAACGCCCGCGCCGACGCCGATGCCGCCGATGCCGCCTTGGCCGATGCCGGTGCCCGCAACGAGGAAGCGGCCGCGGCGGCGGTGATGGCTGGCGATGCCTTGCCGGACCTGGAGCAACGCTGGCGCGATGCGCAGACGCGGCTGACGCAGGCGCGCGCGACGATCGCGGCATCCGAACAGGCACTGAAGCTGGAGGCGGCGCAGCGGCGCAATGCCGAGCAGCAGTTGCAGCAGCTCGATACGCGGCGCGAGCGCTTGCGCAACGAGGCGAACGGCCTCGATGTGCCGGACGACGCGGCGCTCGAAGAAGCGCGCGTGGCGCTAGCCGAGCAAGAGGCGATTCGCGACGAGGCGACGGCGGCCTTGGCCGACGCGCAGCAAGCGGTGCCGACGCGGGATGCGGCACGCCGCGAAGCGGAACGACGGTTACGCGACGAAACCGGAAAGATTGCAAAGCTCGATGCGCGATTGAGCGCTTTGAAGGCCTTGCAGCAGAGCGTGCAGACCGAGGGGCAGGTACAGCCCTGGCTGCAGAAGCACGAGTTGCAGGACCTGCCGCGGCTGTGGAAGCGCCTGAATGTGGAGCGCGGCTGGGAAACGGCCGTGGAGTCGGTACTGCGCGAGCGCTTGGCCGCGCTCGAGATCTCGAATCTCGATTGGGTCAAGGGCTTTGCCTCCGATGCGCCGCCGGCCAAGCTGGCCTTCTACTCGCCGCCCGCCGCCGGTCGCCCGATTCCGGTCGTGGAAGGCTTGCGTCCGCTATCAGGGCTGATTCGCATTGACGATCCGGGGCTGCGCGCGGTGGTATCGGACTGGCTGGCGCATGCATTTGCCGCCGACGATCTGGCCGCCGCGCTGGCCAGCCGCGCGGCGCTGCCGGACGGCGCCTGCCTGGTGGTGCCGGAGGGGCATCAGGTCAGCCGCGTCGGCATCGCCTTGTATGCAGCCGATTCGGAGAGCGCCGGCATGTTGGCGCGGGCGCAGGAAATCGAGAATCTGTCGCGCGAAGTGCGCGCGCAGACGCTGCTGGCCGACGACGCGAAGGTCCTTGCCGGACGCGCCGAGGCGGCCCATACGGAGGCGGTTAGTCGCGAAGCGGACTTGCGTCGTCAGGCGGATAACGCGACGCGCGATGCGCACGCCTTGCAGTTGACGGCGCTGAAGCTGAACCAGGCGCACGAACGCTTCACGTCGCGGCACACGCAGATTAGCGACGAGCTGGACGAAATCGCGGCTCAGATCGACGAGCAGCGCGCGATTTGCGAGACGGCCGAAGCGGCTTTCGAACAGCACGATCAAACGCTGGCGGAAAGCCAGGCGGCGTTCGAGGACCAGCAAGCGGCCTTCGAACGTCTGCAGCGCGAACTCGACGATGCACGCCGGGCCTTGCGCGAGTTGGAGCGCGCCGCTCAGGACGCCGGCTTCGAAGAGCGCAATCTGCGCGCCCGGATCGACGAATTGCGTCGCTCGATCGACGTCTGCGGCGAGCAGTTGGAGCGCATCGACGCCGAGCTGGAGGATGCACGCATCGAGCTGGCGGGCATCGAGGACAAAACGCAGGACACCGGTCTGCAGGAAGCGCTGGAAGTCCGTACCGGCCGCGAGCAGGCGCTGGCGTCGGCACGCACCGAGCTGGACGACCTGACCGGTCGCCTGCGCGGCGCCGACGAGCAACGCTTGACGACGGAGCGTTCCTTGCAGCCGCTGCGTGAGCGGATCACCGAATGCCAGTTGAAGGAGCAGGCGGCGCGTTTGAGCGCCGAGCAATTCGGCGAGCAATTGCAGGGCGCGCAGCTCGATATCGAGGTGCTGCGTGCGCGTTTGACGCCGGATCTGAAACCGTCCTGGCTGCAAGGCGAGGTGACGCGAATCAATAACGCGATTCAGGCCCTCGGTGCGGTGAATATGGCGGCGCTGGAGGAGTTGAGCGTCGCGCGCGAGCGCAAGACCTTCCTCGATTCGCAGTCGGCCGATCTAACCTCGGCGATCGAAACGCTGGAAGATGCGATCCGCAAGATCGACCAGGAAACGCGGCAATTGCTGCAATCGACGTTCGACGAGGTCAACCGCCATTTCAGCGAGATGTTCCCGCGTCTGTTCGGTGGCGGTCAGGCGAGACTGCAGATGACCGGCGACGAGATTCTCGACTCCGGCGTCCAGGTGATGGCGCAGCCGCCCGGCAAGAAGAATTCGACGATTCATCTGTTGTCCGGTGGCGAGAAGGCGTTGACGGCCACGGCCTTGGTGTTTGCGATGTTCCAGTTGAATCCGGCGCCGTTCTGCTTGCTGGACGAGGTCGATGCGCCGTTGGACGACGCCAATACCGAGCGTTATGCGAACCTGGTACGGGCGATGTCGGCGAAGACGCAGTTCCTGTTCATCTCGCACAATAAGATCGCGATGGAAATGGCGCAGCAATTGATTGGCGTGACGATGCAGGAACAGGGCGTGTCGCGCATCGTGGCCGTGGATATGGAATCGGCGGCAGGTTTCGTCGAGAATAGACAATAAGACCAGATTGTGGCCGGCTTCGCCGGTCGCGGGGCATGGGATGGAGCATGCATGAACCAGTTGCAACTCGGATTGATCGTCGCGGGCGTCATTATCGTCGTCGCGGTCGTTGTATATAACGGCGTTCAGGGAAAGCGGGTACGCCGTCGCCTGCCGCGCACGATGGATGACGCGCCGGTTGACGGTGGCGGCGCCTCGGGCCTGCCTGACGGTGACGAGGCGCCCTTTATCGCGCCGGATCGCGTGAGCCGTCGTGAGCAGAGCGGCGAGGCGGGCACGCGCGCCGCGGCTTCGGCGGGCGCCGAGGCCCCGGTGTGGGGCGATGCACGCGGCACGGCGCCCGGCACCGCGGCGCCGCCGGCCGCGGGGAGCGAGGTGGCGAAGCAGCAGGCTCGCGAGGCCGCGGCGGAACGCGAGCGTCGCGAGCCGACTTTCGGCCCGGCGGCGCAGTCGAACGCAGCCGACGCCGACGGCGCTGCGCACGCCGATCGAGAGGCGCAGCTGGTCGAGGGCGTTGAGGGGTACGAGGCGGCCGTCGGCGCGGACGGCGCGAATATCGAAAGCGCGGCCGTGTTCGGCACCGCCGCGCCGGTCGCTGCGGCGACTGGGGCCACGGCTGCCACCGATGCGACGGCTTCGGCGCATCCGGGCGACGGCGCATCGGCGCCCGGCGCCTTGCCCGGTCAGGGCCGCGCTGGCACGACGGTATC
Organism: Robbsia sp. KACC 23696; assembly: GCF_039852015.1. Lineage (NCBI taxonomy): Bacteria > Pseudomonadati > Pseudomonadota > Betaproteobacteria > Burkholderiales > Burkholderiaceae > Robbsia > Robbsia sp. KACC 23696. Next base: position 2,341,494 of record NZ_CP156626.1, on the reverse strand, counting down.
GAATCTGCCGCCGGTGGTGGTCGATTCGCGTCTGGACTGCATCGTGCCGTTGAGCTTGGGCGAGCCGGTGACCGGCGACCGCGTGATCCCGTTCGCCGTGCGTTTGCGTCGCGCCGGCAGCAAGCCCGTGTTTGTCGAAGGCTGCGACACCGACGGGCAGTGGGGCACGCTGCGTCCGGGCACGCGCTACGAGAGCCTGCGGGTCGCGGTGCAGCTTGCAAACCGTTCGGGGCCGCTGAACGAATTGGAATTCAGCGAATTCGTCGGCAGCGTGCATCAGCTTGCCGATGCGCTCGACGCCTCGGCGGACTTTCCGGACATGGGCGCCGTCGTGCAGATGGCGCGCGAGTTGGATGGTTTCGCCGCCCAATGCGATGCGCAACTGTCGGTCAATGTGTTGACCGATGGCGCGCCCTGGTCGGGCAGTTATGTGCAGGCGGTGGCGTCGCAGGACGGCTTGCTGCTGTCGCGCGACGGCACGCGCTTCGTGAAGCTCGACGCGCAGCAGAATCCGGTGTTCACGATGACCTTCGAGAACATGAATTTCCTGCGCGACGATCTGACGTACAAGGGCGGTCAGATGATCACGCTGCTGCTCGATGTGCCGGTCGCGGATGAAGACATCCTGCCGTGGCGCCTGATGTGCGACTACGCGCGCTCGCTGGCGCAACGCATTGGCGCGCGCGTCGTCGACGATCAGCGTCGGGTACTGCCGGACGCGTCGATGCAGGCCATCGACGACCGCCTGATGACCTTGTACGCGCGTCTCGAAAAAGCAGGGTTGCCTGCCGGTTCGACCGCCACACGACGTTTGTTTTCCTCCTGATCGCGTGATCGGCTTGGTGGCACGACGGTTGCGCAGACGCGTCATGTCGCCTGCCATTCGTCACGGTGTATGTTGAACTATCGATGAGCCATCCTGCTTCCAAGGCGCCCACGCGCGCCGGCCGCCCCGCACCTGCCGATCTCGACAGCGCTGATCCCGCGCTGCGGGTCGGCGCATTGCGCATGGAATTGGCGCGACTGAACTACGCCTATTACGTCGAGGACGATCCCGAGGTCCCGGACAGCGAGTACGATCGCCTGTTCAGCGATCTGCAGGCGATCGAGGCCGCGCATCCGGATCTCGTCACGCCGGATTCTCCGACGCAGCGAGTCGGTGGCGAAGCATTGACGGCCTTCGCGACGGTCACTCATACGGTACCGATGCTGTCGCTGAACAACGCGTTCGACGACGAGGAAGTGGCTGCGTTCGATCGACGCTGTGCGGAAGGCCTGGCCAAATTGGCGGCCGGTGCGCCGATCGACGAAGCGGCCGCGCCGCCGGATCCGGACGCGGTCGCGCCGGCGGAAGGGCGCGATGCGATCGCCTATGCCTGCGAGCTGAAGTTCGACGGGCTGGCCATGTCGTTGCGCTACGAGAACGGGCAGTTCGTCCGCGGCGCGACACGCGGTGACGGCGCCACCGGGGAAGACGTCACCGACAATATCCGCACGATTCGTACGATTCCGTTGCAGCTCAAAGCGGTGAAGGGTGTGCCGATGCCGGCGGTGCTGGAAGTGCGTGGCGAAGTGCTGATGTACAAGCGCGATTTCGATCGCCTGAACGAGCGTCAGCGCGCAGCCGACGAGAAAACCTTTGCCAATCCGCGCAACGCCGCGGCCGGCAGCCTGCGGCAACTCGACTCGAAAATCACCGCGAAGCGCCCCTTGTCGTTCTTCGCTTACGGTATCGGCGCGCTCGAAGGGGTGTCGATGCCGGCAACGCACGATGCGCTGATGGACTGGTACCAGGCGCTCGGCCTGCCGGTATGCAAGGAGCGCGCGGTGGTGCAGGGCGCGGAGGGATTGCTCGCCTTCTATCGCGATATCGGTGTCCGGCGCGATGCGCTGCCGTACGATATCGATGGCGTCGTCTACAAGGTCAACGATGCGGCGCAACGGGCCGCATTGGGATTCGTCTCGCGTGCCCCGCGCTTCGCGCTGGCGCACAAGTTCCCGGCGCAGGAAGCGATGACGTTGCTGCTCGGCATCGATGTCCAGGTGGGACGAACCGGGGCGATTACGCCGGTGGCGCGGTTGGAGCCGGTATCGGTCAGCGGCGTGACGGTCACCAATGCGACCTTGCATAACGAGGACGAAATCACGCGCAAGGACATCCTGATCGGCGATACGGTGATCGTGCGTCGGGCCGGCGACGTGATTCCCGAAGTCGTCGGCGCCGTCCAGGCACGCCGTCCGGCCGACGCTCGCGCCTTCGTCATGCCGACCGCCTGTCCGGTTTGCGGCTCCGCCATCGAACGCCTGCCGGACGAAGCGGTCGCCCGTTGCACCGGCGGGCTGTTCTGCCCGGCGCAACGCAAGCAGGCGCTCTGGCATTTTGCGCAGCGTCGCGCGCTGGACATCGATGGACTCGGCGACAAGATCATCGATCAGTTGGTCGAGCAGCAATTGGTGCGCACGCCGGCCGATCTTTTCAAGCTCGGTTTCGGTACATTGGCGGCCTTGGATCGTTTTGCCGACAAGTCCGCGCAGAACCTGCTCGACTCCCTGGAGAAGGCGCGCCATACGACCTTGCCACGCTTCATCTTCGCCTTGGGTATTCGACAAGTGGGAGAAAGCACCGCGAAAGCATTGGCTCAGCATTTCGGCAACATGGACGCGATCATCGCGGCCGATCTCGACGCCCTGCTGGCCGTGCGCGATATCGGACCGATCGTAGCGGAATCGATTCTTACGTTTTTTGCACAACCTCATAATGTCGAGGTGATTGAGCAATTGCGCGCGTCCGGTGTAGAGTGGGCGGAGGGCGAGGGCTTGGCGCAGTCACAGGTGAGCTTGCCCTTGTCCGGCAAGACTGTCGTCTTGACAGGCACGCTGCCGACCTTGAGTCGTGACGACGCGAAAGCGCGGCTGGAAGCGGCCGGGGCGAAGGTGGCGGGTTCAGTCTCATCGAAGACGTCGTTCGTCGTGGCGGGATCCGATGCCGGCAGCAAATTGGCAAAAGCGGAGAGTTTGGGCGTCGAGGTCATCGACGAGGCCGCGATGCTGGCGCGTCTCGCGGAGCTGGGTGCCTAGGAGCAGAGTCGGGCGTGCCGCGCGGGATGTCGCCGCGTGGCCGCGATAGCGTATGTGCGCGCCTTCGTGCGACGCGGTGGCAGGGCAGGATAGTCGAGCGCTGAGGAGAAACGGATGATTCGCGAAATACTGAGAATGGGTGATCCCCGCTTGCTGCGGATTGCCAAGACGGTCGACGAATCCGAATTCAACTCCCCGGAATTGCAGGCGTTGATCGCGGATATGTTCGACACGATGCGTGCGGCGAATGGGGCGGGTTTGGCGGCGCCGCAGATCGGCGTGGACAAGCAAGTGGTGATTTTTGGGTTTGCGCCGGATGTGCAACGCTATCCGGATGCGCCGCCAGTGCCGGAGACGGTGCTAATCAATCCGGTGATCGCGCCGAAGTCGCACGATATGGAAGAGGGCTGGGAAGGCTGTCTGTCCGTGCCCGGCATGCGCGGCTTGGTGAAGCGCTTCTCGATGATCCGCTACGAAGGCTATGATCAGTTCGGCAATCCGATCGATCGGGTGGCCGAAGGGTTTCACGCCCGGGTCGTGCAGCACGAGTGCGATCACCTGATCGGCAAGCTCTATCCGATGCGGATGGATGACCTGTCGAAGCTCGGTTTTGTCGACGTGCTGTTTCCGGATGCGAACTCGGCGCCGGGAGATGATTGAACACGCACGCCGAACAGCGTCCGTGCTCAGCGAAGCGGTGAAGCCAAAGTACGTTTCAGATCGGCGTGTCGCCGAATAGGTCGCGCTTTCATCCGGCTATTGCAGACTGCTTGCGTGAAAGCGCGACCGCCCTGATCAGAACGTCTCGCCTTCGGCCAGATAACGCCACTGACCCGGTGGCAAGGCACCCAGCATGACGCCACCAATGCGCACGCGTTTCAGACCCAGCACTTCCAGGCCGACGGCCTCGCACATCCGACGGATCTGACGCTTGCGACCTTCGCGCAGCACGAAGCGCAACTGCTCCCCGTTTTGCCAGTCCACTTGCGCCGGCTGCAGTTCCACGTCGTCGAGCGACAGGCCATGGCGCAGCAGTGCCAGTTGGTCTTCCGGGAAATGCGAGGCGAGATCCTCGGTATGGCGGCCATAGGCGACCCGCACCAGATATTCCTTATCGACTTCGGAATGCTCGCCGATCAATTGCTTCGCGACGCGACCATCCTGCGTGAAGACCAACAGACCGGTGGAGTCGATATCGAGACGGCCGGCGGGCGCCAATGCGCGCAGATGCAGTGCCGTGAAGCGCAGCATCGTGCCATCCATATCCCAATGATTGTCCGGCGTCACCAAGGCGACCGCGGGCGGATGACCGTCCTCCGGCTGGCCGGAGACATGGCCGACCGGCTTATGCAGCAGGATCGTCACCAGCTTTTGCTGTGCCGCCATCGCCTGCGGTGCGATATCGATTTTCTGCTCCGGCTTCACGCGTACGCCGAGCGTGTCGGCAACTTCGCCGTCCACTTTTACCCAGCCTTTCTCGATCCACTCGTCGGCTTCGCGTCGCGAGCACATACCCAGCTCGGACATGCGCTTCGACAGGCGTACGCCCTCATCGGTCGCGGCCGCTTCGTCGAGATATTCGCGAACGCTCTTCGAGCGCGCGGCGCCATCGGACTTCGACGCCCCGGGGCGTGTCGGCACCGCTGGTGGCAGGGGCGGACGACCGTGACGATTCGTCTCCGTCGTGCGTGCCGGACCGGTGTAGCGGCTGTCCGGTCGCGCGCGGGTGTCGCTCGGACGACCCTCGCCGCGATTGTCCGCACCCGCGCGAGCGGGGCGACGGTCAGTGCGGACGCCACGGTCGTCGGGCCGGCCTTCCGGGCGGCGGAAGCCGCGATCATCGCTACGCACCGCGGAGAGACCCCGATCGCCACTGCGCGCTGCAGAGGGACCGCGATCGCCGCTACGCACTGCGGAGGGACCACGATCGCCGCTACGCGCTGCGGCCGGGCCGCGATCACTGCGGCTGTCCGGGCGTCGATCGCCACCGTCGCCACGTGCCTCGGGGCGGCTATCGGTGCGACGTTCCCCGCGACCTTCCGGGCGGCTGCCGCTGCGTGCGCCGGCAGGTCCTTCCCGTCGTCCCTCGGCCCGGCCGGGCGCAAAGCCGGCAGGCCTTACACCGGCGCGCGCCGGTCCGGCAGGGCGACGATCCGGTGTGCCCGCACGGTCGTCGCGACGTTCGAAACTGCGAGGGCGGTCCTGACCTTCTGGACGTGCGCGGCCTTCGCCGCGATCGCCTCTGTCGCCGCGCGGTGCGCCCGGGCGGTTGCCGGACATGCCGGACGGTCGTGCAGCGGAGTACTTGCCGTCGCCGTGGCGCGCGCGCGGCGCGCCGCTGCCTTCTGCACCGGTTCCGGGGCTGCGTCGCGGTGCGCCGGCGTCGCGTTCATACCGCGGTGCCGACCCATCACGATCGGGACGTGGCGCGCGCGGCGCGCGAGGCGCCGACGTGGCTTCACCGCGTGGCCCCGCTGCCGCACCGTTGCTGCGGAAACGCCCGCCCTCGGATGCCCCGGCCGCCCCGCGTGCGCCTGCGGGACGCGGCGCGCGTGCACCGCCGCCCGCACCTGCCGGTTTGCGATCGGAGGCGCCCCGCGCAGGGGGGGCTTTGCGCTTGTCGCCAGCGCTGTCGTCGCGCGTGGGTTTCACGCGCCGCGCCAGCGGCGAGGCCGCGGAGGCGCGGACCGGCGCACGCGCGGCGCGCTTGGCGCTCGGCGCGGTAGTGGACGAATCCTCACCCGATGCGGGGCGAGAGACGGAGAGTTTGTTTCGCATAATGTTTCCTGGGGGCCGCGCCGTCGGATAGGAGTCGGCTGGCTGACCCGCATGTTCGGCCGCGCTGTCGCTGCGGTCAAGACAAAAGGCACGGCGTGGTACAGGGACACCGCCCCGTCCCACGCCGTGCCGGGTTCGCCATGACATACCATGGCGAAACGATGAATGAATGGCAGTACGAGATGCGCCATCGACCCGGAGAGAACGCGCTTGCCTGGCCTTGCCTCGCGCGCCCCGCGTCGATCGGGGCGTCGTTGGCTGGCGTCAAATGGCCAGTGTGTCGAGCAGCTCCGTTTCGAGCTTGAGCTGCAGGCGGCTGTCCACCAGACGGTCGCTCTGGATCAGGAAAACGTCTTCTACGCGATCGCCAAGCGTATGAATCCGGGCGCTGCGCACCCCGATACGGTGCTGCGCGAGAATGCGCGCGATCGTGTAAAGCAGACCGGCCCGGTCGTTCGCGGACACCGACAGAATGAAATATTGACCGCGTTCATCCGGCCGCAGATCGATACGCGGCGAGATCGGGAAGACGCGGGACAGACGTGACAAACGTCCCTTGACCGGTTCCGGCAGGCCGGCGTTTGCTTCGAGCTGCTGCGACAACTGCTGCTCGACCAGATTGGCGATATTGCGATGATTATCGAGATTCGTCGCCTCGCGGTCCGGGTCGAGCACGAGGAAATCGTCGAGCGCATAGCCGTGCCGCGTCGTATGAATCACCGCCTGCTGCACCGACAGTCCTTGACGGCTGAAATAGCCGCAGATGCTGGCGAACAGATCGGGGCGGTCCTTCGAATAGACGAGCACCTGCAAACCTTCGCCGATGGGCGAAGGGCGGGCGCGCACGATCGGCCGCTCAGTCATCAGATGCGGCAGCAGCTTTTGCGTCTGCCATGCGATCTCGTCCGGATCGTGTCGCAGGAAGTAGCTGACATCGAGCTGTTCCCACAGCGGTTTTTCGGCATCGGGCGACACCAGGCGATGCCGCAGTGCCGCGCGCGCCGCATCACGCCGACGGACCAGTTCGGTATCGGCGTCCGGCGTCGCGCCGCCCAGCGCTTGATAGGTGAGGCGGTACAAGTTTTCCAGCAGCTTGCCTTTCCAGGCATTCCAGACCTTCGGACTGGTGCCGCGAATATCGGCGACCGTCAGCAGATAGAGCGCCGTCAAGCGACGCTCGGTGCCCACCGTGTCCGTAAAGGACTTGATCACGTCCGGATCGCTGGTGTCCTGTTTCTGCGCGACCTGGCTCATCGTTAAATGATGCTCGACCAGCCAAACGACCAGGGCCGTGTCGGCTTCCTCGACGCCATGCTCGCGGCAGAACTTTCGCGCATCCACCATGCCGAGTGTCGAGTGATCGCCACCACGGCCCTTGGCGATATCGTGGAACAGCGCGGCGATATACAGCACCCAGGGACGCTCGAAATTGGCGAACAATTCGCTGCAGAACGGGTATTCGTGCGTATGTTCGGCGCTGCCGAATCGGCGAATATTGCGCAGCACCGTCAGGATGTGCTGATCGACAGTGAACACGTGGTACAGATCGTGTTGCATTTGCCCGACAATACGCCCGAAATTCGTCAGATAGCTGCCCAAGACGCTGGTCTGGTTCATCAATCGCAGCGCATGGGTGATGCCCGACGGCTGCTTCAGAATTTCAAGGAACAGGCGACGATTTTCCGGATTACGGCGCCAGCTCAGCGTCATGCTCCGGCGGGAGTGGTACAGCGCGCGCAGCGTGCGTGCCGACAGACCCTTGACGCCCTGCACCTTCTCATAAAGCAGGAAGGCTTCCAGAATCGCGGTGGGTTCACGTTCGAACAGATCGTCGGAGACGATTTCGATCATGCCCTGTTTTTCGACGAAATTCGGCGACAGAACCCGGGTAATGCCACTCTGATCCGGGTTCAGGCGCGCATCGATGTTTTGCACGAGGATCGTGCTCAGCTGCGTCACTGCCTTGGCCGCCCAGTAATAGCGGCGCATCAGCGGCTCGCTGGCCCGGCGGCTGGCACTGGCGCGATAGCCAAAGGCCTCGGCGAGGGCGGTCTGCAGATCGAAAACCAGCACGTCCTGGCGTCGGTTGGCAAGGATGTGCAGCCGAGCGCGGAGCGTCTTCAGGAAGAACTCGTTGCGCCGCAGCTCGTGCGCCTCGTGTTCGGTGATCAGGCCCGATTGTTCGAGTTCCTGCCAGGTCGAACCGAAGCCGGCCGCGCGGGCCATCCAGATGATGACCTGCAGGTCGCGCAGGCCGCCAGGGCTTTCCTTGCAGTTCGGTTCGAGGCTGTACGGCGTGTCCTGATACTTCGCGTGCCGCTGCCGCAATTCCAGCAATTTGGACTGGAAGAAGGCGCGCGGATCGAGGCTGTCCTGGAACGCCTTGGCAAACCGCTCGAACAATTGCGTATTGCCGACGATGCGCCGTGATTCGAGCAAGGCGGTCTGAATCGTGATGTCGGCCTGCGCCGCGTCGATGCAATCCTCGATCGTCCGCACGCTGCTACCGACATCAAGACCTGCGTCCCAAGCGGCGCCGATAAAGCGCTCGAGGCGCGATGCGAGCGCATCGTCGGGCTCGGCAGGCATCAGGACGACGATATCGATGTCCGAATGCGGCGCCAGTTCGCCACGGCCGTAACCGCCCACGGCAACGAGGGTCAGCATGCCCGGCAGTTTGCAGTCGTGCCAGATATCGGTCAGCACGCGATCGGCGTTGCGTGCCAGATGGCGCATCAGTACGTCGATCTTACCGTTGCTGCGGTATTTATCGATCTGCGCGGTCTTTTCGGCACGATAGTACTGGCGCAGCTCGACGCTGCTCATGGGCGTGCCATCCGGATGCGGATGCGGCGGATGGGAAGGCGACGGGGAGGCGGACGCTGTCATGGTGATCCGTTGGCCGGAAGGCCGAAGCGCAAAAAAGGCAGACGGTCGAAAAAGCATCGAACCGTCGATCGACGACCCCAGGTCACGATCATCGCTGAAACAATATTCGACAATATTCGCGCGAGGCGGAACAGGTCGGGAGACGACGTTTTACGCAACCGCCACAGCGGAACGCGGACGCGGTTGCGTCGCGGCCGATACGGTCAGCACGTCGAACCCGTCCGGCGTCACGAGAACCGTGTGCTCCCACTGCGCGGACAGGCTGCGATCACGGGTCTTCACGGTCCACTGGTCGGGCATCGTCCGAATATCGCGCTTGCCGGCGTTGATCATCGGCTCGATCGTGAAGATCATGCCGGCTTCCAGTTCCATGCCGGTGCCGGGCCGTCCGTAATGGACCACCTGCGGTTCCTCATGGAAAACCGTGCCGATGCCGTGGCCGCAATACTCGCGCACGACGCTATAACCGGCCGCTTCCGCATGGCGTTGGATCGCATGCCCGATATCCCCGAGGCGGGCGCCCGGCCGGACCTGCTCGATGCCCAGCCACATGCATTCGAACGTGGTCTGCACCAGTCGCTTGCACAGGATCGACCCTTCGCCGACGATGAACATCCGGCTCGTGTCGCCGAAATAGCCGTCTTTGATCACCGTGACGTCGATATTCAGCGCGTCGCCATTTTTCAGGACTTTGACGCCCGGAATGCCGTGGCAAATCACGTCGTTGACGGAAATGCAGGTGGCGGCCGGGTAGGGCGGATAGCCGGGCGGCTGATAATTCAGCGGCGCGGGCACCGTGCCTTGCTCCTTGACCATATATTCATGGCAGAGCCGGTCCAACTCGCCCGTGGTCACACCCGCCTTTACAAAGGGCGTGATGTAGTCCAGCACCTCGCTTGCGAGACGGCAGGCGACGCGCATCTGCGCGATGTCGTGTTCGGTTTTCAGCGTAACGGACATGATTCCAATCGATAAGCGCAATCAAGGCCGCATTATCTCACAGTCAAATGCTCCGCTGGCCGGCCCATGAGCTGCCGGACCCGTTTGCACCGTTTGGCCAGGATGCGCGCGACGGCCAGCGCACAGCAAAACGGGCGTCTCGCCGATGGTTGAGCCTGGCGCTGGATTGGTGCTATAATCGCGGGCTGGATTTCTTACGCTTGCCTTCAGGCGCGCCGCTGGTCGGGGTTCTTGCCCCAGCCGGCCGGGTTTGGCGCCGTTGGAAAGCGGGTAAAAGAAGAGATTCAAATCGCAAATCGGCGCACCCAGGGTGTCGCTGCCTCGGCAATTATTATGATCGATGCCAGGCGGGGATGTCGCAGCCGGTTTTAGTCCAAACCCTCATGGAGTAAGTAATCATGGCAGTCTCGATGCGAGAAATGCTGGAAGCCGGTGTCCACTTCGGTCACCAAACGCGCTTCTGGAACCCGAAGATGTCCCAATACATCTACGGTTCGCGTAACAAGGTCCACATCATCAACCTGGACAAGACGCTGCCGCTGTTCAACGACGCGCTGAAGTATGTGCGTACGCTGTCGGCAAATCGCGGCACGGTCCTGTTCGTCGGTACGAAGCGTCAGTCGCGCGAAACGATCGCAGCGGAAGCGGCGCGTGCCGGCATGCCGTATGTGAACAGCCGTTGGCTGGGCGGCATGATGACGAACTTCAAGACCTTGAAGGCGTCGATCAAGAAGCTGAAGGACATGGAAGTCCAGGTCGAAGCCGGCGAACTGGAAAAGATGACGAAGAAGGAAGGCCTGCTGTTCGAACGCGAAATGGCAAAGCTGGAGCGCTCGATCGGTGGCGTGAAGAACATGCCGGGTATCCCGGACGCGATCTTCATCGTCGACGTCGGCTATCACAAGATTGCCGTCGCGGAAGCGAAGACGCTGGGCGTGCCTATCATCGCCGTGGTCGACACGAACCACTCGCCGGAAGGCCTGGACTACGTGATCCCGGGTAACGACGACTCGAGCAAGGCCGTCGCGCTGTACGCGGCAGCGGTTGCCGACGCGGTGCTGGAAGGTCGTGAAACGGCTGTGAAGGAAACGGTCGAAGCCGTGCGTGGCGATCAAGGCGATGAATTCGTCGAAGTGGCCAGCGAAGCGTAAAGTCCTGTTTCGAGCGGGCGCGGGCGCACGCTCGACACGCGCATTGCCTCGCCTCATCGGGGTGCCCGGACAATGTGCGTCGCATTTCAGGGTCGCGCAGTCGCGTCGCGGATCACGATTGCTGCGGATTCGTGAGGCGGGTACGTCGATCTTGGTGCAGGAAGCATGACGAAAAAGGGGCTCTCTACAAGCCCCTTTTTTTTGAACTACCGAATAGCGTTTTTCCACACCGACGTTTTGACATGCTGTTGTGCCATTCTCGGGATTGCCTTGAGAGTGTGCGCCGGGTGGCCGGTATGCGCCGGTATGTCAGGGACGTCGGTAAGACTGAATCAAGGAGCAAATAGACATGGCAGCGATTACTGCAAGCATGGTGGGTGAACTGCGCGCGAAGACCGATGCGCCGATGATGGAATGCAAGAAGGCACTGACCGAGGCCGATGGCGATATGGCTCGCGCCGAGGAAATCCTGCGCGTCAAGCTGGGCAACAAGGCCAGCAAGGCCGCATCGCGCGTGACGGCGGAAGGCATCATCGTTGCACACGTGGCGAATGGCGTCGGCGTCTTGATCGAATTGAACTGCGAAACGGACTTCGTGGCGCAAAACGTCGACTTCCTGACGTTCGGCAAGGCCGTGGCGGAGCTGGTTGCAACGCAAAACCCGGCCGACGTGGCCGCGTTGTCGGCGCTGGCGCTGGAAAGCTCGACCGTCGACGCAGTGCGTCTTGCGCTGGTCGGCAAGATCGGTGAAAACCTGTCGATTCGTCGTTTCGAGCGTATCGAAAGCGCGAAGAAGCTGGCGTCCTACCTGCACGGCACCCGTATCGGCGTGCTGGTCGAGTTCGACGGCGGTGACGAGCAAGTCGGTAAGGACGTGGCCATGCACATCGCGGCGATGAAGCCGGCGGCGTTGCAAGCCAGCGACGTTTCGGCCGATCTGGTCGAGAAGGAACGCAAGATCGCCGCCGAGAAGGCCGCTGAATCGGGCAAGCCGGCTGAAATCGTCGAAAAGATGGTCGAAGGTTCGGTGCAGAAGTTCCTGAAGGAAGTGTCGCTGCTGAACCAGCCGTTCGTGAAGAACGACAAGCAGTCGATCGAGCAGATGCTGAAGGCAGCGGACGCAACGGTCAGCCAGTTCAAGTTGTACGTCGTCGGCGAAGGCATCGAAAAGCGTCAAGACGACTTCGCGGCAGAAGTGGCTGCGCAAGTTGCCGCTGCAAAGCAGTCGCAGGGCTGATCGACCGGTCCGGGGCCCTTTCTGCGTCCCGCGTGGTGATGCCGACGCGTCGGCATCACCACGCGAGCGACGAGATTTGTTCCCGGTCGAGTTGTGTCATGATGACGGAGGCAATGCCTCCGTCATCGGTATTCAGGGCTTGTTGGGACAATTCGCCGGATCTTGCGCGCACGTGTCGCGCGATCGTGCCGGTTGTCGCGGAAGCCTCGCATACGGGGAACGAGGTTGCCTGTATGTCGTTTCATCTCTAAAGTTCTACCGTTGCCGTCGCCGGCGTTATCAGGAATCCCATATGCCAACTTCCTATAAGCGCGTCTTGTTGAAACTCTCCGGCGAAGCACTGATGGGCGATGACGCCTTCGGTATTAATCGCGCCACCATCGAACGGATGGTGCACGACGTCGCCGAGATTGTTCGCCTTGGCACGCAGGTGGCCGTCGTGATCGGTGGTGGCAATATCTTCCGCGGTGTCGCGGGAGGGGCCGCCGGGATGGATCGCGCCACCGCCGACTACATGGGCATGCTGGCCACGATGATGAACGCGTTGGCCTTGCAGGATGCCATGCGTCATGCAGGCATTGTGGCCCGAGTGCAATCGGCGCTGCGCATGGACCAAGTGGTCGAGCCTTACATCCGTCCCCGGGCCATTCGTCAGCTCGAGGAAGGAAAAGTGGTCATTTTCGCGGCCGGTACCGGCAATCCGTTCTTTACGACGGATACCGCTGCCGCGTTGCGTGGCGCCGAAATCGGCGCTGAAGTGGTCTTGAAAGCAACGAAGGTAGATGGCGTATACTCGGCGGACCCGAAGAAGGATGCCTCCGCAGTCCGCTATTCGACCATCACGTTCGACGAAGCCATCAGCAAGAATCTGCAGGTGATGGATGCGACGGCCTTTGCGCTGTGTCGTGACCAGAAGTTGCCGATTCGGGTGTTCTCGATCGTGAAGCCGGGCGCGCTGCGTCGGGTTATCTTGGGCGAGGAAGAGGGTACGCTCGTTCACGTCTAAAAAGACGTGTTGGGGGGGAGCGCCCAGGTGGGCGCTCCCGGGCAGGGCAGCAGCTTGGCGGAATGGTGGTGCCGGAAGGGCATCATCGGTGCGGGGCAGGTTGTCATACTTTCGAACGTTTGACCGTTCCGTCTGTTGCGCATGCGCCGCGAAAGCGTGGCTGCGGCGGGAGAGCGGGACGGCGTAATCGATCGATAAGAATGCCGCCGCACAATGCACTATAGGTTGGGAGAACAAGATGGCAATCGCTGATATCAAGAAGCAGCTCGATCAGAAGATGGTGCGTACGATCGACTCGTTCAAGGCCGATCTGGCCAAGATCCGTACCGGCCGCGCGCACACGGGCTTGTTGGATCACATTCAGGTGGATTACTACGGCTCGCCGGTGCCGATCGGGCAAGTCGCTAACGTGACGCTCGTGGATGCGCGAACGATTGGCGTGCAGCCCTGGGAAAAGCCGATGGTCGCGAAGGTCGAGAAGGCAATTCGCGAGTCGGATCTGGGTTTGAACCCGTCGACGCAAGGTGAAGTGATCCGTGTGCCGATGCCGATGTTGACCGAAGAGCGTCGTCGCGAACTGGTGAAGGTTGTGAAGAGCGAGGCTGAATCGGCCAAGATCGCGCTGCGCAATCTGCGTCGCGATGCGAACGAGCAATCGAAGAAATTGGTCAAGGACAAGGAAATCTCCGAAGACGACGACCGTCGCGCGCAGGACGAGATCCAGAAAGCCACCGACAAGTTCGTTGCGGAGGTCGACAAATTGGTGGTGGCGAAGGAAGCGGAGATCATGACCGTCTGAGTGACGGCCCGATGTTTTCGGGGCCGCTTTGTAAAACGTCTGACCACGCGCTGGCCGGCGCAGTCGCCACGCCCGTGGTTTTGACCCTTCACGACCCGACCCGGCAACGGTGTCGGCGCCTATGACCCATACCAGCTCAACCCTGTGTGTTCCGGATTCGACCTCGATCCCGCGTCATATCGCGATCATCCTGGACGGTAACGGCCGCTGGGCGCAAAAGCGCCATCTGCCTCGCGTTGCGGGGCATACGAAAGGCGTGGAAGCCATTCATCGCACCGTATCGCTGTGCCTGGATCGGGGCGTCGAATATCTGACGCTGTTCGCTTTCAGCTCTGAAAATTGGCGTCGTCCGGAAGACGAGGTGTCTTTCCTGATGCGTCTGTTCATTGCCGTGCTCGAGCGGGAAGTGGCGAAGATGCATGCAAACGGGATCCGCTTGCGCATCGTCGGCGATCTGTCGCGCTTCAATAAACGCATTATCGAACTGGCGGCACGCGCCGAAGCGAAAACCGCCAAGAACACGCGGATGACGCTGACCATCGCCGCCAACTACGGCGGTCGCTGGGACATCCTGCAGGCCACGCGCAAGATCGCCGAAGAGGCCGCGGCGCGTGGCGATATCGGCGAAATCGACGAAGAGCGTTTCGAGCAACACCTTGCCATGGCCTACGCGCCTGAGCCGGATTTGTTTATTCGCACCGGTGGCGAGCAGCGCGTCAGTAATTTTCTGCTGTGGCAATTGGCTTATACCGAGCTGTATTTCACGCCGTCCTTCTGGCCCGACTTCGACGAGAAAGTCTTTAACGAAGCGATTGCGTCGTTCCGGCATCGGGAACGTCGATTCGGCCGGACCAGCGCGCAGTTGGCGTCGGATGGCGGTGTCGAAGCGGACACGGCGGCGCAGGCGACTGAGCAAGGACTGGGTTCCTTGCCATGCTGAAAACCCGCGTCATTACCGCCATCGTCCTCCTGCTGATCCTGGTGCCGGTCACCTTGTGGGCCCCCATTTCCGGTTTTGGCGCCATGATCGGCATCGTGCTGGTCTGCGCCGCCTGGGAGTGGGCGCGGCTCTTGAAGCTGAAGGGCGTCGCCCCTTACCTCTACGCGGCCGTGGCGGCGCTGGCCTTGCTCGTCAGCATGCGCGGCATGTCCAGTGGCGCCGTCGCGCCGCTCGGTCTCTATAAAGCGTGCGCCTTGTTCTGGGTGCTGTTAGTGCCCTATGTGTTCGTTCGGCGCCCGACATTGGCTGCCGGGGCCTGGCGTGTCTTCATGCTGCTCGCCGGTATCGTCGTCTTCCTCGGTTGTTGGCATGCGCTGGTGTCCGCGCGTCGGGACTGGGGCGTCGCGCTTGTGCTGTCGATGATGATCGTGGTCTGGCTCGCCGATATCGGCGCTTATTTTGTCGGCCGTCAGTTCGGCAAGCGCAAGCTGGCGGTGACGATCAGTCCGGGCAAGAGCTGGGAAGGCGCGATCGGCGGCGCGGTGGTCGTCTTGATCGTCGCCGGCCTCGCGATCGCGACCCATGCCTTCGCGCCGACGATTTTCACCGAGTACGCCGGTCGTTTCGGTGTCGGCCGGGCCTTGGCCGCGGTGCTGGTGCTGGTGGTGTTCAGTGTGATCGGCGACTTGTTCGAGTCGCTGATGAAGCGTCAGGCCGGCGTCAAGGATTCGAGTCAGTTGCTGCCCGGTCATGGCGGTGTGTTGGACCGTGTCGATGCGTTGTTGCCCGTCCTGCCGTTGGCGATGCTGCTGCTGGGGTCGGGCAATCTGGTGTGATGCCGGCCCAGCGAATACGGTCGGTTTTTTGAGTGTGATATGACACAACGGATTTCCTTGCTCGGCTCGACCGGGTCCATCGGCAAGAGCACGCTGGATGTGGTGGCGCGCCATCCGGAGCGATACAGCATCTATGCCCTGTCGGCACAGCGCAATTGGGAAGCCCTCGCCGAGCAATGCGCGGTTTTCCGCCCGGCCTTGGCCGTGATCGGCAGTGCGGAGGCGGCGAAATCGTTGCAGCAGGCGTTGCGCGAGCGCGGCCTGAGCACCGAAGTCGCGTATGGCCCCGAGGCGCTGTGCGATATCGCGGCATCGCCCGAATGCGATACCGTCGTGGCGGCGATCGTCGGCGCCGCCGGGCTGCCGAGTGCCTTGGCCGCGGCGCGTACCGGCAAGCGCATCCTGCTGGCGAACAAAGAGGCGCTGGTGATGTCCGGCGCGCTGTACATGGCCGCCGTTCAGGAAAGCGGCGCCACCTTGCTGCCCTTGGACAGCGAACACAACGCGATCTTCCAATGCCTGCCCCCGGCGCAGCAAGCGGGTAAGGCGGCGGTGCAGGACCCACGCGGCGGCATCGAAAAAATCATCCTGACGGCGTCGGGGGGCCCGTTCCGCACGCGCGATCCGGCCAGCTTGGCCGACGTGACGCCGGATCAGGCCTGTGCCCATCCGAACTGGGTGATGGGTCGCAAGATCTCGGTCGATTCCGCGACGATGATGAATAAGGGCCTCGAGGTCATCGAGGCGCACTGGCTGTTCGGGTTACCGCCGTCGCGCATCGACGTCCTGATCCATCCGCAAAGCGTGATTCATTCGATGGTGTCGTATTCGGATGGCTCGGTGCTCGCGGAGCTGGGTAATCCCGATATGCGCACGCCGATCGCGCATGCGCTGGCGTTCCCGGAGCGTATCGCCTCCGGCGTCGGCCCGCTGGATCTCGCGGCAATCGGCCAGTTGCAGTTCGAAAAGCCCGATCTGGTGCGTTTCCCGTGTCTGCGTTTGGCGTTTGCCTCGCTGGAGCAGGGCGGCACGGCGAGTGCCGCGATGAATGCGGCAAATGAAGTCGCCGTCGACGCCTTCCTGGAAGGGCGGATCCGATTTACCGCGATTGCGACGGTGGTTGAAGACGTCATGAATGCGATGACGCACGGGGCCGCATCGCGGCTGGAAGACGTGTTCGCGGCCGACGAGGCCGCGCGATCGCAGGCACGTGCGTGTCTCGAAAGGCACCGTTGGCATCATTGAGGGGCAAGACAGGCCTATGTTCGACTTCGTGACGTCGGTGATCGGATTTATTGTCGCCATCGGCATCCTGGTGGTGTTCCACGAGTTGGGCCATTACAGCGTGGCACGATGGTGCGGCGTCAAGGTGCTCCGTTTCTCGATCGGTTTCGGCAAGCCGCTGCTGTCCCGTCGGGGCCGTGACGGCACGCTCTGGACCATCGGTTGGCTGCCGCTCGGCGGCTATGTACGGATGCTCGACGAGCGCGATCCGACGCAAGTGCTGTCACCGGACGCCGCGGCGCCGGCTGAGGCTGTCGTACCCGCCCGCACCCCGGGCGGCGCAGCGTCCGCTGCGACGACCGTCGCCACCGCCGTGGATGCGGCGGCCGACGACGCGTCGATCTTCCGTATTGATCGCGCCGATCTCCCGCACGCGTTCAACCGGCAGTCGGTGGGCAAACGCTTCGCGATCGTCGCGGCCGGCCCCATTGCGAATTTCATTCTCGCGATCGCCTTATTCGCCTCGCTGTCCTTATACGGGCAGCCGGAACCGGAAGCGATCCTGGGCACGCCGGTCCCCGGCAGCGTCGCCGCGCGCGCGGGCATCGTCAGCGGCGAGCATGTCGAAGCGATCCGTGTAGCGCAGCGCGACGGCAGCGACGAGGGCGATGCCGCTTACCGCGATCTCCGATCCTGGCCCGAGTTGCGCCATTGGTTGGCGAAGGATGCTGGTACCGATGCGAGTACGGTGGTGCTGCGCACGCGCCGTGACGGCGTCCTGACGACGCATGCCTTGTCGTTGTCGGCGTTGGGCCCGTCCCGAGACGGCGCCAGCGACGGCGAGACGGCCGGCCAAACGGATCTCGCGGCGCGCTTGGGCCTCTTGCCGGGTGGCGCGGCGCCGCTGATAGCCGGCGTGCAAGCGGGCACCCCTGCCGCACGTGCCGGTCTGCGCGAAGGCGATAAGGTCCTGCGGGCGCAGGGCGAGCCGGTGGATGACGCCAACGCGCTGGTGCTGTTGATGCGCGCCCGGCCGGGACGGGACACGACGCTCGATATCGCACGCGGCACGACGACGATGACGGTGCATGTGGTCCCCGACGCGGTGGCGGACCCGAAGGGCGGTCCGTCGTTCGGTCGCATCGGCGCGGCACTCGGCATGGAGATGCCGACGGTCGATGTGCATTACGGCCCATTGCAGTCGTTACAAATGGCAGCGGGCCGGACGTGGGATGTGGCCTCGTTTTCGGTGAAGATGTTTGGCCGGATGCTGACCGGACAGGCGTCTATACGCAATCTGAGCGGCCCTGTGACCATCGCGGACTACGCGGGGCGCAGCGCGCGAATGGGTGTCGCAGCTTTCGTCTCCTTTCTCGCTTTGGTCAGTATCAGCCTTGGCGTATTGAATCTACTTCCGATTCCCGTTTTGGATGGGGGGCATCTGTTATATTATGCGGTCGAAGCGCTGACTGGCCGGGCAGTGTCCGAACGATGGCAGGGAATCCTGCAGCGGGCGGGCCTGGTTTGCATCGTCGCGCTGTCGGTTGTCGCGCTGTTCAACGACCTGACGCGGCTCGTGCATACCTGAGTCCGCATCGTACGCACCGGACAGGCCTTGAAGGCGCCCCCTAAGAGTGGGCTTTCAAGGCCCGGAATATTCTTCGCCAAAAAACTTCCATTGAATCGGGAGCAAGTTGTTGAAATCTCATCACCTCGTGCCGAAGTCGGTTGCCGTTGCCGCTATTGCGGCGCACACCCTCATCGCACATGCAGCAGCGCCGTTCGTGGTTCAAGACATTCGGATCGAGGGACTGCAGCGCGTCGAGCCGGGCACGGTGTTCGCGTATCTGCCCATCAAGAAGGGCGATACGTTCACCGACGACAAAGCCTCGGCGGCGATTCGCGCACTGTATGCAACGGGATTCTTCAATGACGTCCGTGTAGACGTCGAGGGCGCCACGGTTGTCGTTCAGGTTTCCGAGCGGCCGTCGATCGCGACAATCGACTTCACCGGCACCAAGGAATTCGACAAGGACACGTTGTCGAAAGCGCTGCGCTCCAGCGGCATGGCGCCGGGCCGTTACTTCGACAAATCGCTCGCCGACAAGGCCGAGCAGGAGTTGAAGCGTCAGTACCTGACGCGCGGCTACTATGCCGCCGAGGTGACGACGACGGTTACGCCGGTGGACCGCAGCCGCGTGGCGATCCTGTTTTCGGTGATCGAAGGCCCGAGTGCGAAGATCCGCCAGGTCAACTTCATCGGTAACAAGGCATTCTCCAGCGGCACGCTGCGCGATGAAATGCAGCTGTCCACGCCGAACTGGTTCTCGTGGTACACGAAGAACGACCTGTATTCGAAGGACAAGCTGACCACCGATCTGGAGCATGTCCGCAGCTACTATCTGGATCGCGGCTATCTCGAGTTCAGCATCGAATCGACGCAGGTGTCGATCACGCCGGACAAGAAGAATATGTACCTGACGCTCAGCCTGCATGAAGGCGAGCCGTACAAGGTATCGTCGATTCAGCTGTCGGGTGAGTTGCTGGACAAGAAGGCCGAGCTGGAAAAGCTGCTGAAACTGAAGGCCGGCGACCGGTTCTCGGCCGCCAAGCTGCAGGATTCGACGAAGGCGATCGTCAACAAGCTCGGTGAGTACGGCTACGCGTTCGCGACCGTGAACGCCGAGCCGCAGATCGATCAGGCCGACCACACGGTGGCATTGAACCTGAAGGTCGAGACCGGCCGTCGCGTCTATGTGCGCCATGTGAACATCACCGGCAACACGAAGACGCGCGACGAAGTCGTGCGCCGTGAAATGCGCCAGTTCGAATCGTCGTGGTTCGACAGTAATCGCCTGAAGTTGTCGCAGGATCGGATCAACCGCCTCGGCTATTTCACCGACGTCAATGTGACCACGCAGCCGGTCGCCGGCACGCCGGATCAGGTCGACGTCGATGTCGCGGTCAAGGAAAAGCCGACCGGTGCGATCACGCTGGGCGCCGGCTTCTCCTCGACGGACAAGGTCGTGCTGTCGGCGGGCGTGTCGCAGGACAACGTATTCGGTTCGGGCACCAGCCTGGCAGTCAACGTCAACACGTCGAGCTACTACCGTACGCTGTCGGTGACGCAGACGGACCCGTACTTCACCGTGGACGGCATCAGCCGGATCACGAGTGCCTACTATCAAACGTCGACGCCGCTGTACTACTCGACGGACAGTAGCTTCCGGATCATCACGGCCGGTGCCGACTTGAAGTTCGGCGTGCCGTTCTCGGAATTCGATACCGTCTACTTCGGTCTCGGTTTCCAACAGTATCGCCTGGACGTCGATGCCGCCACGCCGCAGTCCTACAAGGACTACGTGAACGAGTACGGTCGCATCTCGAATGCCGTGCCGGTGACGATGGGCTGGTCGCGCGACGCGCGTGATAGCGCGCTGGTGCCGAGCCGCGGTTACTTCACGCGTGCAAACGCCGAAGTGGGTACGCCGGCGGGCAGCACGAAGTACTGGAAAGTGGACTTGCAACAGCAGTTCTACTACTCGTTCGCGCGCGGCTTCGTGCTGGGTCTGAACGGCCAGTTTGGCTATGGTAAGGGCATCGGCGGCGCCTACCCGATCTTCAAGAACTACTACGCCGGCGGTATCGGCTCGGTTCGCGGCTATGAGCCGAGCTCGCTGGGTCCGCGTGATGCGGTCACCAACGATCCGATCGGTGGCGCGAAGATGCTGGTGGGTAACGTCGAATTGACGTTCCCGTTGCCGGGCACCGGCTATGACCGGACGTTGCGCGTCTTCACGTTCTTCGACGCGGGTAATGTCTGGGGCGATTCGCAGAATATTCAGCTGAGCGATCTGCGTTATGGCTATGGTGTGGGTCTGGCGTGGATCTCGCCGATCGGTCCGCTGAAGTTGAGCTTGGGTTTCCCGCTGGTCAAGAAGGAAGGCGATCAGTACCAGAAGTTCCAGTTCCAGATTGGTACTGCGTTCTGACGACCGTGTATGTGGTTAGCGGGTCCGGGCGTGCCGCGTCCGCTGTTGCGGCGCGCCCGGGCCCGTTGTATTCGATGAGGATGGGCTGAGTGACCTCGACAAACATTTGTTCTGGCGCAGCCGGAATGTATGAAACGCCGCTCGCGCAAATGCGCGAGGCCGCATCGCTGCGCGCGGGCGGCGTCCGCTCTAGCGCACCCCGCGCACGGACGGCGCGCCTGGCTTTGTGCACCTCGCTTCTGGTCTGTTTTGCACCGGTCGTCCACGCGGACGAGCATATCGCGGTGGTCAAATCGGACCAGATCCTCAAGGAATCGGCGCCGGCGAAAGCCTTGTCGTCGCAAATCGACGAGATGTTTCGCAAGCGCGGGGCCGATTTGCAGTCGCGCGTGAACAAATTCCAAAGCGATGCGTCAAACTTCGACAAATCGTCTGCCTCGCTGAGTGCGGACGACCGCGCCGCCCGTCAGGCGCGTTTGCAGTCGGCCGATATGGCCTTGCAACGTGACCGTCGGAATTTCGCCGATGATTTGACGCAGTGCCAGAATCAAGCCTATCAACTCGTGCTCAGTGTGGCCAATCGGGCCATCGAGCAAGTGGCGAAGCAGGGGAATTACGACCTAATCGTCGAGGAAGGCGTCTATTTCAATCCGCGGATCGACATCACCGACAAGGTGCTGAGCGCGCTGGCTACACAGCCGGCGCCGCCGCTGCCGGATGTCTGCAAGCCGCGCAGCAGTAAGTAGGAGTGTGGATGGCTTATTCGATTCAACAGTTGGTCGAGCGTTTTGGCGGCAGCGTCGAAGGGGATGCGGGCCTGAAGATTCGCGGCCTGGCCCCGCTCGATCGGGCACAGGCTGACCAGTTGTCCTTTCTGGCCAACCCGAAGTATTTTCCCCAAGTGGCCGATAGCCACGCAGGCGCGATACTGATCTCGGCGCGTGACCTCGACAAATTCCCCAAGGAAGAGCGGGCCGCGGTTCCGGTGACCTGGGTGATCGTGCCGAATCCGTACGCGTATTTCGCCCGTGTCGCCCAGCTGTATGTGGCGGCCGCCGAGCCGACCTTGGCGTCCGGTGTGCATCCCAGCGCGCGGGTGGATCCGAGCGCCCAGGTGGCGGCATCGGCTTCCATCGGACCGAATGTCAGCATCGAAGCGGGTGCGGTCGTCGGCGAGCGGGTACGCGTGGGTGCCAATGTCGTCGTCGGCCGTGGCGCCAAGCTCGGTGACGATGTACGGCTCTATCCAAACGTGACGATTTACCACGGTTGCCGACTGGGCGCCCGTGTCATCGTGCATGCGGGTGCCGTGATCGGTGCTGACGGTTTCGGTTTCGCGCCGGATTTCCCTGAGGGCGACGGCGCCGATATCGAAGGCGAATGGGTCAAGATCCCGCAGGTCGGCGCCGTCACGATTGGTGACGATGTCGAAATTGGGGCGAACACGACGATCGACCGCGGTGCGATGGCGGATACCGTCATCGAGAATTCGGTCAAGATCGACAATCTGGTGCAAATCGCCCATAACTGCCGCATCGGCGCCTACACGGTGATTGCCGCGTGCGCGGGCATCGCGGGCAGCACGGTGATCGGGCGTCATTGCATGATCGGCGGCGCGGTAGGCATTGCCGGCCATGTGACGCTGGCCGACCGGGTGATCGTGACGGCAAAGTCCGGCGTGTCGAAGTCCTTGACGCGCCCGGGCCTGTACACGAGCGCTTTCCCGGCGATCGAGCACCGGGATTGGAACAAGAACGCGGCGGTGATGCGCAATCTCGATACGATGCGCGTCCGCCTCAAGCAACTCGAAGCGGCTGTTGCAGCGCTGAAAGACAAGCAGTGAAGACTATGGAACAAGACAATACGAGCGCCAAGATCACGCTGGATATCCACAAGATCTTGACCCTGCTGCCGCATCGTTACCCGATCCTGCTGGTGGATCGCGTGACGGAACTGGTGCCGCACAAATCCATCCGCGCGTTGAAAAACGTGACGATCAACGAGCCGTTTTTCCAGGGTCATTTCCCGACGCGTCCCGTGATGCCCGGTGTCCTGATCCTCGAAGCGCTGGCACAGGCCGCGGCCTTGCTGACGTTCGCGGAAGACACCGAACCGCACGACCCGTCGACGACCTTGTATTACTTCGCCGGTATCGACAATGCGCGCTTCAAGAAGGTGGTCGAGCCGGGCGATCAGATGGTGCTGGACGTGACGTTCGAGCGCAAGGTGCGCAGTATCTACAAATTCAAGGCGAAGGCCTCGGTGGACGGGAAATTGGCGGCGGAAGCCGATTTGACCTGTGCCGTGCAGCATATCGAAAAGCCGACGGTAGCCGACGCGCTGCCGCTCGTGACCGACGGTAAAGCCAGCTAGATTGGCGGGATAGAGAGCCATGACAATTCATCCGACAGCGATCATCGAGCCGGGCGCACACATCGATTCTTCGGCGACGATCGGACCGTACGCGGTGATCGGCGCCAATGTGCGCATCGGTGCGAAAACGACCGTAGGTTCGCATACGGTTATCGAAGGCCATACGACCATCGGCGAAGCCAATCGGATCGGGCATTTCGCCTCGGTTGGCGGCGCTCCGCAGGATATGAAGTACGCCGGGGAGCCGACGCGTCTCGAAATCGGCGACCGCAACGTCATCCGTGAATTCACGACGATCCATACCGGGACGTCGCAGGATCAGGGCGTGACGAAGATCGGCAACGACAACTGGATCATGGCCTATGTGCATATCGCGCATGACTGCGATGTGGGCAATAACGTCGTGTTCTCGAGCAATGCGCAGATCGCCGGTCATGTGACCGTGGGCGATTGGGCGATTCTCGGCGGCATGTCCGGCGTGCACCAGTTCGTCCGTATCGGCGCGCATTCCTTCCTGGGCGGCGCCTCGGCGCTGGTTCAGGATTTGCCGCCCTTCGTTATCGCCGCCGGCGAAAAGGCGACGCCGCACGGTATCAATGTGGAAGGTCTGCGCCGCCGGGGTTTCTCGGCAGCCGAGATCAGCGCATTGCGCTCAGGCTACCGCACCTTGTACAAGGCGGGCCTGTCGCTCGAAGAAGCGAAGACGCAGATCCGCACGGATCTCGATGCGCTGGACGAGGGCAAGCAGCAGTTGGGAGCGTTCCTGTCGTTTATCGACACGGCGAAGCGCGGCATCATTCGCTGATTTATGAACGAGGCACCGGCGGTGGCGGCAACAGAAGCGGTCGATGACGCAGACGCATTGGCGCGGGCGGCGGGGCAACTGACGCGCCAGATTTCGATGGTCGCGGGCGAGGCGTCGGGCGATTTGTTGGGCGCGGCGCTGATGCAGGGTCTCGCGCGGTATCTGCCCGGTCCGGGGACCATCGTCGGCGCGCCGCCAGCGCAAAGCGCGGCCTATGCCTTGCCGATGACGGGCATTGGCGGTCCGCGCATGCAGGCGGCGGGCTTCGATGCCTGGTGGGATGCCGAGCGCCTTGCGGTACGTGGTTACGTGGAGGCCTTGTCGAGCATTCCGGGCATCCTGCGGATCCGCCGCGCGTTGACGCAGCGCCTGCTTGCCGATCCGCCGTCGGTCTTCGTCGGCATCGATGCCCCCGATTTCAATTTCACGCTCGAACGGGCGCTACGGCAGGCCGGCGTGCCAGTCGTGCATTTCGTCAGCCCGTCGATCTGGGCCTGGCGCGCGGGCCGGATCAAGACTGTCGCCAAGGCGGTCGATCATATGCTCTGCGTGTTTCCGTTCGAGAAGGCGATCTACGACAAGGCGGGCATTCCCGCCTCGTACGTCGGCCATCCGTTGGGCACGATGATCCCGATGACGCCGGATCCGGCAGCTGCGCGTGTCCGTCTGGGCTTGCCGGCGGACCGTCCCTTGATCGGCGTCATGCCAGGCAGCCGCCGCTCCGAAATCCAATTGATCGGCCCGACCTTTTTCGCGGCGATGGCGCTGATGCACCAGCGGGAGCCGGACGTGCATTTTGTCCTGCCTGCCGCGTCGCCGACCGTGCGCGCCTTGTTGGCGCCGCTGCTGGCGACCTATCCGGAATTGCCGTTGACGGTAACCGACGGGGCATCGCATGACGTCATGGAAGCGGCCGACGCCTTGCTGATCAAGAGCGGGACATCGACGCTGGAAGCGGCACTGTTCAAGAAGCCGATGGTGATCTCCTACAAGGTGCCCTGGCTGACCGGGCAGATCATGCGGCGCCAGGGCTATCTGCCTTATGTCGGCCTGCCGAATGTGCTCGCCGGGCGCTTTGTCGTGCCGGAGATCCTGCAGCATTTCGCCACGCCGCAGGCGCTCGCCGACGCGACGCTGAAGCAACTGCACGACGACGCGAACCGCCGTGAGCTGCAGGCCATTTTCACCGACATTCACGCATCGTTGCAGCGGGACACCGGCGCCTTGGCCGCCGAGGCCGTGTTGCGCGTCGCCACGCGTGCGCCGGGGGCCGTGAAATGACGACCCCGCGCAAACTTGCCGCGAAGGCCGGAACGGAAGGGACGAAAGCGCCCAAAATGGCAAAAACGCCGAAAGCCACCACGACCGCGCCCGCCAAGCGCGCCCGACGTAACGCCTCGGCGGCGTTGCAGTCGTCGCTCTGTTTCGACGTGCCCGGGCAGCTTGCCTGCGGCGTCGACGAAGCGGGGCGCGGTCCTTTGGCCGGGACGGTGGTGGCTGCCGCGGTGATCCTCGATCCGGCGCGTCCGATCGCCGGCCTCGACGATTCGAAAGCGCTGTCGGCGAAGACGCGCGAGCGGCTGTACGACGAGATCGTCGCGAACGCGCTGTCGTACTCGATCGCCGAAGCGAGTGTCGCGGAAATCGATACCTTGAATATCCTGCAGGCCACGATGCTGGCCATGCGCCGCGCGGTCGAAGGTTTGCACGTCACGCCCGATATCGCTTATATCGACGGTAATCGCTGCCCGGCCATCGCCGTCCGCGCCGAAGCGGTTGTTGGCGGCGATGCCTTGGTGCCGTCGATTTCCGCGGCATCGATTCTTGCGAAGGTGACGCGGGATCGTCAGTTGGCGGCGCTGCATCTGGCGCATCCGCATTACGGTTTCAACGCGCATATGGGCTACGGCACCGCGCAACATCTGGCCGCGCTGGCCGAGCACGGGCCGTGTGCGCACCATCGGCGGTCATTTGCGCCGGTGCGGGAAGCCTGGGCGCGTATCGAGGCGGCGCAGACCTCGACCGACATCTCCGTCGCGCCGACCGCGACGATCGGTGAAGGGAACGATGCATCGGCTGCAGTGCCGCCGGCGTTCACGACGCAAACCAGCGACATGCAAGGCGGTGACGCGAGGTCGGCCCCGTGACGATGTCGCTCGATCTTACCGCGATGCCGATCGTGCAATCGCGATCCAATGCATTGTTCAAACGCTTACGCACGCTTGCCGGCGCCGCGCAGAAACAGCGCCGCGAGGGCGTGGCGATTCTTGAGGGCGTGCATCTGGCGGACGCCTATCTGCAAGCGCTGACGGCCGATCGCGCGGCGCTGGCCGCTGCATCGGACGGTCGCACGACGGGACAGCGCGATGCGATGCCGCTGGAGCGGGTCGTGGTGTCGCAATCGGCAGCCGCGCGTGACGATGTCCGCGCGATTCTCGTGCGGATTCACGCACTATGGCTTGATCGTACGACTGTGTTCGACGACGGCTTGTTCGAACAGGTGTCGCCGGTGTCCGATGGTGGTATCGGCATCTTGCTGTTGATCGCCGCACCCCAGATTACGTTGGCGTCGCTGTGCTTGCCGGCGTCGTCATCGACGTCCATCGCGGCCGCGCGTGCGGGCGATGGTGGTCGCGATGATGTGCCAGGCGATGCCGATGAAGGGCATGCCCGAATCGTGCAGAACTGCGTGATCCTGGATGGCGTGCAGGACGCGGGCAATGTCGGTTCGATCCTTCGCAGCGCGGCGGCGGCAGGCGTCACACTGGCGTTTTGCCTGCCAGGCACGGCCACCGTCTGGTCGACGAAGGTGCTGCGCGCCGCGATGGGCGCACACTTCGTCATGCGCATCGTCGAACAGGCGCCGTCCGACGCCGTTGCGGCGGTACTCGGCGTACCGGTGGTGATCACGGATTCGCACGCGAGCGAATCGATATACGAGGCCGATCTCTGTCGTCCGCTGGCCTGGGTCATGGGCAACGAGGGCGCCGGCGTATCGGCCTTCTGGCGCGAACGCGCGGCGGTACGCCTGACGATTCCGCAGCCGGGCCGCATCGAGTCCTTGAACGTCGCCGCGGCCGCGGCGGTCTGCCTGTTCGAGCAGACGCGACAGCTCAGTACACCGCGCGTTCGATCTTGATTTCCTGCAGCACCGTCGTCGCGATCTCCTCGATCGACTTGTGAGTCGACGACAGCCAGCGAATCCCTTCGCGGCGCATCAAATCTTCGGCCTCATTGATCTCGTAGCGACAGTTTTCCAAGGCCGCGTACTTACTGCCGGGGCGCCGTTGATTACGGATCTCGGACAGGCGGGCGGGCTCGATCGACAGCCCGAACAGCTTGGACTTGAATTCGGACAGCCCCGACGGCAATTTACGCCGCTCGAAGTCTTCCGGAATCAACGGATAGTTCGCCGCTTTGACGCCGTATTGCATGGCCAGATAGAGCGTCGTCGGCGTCTTGCCGCACCGTGACACGCCGACCAGGATCACGTCGGCTTCGGCGAGATTGCGGTTCGACTGGCCGTCGTCGTGTTCCAGCGAAAAATTGATGGCCTCGATGCGATTCTTGTATTCGTCGGTATCGGCTTTCTTGTGGCCCCGTCCGATTTCGTGGCTCGATTTGATACCGAGCTCGTTCTCGAGCGGTTCGACGAAGGTCTGGAACATATCCAGCACCAGCGCATTGGCGCCTTTGACAATGGCATTCGACACGCTGTCGACCAGCGTCGTGAACACGATCGGGCGTTTGCCGTCGGCGGCCGTCGCATTGTTGATCGTCCGCGCCGCCGCATAGGCTTTGTCGGGATCATCGACGAAGGGGACGCGCACGAGTCGGAATCGCAGGTCGAATTGAGAAAGGATCGAATGCGCGAAGGTTTCGGCGGTGATGCCGGTGCCATCGGACACCACGTAAACGGTGGGCGGAGTAGTCAAGGCAGATTGACTCGAAAGAACGATAAAAAATGACGCGTGTCGGCCGAGAACGGCCCGAAGCACCGTCGGACGGCCCTCCCGCTCGTCAAAGCGGGAGGGCCGTCATCAGTGGCACGCAGATGGGTGCCCGCCACGGTAGAATAGCACGGTACAATGGTCTACCCGCCCTCCTTGTAAGCGGGAACATGCCGCGCCGGCGGGGTGGGTGCCGCCGCGATGCGCGGTGGATAGCAGCCGGTTTTTGCCGTTTCGCGAGTTCGTTCGATAAGCGAGTGCAGTCGCCCGATAAAAGGGTACCGCGCGCATTTATCCAACTGCTTGACGATGCGCATGGTTTCGCAGCCTGGGCAATTATCTCTGCGCCGGTATGTTCCGGTGGCGCAGTGCTTTTGTTTGTGGCGCGACCTTGCCTGGCCCAATCGGCAGGTAAAGATTTTTTTTACTTTAGGGGCTGTAACATGACGCAAACCACTCAACAAGGAGCGTTGGACGCACTGGTTCTACCGTTCGAACAATTACGAAAGGAAGACGTCGATACCGTCGGCGGCAAGAACTCGTCGCTTGGCGAGATGATCAGCCAATTGGCGGACGCGGGCGTTGCCGTGCCCACCGGTTTTGCGACGACGGCGCAAGCCTTCCGCGATTTCCTGCATTTCAACGATTTGACGGCGCGCATCGCCGACAAGTTGATCGGCCTCGATGTCGACAATGTGAAGGTGCTGGCCGAGTCGGGCAAGCTGATCCGCCAATGGATCATCGATGCGCCGTTGCAGCCGGAACTCGAAAAGCAGATCCGCGAGCAGTTCGACGTGCTGACCGGTAGTTCGCCGGCCGAGCTGTCGTTCGCCGTGCGTTCTTCGGCCACCGCCGAGGATTTGCCCGACGCGTCGTTCGCGGGTCAGCAGGAAAGCTATCTGAACGTCGAAGGCATCGACAACGTTCTGATCGCTATCAAACAGGTCTTCGCGTCGCTGTATAACGACCGCGCTATTTCGTATCGCGTCCATAAGGGCTTCGAACACGCCGAGGTCGCACTGTCGGCCGGCGTGCAACGGATGGTGCGTTCGGACGTGGGCGCCTCGGGCGTCATGTTCACGTTGGATACGGAATCCGGTTTCCGCGATGCCGTGTTCATCACGTCGAGCTATGGTCTGGGCGAAACGGTCGTCCAAGGCGCCGTGAACCCGGATGAATTCTACGTTTTCAAGAAAACGCTGGCGGACGGCAAATACCCGATCATTCGTCGCTCGATCGGCTCGAAGCTGATCAAGATGGAATTCACGCAGGCCGGCGAGGAAGGCCGCGTGAAGACCGTCGATGTCCCGAGCGACCAACGTAACCGTTTCTCGATTTCCGATGAAGACGTCATCGAGCTGGCGAAGTTCGCCGTGATCATCGAGAAGCACTACGGTCGTCCGATGGATATCGAGTGGGGCAAGGACGGTCGCGACGGCAAGATTTTCATCCTGCAGGCACGTCCTGAAACGGTTAAGAGCCAGTCGGCCGGCAAGGTCGAGCAACGCTTCAAGCTGAAGGGCCAGGCGCCGATCCTGACGACCGGCCGTGCCATCGGTCAGAAGATTGGTGCAGGTACCGTGCGTGTCGTCCGTGATGCGGCGGAAATGGACCGTGTTCAACCGGGCGACGTGCTCGTGGCGGACATGACCGACCCGAATTGGGAGCCGGTGATGAAGCGCGCGGCGGCGATCGTCACGAACCGTGGCGGTCGGACCTGCCACGCGGCGATCATTGCGCGTGAGTTGGGCGTGCCGGCAGTCGTCGGTTGCGGCAACGCGACCGACGTGCTGAAGGATGGCGCGCTGGTGACGGTTTCGTGCGCGGAAGGCGACGAAGGCAAGATCTACGACGGTATGCTGGAAGCCGAAGTGACCGAGGTCGAGCGTGGCGAGTTGCCGGAGATTCCGGTCAAGATCATGATGAACGTCGGTAACCCGCAACTGGCGTTCGATTTCAGCCAGTTGCCGAACGGCGGCGTGGGCCTGGCGCGTCTTGAATTCATCATCAACAACAATATCGGCGTTCACCCGAAGGCGATTCTCGACTATCCGAACATCGATGCCGACCTGAAGAAGGCCGTCGAAAGCGTTGCGCGTGGCCATGCTTCGCCGCGTGCGTTCTATGTCGACAAGTTGACGGAAGGGATCGCGACGATCGGCGCGGCGTTCTATCCGAAGCCGGTGATTGTCCGTCTGTCGGACTTCAAGTCGAACGAGTACAAGAAGTTGATCGGCGGTACGCGCTACGAGCCGGACGAAGAAAACCCGATGTTGGGTTTCCGCGGTGCATCGCGCTATGTCTCGGAGTCGTTCGCCGAGGCATTCGAGATGGAATGCCTTGCGTTGAAGCGGGTCCGTGAGGAAATGGGCCTGAACAACGTCGAGATCATGGTGCCGTTCGTGCGCACGCTGGCCCAGGCAAAGGGCGTCGTCGATCTGCTGGCGAAGTTCGGTCTGAAGCGCGGTGAAAACGGTCTGCGTCTGATCATGATGTGCGAAGTGCCGTCGAACGCGATTCTGGCCGAACAGTTCCTCGAGCATTTCGACGGTTTCTCGATCGGTTCCAACGATCTGACGCAGCTGACGCTGGGCCTGGATCGCGACTCGGGCCTCGAGTTGCTGGCGAAGGACTTCGACGAGCGCGATCCGGCGCTCCAGTTCCTGTTGAAGCGCGCGATCGACGCGTGCAAGAAGCAGGGCAAGTATGTGGGTATCTGCGGTCAAGGGCCGTCCGATCACCCGGACTTCGCGCAATGGCTGGCCGATGAAGGCATCGCCTCGATTTCGCTGAACCCGGATACGGTGATCGATACCTGGAAGGCGCTGGCGAAGAAGTAGGCGCGTCGTCGGCGGTGCGCGATGGCGAGAGGCGTTGCCCTCGCCATCGCGCACCGACTGATCTTGAAACACCCCGATAGATCGTGGCTCGTGCACGATCTATCGGGGTGTTTTGCATTGCGCGCGAGGATCGACGCGTCGGCTCTTTCAGTTATGCGCTGCAACCGCGATAGATTGGAAGGTTGTTCACGCAATAATGTTATCGTCTTCACAACGTTATGACAGGCGCTTGCCCGGTCGAGCCGGACAGAAGAGGGGTTGCAAAACGCATGACTGAGAATGCACTGACGTGGGGATGGTGGGCGGCAGCCGGAGTGCTACTGGTGGCGGAATTGCTCACCGGGACCTTCTATCTGTTGATGATCTCGATCGGCTTGGCTGCGGCCGGGGTCTCCCATTTGATGGGGGCATCCATTGCGATGCAAATGACGACGGCGGCGGTCTTGGCCCTGCTGTTGCTCGGGGTATTGCATCGCTGCCGCCTGTCTCGAAAGCGGGCGGCGGCGCGCTCGGCGTCGGGCGATATGTCGGGCGCGCTATGGCGCGCGTCGTCGAACGATGCGCTGCCGGGACCGTCTGCGCGCGCCGCATCGTGGTACGGCGACGCGGCAGCGGCGGGCGCCTCCCAGCTGTTGGATATCGGCGCCGAGGTCGAGGTCAAGGCCTGGGACGCGGGCAATCGTACCCGCGTGCGATATCGGGGAACCGAGTGGCACGCGATCGGCGAGCCGCCGCCGGCGCAGTTGGAGGCGGGACGATATCGGATTGTCGGCATGGACGGCATTCGGCTGGTCCTGCAAGCCGTCGATGCCGGCGGCGAGGCGTCGGATGCGATAAGCGACGCGGATCACCGATAGGGCGTGTGTTTCGCTAAATGCCATTAACAGGAAATCCCCGCTGTTCGTCACGGATCGGTGTAGACCGCGCGTAGGCCGAATGGGAGGGGATCACTGAACGAGGGGGAAGTATGGAAGGGAATTTGATCGCATTGGTGTTGTTGGTCGTGGTTATCGTCGTCATCGCACGCGCAGTCAAGATCGTCCCGCAGCAGCATGCGTGGGTGATCGAACGGCTGGGCCGCTATAACGCCACCTTGTCGCCGGGATTGACGATCGTCATCCCCTTTGTCGATCGGGTCGCTTATAAGCATTTGCTGAAGGAAATCGCGTTGGATGTGCCGAGCCAGGTATGTATCACGCGTGACAACACGCAGTTGCAGGTGGATGGGGTCTTGTATTTCCAAGTAACGGACGCGATGAAGGCCTCGTACGGGTCGAGCAATTTCGTCATGGCGATCACGCAGTTGTCGCAAACGACGCTCCGCTCGGTCATCGGGAAGTTGGAGCTGGACAAGACCTTCGAGGAGCGCGAGTCGATCAATCGCGGCGTCGTGGACTCGCTCGACGAGGCCGCCGCGAACTGGGGCGTCAAAGTCCTGCGCTACGAAATCAAGGATCTGACGCCGCCGGCGGAAATCCTTCGCGCGATGCAGTCGCAGATTACCGCTGAACGGGAGAAGCGCGCGTTGATCGCTGCGTCCGAAGGACGGCGTCAGGAACAGATCAATATCGCCGACGGCTCGCGCCAGGCAGCGATCCAGCAATCCGAGGGCGAGCGTCAAGCGGCGATGAATCGTGCGGAAGGGGAAGCGCAGGCGATCCTGGCCGTGGCAAAGGCGAACGCCGAGGCAATTCAGGCCGTGGCGGTCGCGATGCAGAACCCCGGCGGGCTGGAAGCCGTGAATATGAAGGTTGCGGAGCAGTATGTCGCCGCGTTCGCCAATCTGGCG
Source organism: Robbsia sp. KACC 23696 (assembly GCF_039852015.1). Lineage (NCBI taxonomy): Bacteria > Pseudomonadati > Pseudomonadota > Betaproteobacteria > Burkholderiales > Burkholderiaceae > Robbsia > Robbsia sp. KACC 23696. The sequence goes on along the minus strand of NZ_CP156626.1, from coordinate 2,308,847 downwards.
AAAACGGGCAATACCTTGATCGTACCCGGCAATATGGCCGATATGAGCACGATGATCGCGTCGGCATTGCAGATCGTGCAGGCCGGCGGGGGCAAAGTGGGGGGCGCCTCGCCGTTGGGATTCGGCGGCAAAGCGACGCGTTAAGACATCACCGTCGTCGTCCGGCTCGCACACGTGGGAGCCGGACAAAGGCGTTGGTCACGGTATCGATTTGCGACCAGAGATCGGTGATCGATGATCGCCGCTCAGGAAGAGGTCCGCAGAATGCGGGCCTTTTCACGTTCCCAGTCCCGTGTCTTCTCGGTTTCGCGCTTGTCGTGCTGCTTTTTCCCCTTTGCCAGACCGATATCGCACTTGATCAGGCCGCGGGCGAAATGCAGGTTCAGTGGCACGAGCGTATAGCCGCGCTGTTGCACCCGCCCGATCAGCTTCTTGATCTCGGCGCCGTGCAGCAACAGCTTACGGAGTCGCGTCTGGTCGGGGTTGACGTGCGTGGAGGCCGAGCCTAAGGGGCTGATGTGCGCGCCGAGCAGCCATAGCTCCTCGTCGCGGATCACCACATAGCCTTCCTTGATCTGTGCGCGGCCCGCGCGAATGGCCTTGACTTCCCAGCCTTCCAGCACGATCCCGGCCTCATAGCGCTCTTCGATGAAGTAATCGAAATGCGCGCGTTTGTTTTCTGCAATGCTCATTATGGGCGGGTCACCGTCTAATCCGGCCAAGTCGGATAAAATTGACATTCTAGCAAAACGCTTGCGCGGCATCGCTCGATTGCCGCGGCATCTTTCGTATCATCTTTTATGGCCGACGTCCAGAAAACGCTTCTCATTCGGTACTCTGCCGCGCAGATGTACGATCTCGTCACCGACGTGGCCGATTATCCGAATTTCCTCCCCTGGTGTGGCGGGGTCGAGGTGCTGCATTCCGACGACACGTCGATGGATGCCCGCATCCTGATCAGCTTCAAGGGGGTCAAGCAACAGTTTGCCACGCACAACGTCCAGCAGCGGCCCACGCGCATCGATATGGAGTTCCGCGAGGGTCCCTTCAAGAATTTCACCGGTAGCTGGCGGTTTACGCCGCTCCGGGAGGACGCCTGCAAGATCGAGTTTGCCCTGCATTACGAATTCACGAATTTCATCGTCGAAAAAATTATCGGCCCGGTCTTCAATATGATCGCCAATACTTTCGTCGATTCCTTCGTCAAGCGCGCCGAGACCCGCTATGGCAAGCGGTGAAGGGCTGACGGCGGTGCAGCGCGCGGCAGTGGACGCTTCGGCGCTCGGGGTCCCCGCGACCTTGGCGGGGGCCTCAGGGACGGATCTGATCGATATCGAAGTGTGTTATCTCGCGCCGGGCGTGCAGGTGCTGCAGTCGGTTACGGTGCCGGCATCGATTTCGGTACGCGAGGCATTGACCCGCAGCGGGGTGCTGTCGACGCATCCGGAAATCGACATCACGACGCAGAAAGTGGGCGTATACGGCAAGGTGCGTGCGCTCGACGATCCGGTGCGGGCAGGCGATCGCATCGAGATCTATCGACCGCTCATGGTGGATCCGAAAGTCGCGCGTGCGCGCCGGGTGGCCAAAACGCGTCGGGGCGGCAGCCGTGAAGGCCGCAGATGGGTGGTCAAAGAACATCGTTGATTCGCACGTGGTGTTGCAGCGGGATCCGCACGCTGATTCGCACGTCGAATCGGCTCAGCGATCGGCGCCTGTGGGCGCGGCGGATTGCCGCGGCGCTGGCGCGTGCAGGCGCACCGACCACATTACGCCCACGCCCAGCAGCAGAATCGCCGCGCCTTCCAATGGGCGCGGAAAGCGCTGCGCGTGGACAAAACCGTAGAGCAGCGCAAACAAAGTCTCAAACACGATCATCTGCCCCGACAGCGTCAGCGGCAGGCGTCGTGCTGCCGCATTCCACAGCGTGTTGCCGAGCCAGGATGCGCCCAGCGCCAGCGCGATATTGACCGCCCAGAACACGATCTGACGATCGACGGGAGCATGGCGGCTGCCCAGCGCATTGCCGAGCGGCAAGGGCAGTGCCAACAGCACGCCCCAGATCACGAGGGCCATCACGCCGCTGACCAGTCCTTGGAGGACGGACCATTCGGCATTCGAGAACGTCGGGTGTGCTTCCAATCCCCGGGCATTGCCGACGGCGTACCAGGTCCAGGCCGCCAGCGCGCCGAGCGCGGCGGCGACGCCCAACAGCGCTTGACGCCGGTCCGCGTCGTCGCCTCCGCCGCCGATTTCGGTGGCGCCGTGCCAGGAAAATACATCGGCATTGACGCAGGCGATGCCGAGCAGAATCAGCAGCAGGGCAGGCGCGAGATCGCGTAGCCGTGGCTGAGCGAGACGTGCGATGGTGGACGATTGCGCGGCCGGGCGGTCAGCCGGCGACGCGATGTCGCGTCCTCGGGAGCCGAGCAGCGTGATGGTCACGGGCAGCGTGCCGATGATCAGCGATGTGGCGGCGACACCGACGGCCTGGACGGCGGCGCTGAGAAGCGCGTAATAGACGAGATTGCCGATCAGCGCGAGTCGCGCGGCCAGCCACCAGTGCTCGGCGCGAACCTTGCGCAGCAGTGCCAGCGCGGAAGCGCGGCCCGAAATGAGCACCGCCAGCAGCGACACGATGCCGTAGGCGAGGTAGCGCCCGGCGCTCAGCTCGATGGTCGTAAAGTCGGGAATGACTGCCGGTGCCAGGAAGACCAGGCCCCATAGCGCGCCGGAACCGACTCCGTACGCGACGCCTCCGCGCATCGACTTCTCCATCCCTACTGCTCCAGCGTGTCTACAAACGGCTACAAAAGACGGCGAGAATAGCATGGCTGCCCCTGTTTCCGGCTGCCCTCCCCATTTCCCGGCGCCTCGGACTCGCGTATAATCTGCTTTTGCGCCTATAGGATTTGCCATGCGTCTGATCCAAACCGCACTCACGTTCGATGATGTGCTTCTTGTTCCGGCGTTTTCGAACGTCCTGCCGACCGATACGGTCCTCAAAACCCGACTGACCCGCAACATCTCACTGAACATTCCGCTGGTTTCCGCGGCGATGGATACGGTGACGGAAGGCCGTCTGGCAATCGCCATGGCCCAATCGGGTGGTATCGGTATCGTCCATAAGAACTTGACCGCTGCCGAACAGGCGCGGGAAGTACTGCGCGTGAAGCGGTATGAGTCCGGCGTCGTTCGCGACCCGATCACGGTGACCGGCGATATGCGCGTGCGCGATGTGTTGGAACTGTCCCGCCTGCATGGCATCTCCGGATTCCCGGTCGTCGAGGGATCGACGGTGATCGGTATCGTCACGAACCGCGACTTGCGTTTCGAGCCGCGCCTCGATGTAGAAGTGCGCACGGTGATGACGCCGCGCGAGCGCCTGATCACGGTGAAGGAAGGTGCGTCGTTGGCAGAAGCCAAAGAGCTGATGCACACGAACCGTCTGGAGCGCGTGCTGGTGATTAACGACGCGTTCGAGTTGCGCGGCTTGATGACGGTGAAAGACATTCTGAAGGCGACCGAACATCCGGCAGCCAGCAAGGACGAGCAAGGCAAGCTGCGCGTGGGCGCGGCCGTGGGCGTCGGTAAGGATTCCGACGAGCGCGTCGATGCCCTGGTGAAAGCCGGCGTCGATGTGATCGTCGTCGACACGGCGCATGGCCACAGCCAGGGCGTGCTGGATCGCGTCAAGTGGGTCAAGCGCAACTACGACGGCGTGGAAGTCATCGGCGGCAATATCGCGACGGCAGCGGCGGCGCGTGCTTTGGTCGAATATGGCGCGGACGGCGTCAAGGTCGGGATCGGCCCGGGCTCGATCTGCACGACGCGGATCGTCGCCGGTGTTGGCGTGCCGCAGATCACGGCGATTGCAAACGTCGCCGAAGCGTTGAAGGGGACGGGCGTGCCGCTGATCGGTGATGGCGGTATCCGCTATTCCGGCGATGTGTCGAAAGCGCTGTCGGCCGGCGCGAATGCGGTGATGATGGGCGGCATGTTCGCCGGCACTGATGAGGCACCGGGCGAGGTGTTCCTGTATCAGGGTCGCTCGTTCAAGTCCTACCGCGGCATGGGTTCGGTTGGCGCGATGAAGGACGGCGCGGCGGACCGTTACTTCCAGGACAGCTCGGCGAATGTCGAGAAGCTGGTACCGGAAGGGATCGAAGGGCGCGTGCCCTACAAGGGCGCGTTGACGCCGATCCTGTTCCAGCTGACTGGCGGTATCAAGTCGAGCATGGGCTATTGCGGTTGCCGGACGATCGACGAATTGCACGAGAAGGCGGAATTCGTTCAGATCACGTCGGCAGGTATTCGCGAGTCGCACGTGCATGACGTACAGATCACGAAAGAAGCGCCTAACTACCAAATGGAGTAACAGGTCATGAAGCCCTTGCTACGGACGTTTCTCGCGATCAACGCGGTGTTCGTCGCGTTGCTAGGGCTTTTTTTCCTGATGACGCCGTGGTTGACGGTGTCGGCGCCATTGGCGCCGCTGGCCAGTTCGCCGGCGCTGATCGGACAACTGCTCGGCGTCTTCCTGTTGGGCTTTGCGTGGATGCTGTTGGCGGGCATGGTGCGAGGCCCGGCGAGTGCAACGATTGCCTGGGTGGCTGGCCACGTGCAGTGGCTTGCCGGGGCCGTGGTTCTCGTCTGGCAGGTAAGGTATCACCAGCCGGCCATGCAGGACGATCTGACGTTTATCGTGCCGATCGTGGCGATCGCCATCGTCGTTTTGGGTCTGGTGCAAGCCAGATTGGCGTCGATGGTGGGGCGCCGCGAACGTCTGGAGCGTCGACGATTTGCCGAAGGGCAGGCGGCGGCGCGGGGAACGCAGAGGCGTGAACGAACGGCGGTTGCGCCGCCGCTGCAGCGCGATCCGTATATCGGCAGTCCGGTCGCGGGTGTGCCGGACGCGGAGTCCGAACCGCGTCGCGTGCCACCGGCGTTTTAAGGATGCCTTATCGGATCTGGCGCCCCTCCAACGCTTCCGTTGGTGCTTCGCGGGGAGGCCGATGCAGTAGAAGATGGGCAGAGTAGCGGGATGCCGGAGAGCGTCCCCCACGAGACAAGATTGAACGTATGGCGCGAAGACACGACGACGCGACACACGAGCAGGACATCGAGCAGCACCTCTTATAACCTTCCATTCCAGCGCATGTTCGCATGCTAGCCACGATGCACGACAAGATCCTCATTCTCGATTTCGGTTCCCAGGTCACGCAATTGATCGCCCGTCGCGTGCGCGAAGCACACGTCTACTCGGAAATCCATCCGTATGATGTGAGCGAGGCATTCATTCGCGAGTTCGCGCCGAAGGGCATCATTCTGTCTGGCGGCCCGAGCTCGGTAACCGAGGGCGACACCCCCCGCGTGCCGGATGCGGTGTTTGCCATCGGCGTGCCGGTGTTCGGGATCTGCTACGGCATGCAAGCGATGGCGGAGCAGTTGGGCGGCAAGGTGCAAAGCAGCAACACGCGTGAATTCGGTTATGCGGCGGTGCGCGCGCACGGCCACACGAAGCTGCTCGACGGCATCGAGGACTATGCCACGGCCGAAGGTCATGGCATGTTGGACGTGTGGATGAGCCATGGCGACAAGGTCGAAGCCTTGCCGGAGGGGTTCAAGCTGATGGCGTCGACGCCGTCCTGCCCGATCGCCGCGATGGCGAATGAGGAAAAGGGCTTTTACGCGGTGCAGTTCCATCCGGAAGTGACGCATACGAAGCAGGGTACGCCGATCCTGCGTCGCTTCGTGCTGGACATCTGCGGGGCGAAGGCCGATTGGGCGATGGGCAACTACGTCTCCGAAGCGGTCGAGAAGATTCGTGCGCAGGTGGGTAACGAGCAGGTGATTCTGGGCTTGTCGGGTGGCGTGGATTCGTCGGTGGCCGCTGCGCTGCTGCATCAGGCGATCGGCGACCAATTGACCTGTGTGTTCGTCGATCATGGCCTGTTGCGCCTGAACGAGGCGGAGCAGGTGATGAAGACCTTCGCCGACAATCTGGGCGTCAAGGTGATCCACGTGGACGCCAGCACGGACTTCCTCGGCAAGCTGGCGGGTGTCAGCGATCCGGAAGCGAAGCGCAAGATCATTGGTCGTGAGTTCGTCGAAGTGTTCAAGGCGGAGTCGGCGAAGCTGACGTCGGCGAAGTGGCTGGCGCAGGGCACGATCTATCCGGACGTGATCGAATCGGCCGGGCATGGCAAGAAGGGCGCGGCGAAGATCAAGAGCCACCACAATGTGGGCGGTTTGCCGGAAGACATGCAATTGAAGCTGGTCGAGCCGTTGCGCGAATTGTTCAAGGACGAAGTGCGCGAGTTGGGTATTGAACTGGGTCTGCCGCCGGAAATGGTGTATCGCCACCCCTTCCCGGGCCCGGGCCTGGGCGTGCGCATCCTCGGCGAAGTGAAGCGTGAATTCGCCGACCTGCTGCGCCGCGCCGATGCGATTTTTATCGAAACGCTGCGTGATCCGCGTTTTGCCTGCGAGAAGACCGGCAAGACCTGGTACGAATTGACGAGCCAGGCGTTCGCCGTGTTCTTGCCGGTGAAGAGCGTCGGCGTGATGGGCGATGGCCGGACGTATGACTATGTGGTGGCCTTGCGCGCAGTGCAGACGCAGGATTTCATGACGGCGCATTGGGCACACCTGCCGCATGAGCTGCTCGGCCATGTGTCGAACCGGATCATCAACGAAGTGCGCGGGATCAATCGGGTTGTGTACGATATTTCGGGCAAGCCGCCCGCGACGATCGAGTGGGAATGATTTGACGGTCGACATCGACCCGCGATAGCTAGCCGTTAAACACCCGGAAGCCCGCGAATTCGCGGGCTTTTTGCTTGGTGCTAACGGGCGCCATAGATCGTCAAACGTACTTGTGGGCGGTGCGCGTTTCGATTATTGCGTTTTTCGAATATTTCGAATAATATGTTCGCGTAGTCGCTTTTTACCAGGAACCGCCATGAACACCACTGCCCATTCCAAGATGAGTTTGCCCGCCGAGGGCGAGATGAAGGCGGCCGTGCAGGGACAGCGTGCCTTGGCGGCCTTTTTGGCTACCCAATTTGAAACGCAGTACATCCAGATTGTTGATAAGCAGCAGCAAGCACACCAAGTGGAGCTTCCTACCTCGGCACTGCGTCTGCTAGTGGACATTCTGGCTGAACTGGCCGATGGCAACGCCGTGAAGGTCGTGCCGGTCCATGCGGAATTGACAACTCAAGAGGCGGCGGATCTGCTCAACGTATCCCGTCCCCATCTGGTCAAATTGCTGGAGGATGGGGTGTTGGCGTTTCATCGGACCGGCAAGCACCGTAGGGTAAGGTTTGCCGACTTGATGCAGTACAAGGAGGTGCGTGAGAACGCCAGCGCGCAAGCGTTGGCTGAACTCGCCCAGCAGTCGCAGGAGTTGAGAATGGGATATGAATGAGACATTCTCCCTTCACGGTCGTCTACGACGCATGCGTTCTTTATCCCGCGCCTCTGCGCGACTTCCTCATGTGGCTGGCATTGTCAGGAAGATTTCGGGCGCGATGGAGCCAGACGATTCATGAGGAGTGGAAGCGCAATCTACTGATCAACCGTCCTGATCTTACTAAGGTACAGGTCGACCGGACATCCGATCTGATGGATCGCGCGATCCCTGATTGCTTGGTGGAGGACTATGAAGCGCTTGTGGCGGGGCTAGCTTTGCCGGATCCGGACGACCGTCATGTGCTGGCGGCGGCAATTCGTTGCGGGGCAAGCGTGATTGTGACCTTTAATCAGAGGGACTTCCCGGCAGAGATCCTGGCCCCCTACGGAATCGAATCACAGCATCCCGATGAGTTCGTGGACAACCTATTGGACCTAGACGCGGCTGCGGTCGTGTCGGCCGCACAGCGCCAGCGAGCCCAGCTGAAAAATCCACCGATCGACGTGGACCACTACCTGGACATGTTGCTGCGCCAAGGTTTGGTTCAAACCACTAAGATGCTCATAACCTATCGCGCCATTCTCTGATCTTTTGAGAAACACGGATTGAATGCCGCAACGCTGGCGTAGCGACATTTACCGCGTTAGCATTCGCCTTCGAATTTTAAGATAATAGCGGCGTCAACTGACTGATCTTTCTGTGGTGCACGACGCAAGCGACGCTGGCCACGCAGTAATGGACTGGGGAAACGATGGATTCGTCGAATTTTGGTTTCTTGGGTGCGCACAATAAGCAATTAGTGACCCTTGGTGGTCTTGCGGAGCGCTATTTCCCCAGTGATCCGTCCACGGCGATCGTCAAGCTTCGTCTGACCATGCCTCGAAACGACGTACAGCAGAGATGTTAGATAATCTGTTGAACGGAGGTCGAGATGGGCGAAAAAAACGTACCGTATCGTCGCTACACGGAGGAATTCCGAGTGGAAGCGGCAAGGCTGGCAAATTCTGTTGGGCACAACGAGGCAGCACGTCGTCTTGGCGTGCCGGTGGCGACGATCGGCAACTGGGCACGCAAGCAGCAGCGTGAAGGTGCTGCGTCAGCGGCTAGCACGCCGGTGCCGACTAGTCGCACCAAGCCGGGCGTCTCGGAGCTGGAAGCGGAGGTCAGTCGGCTTCGCAAAGAGTTGGCAAGTGCGAAACTGGACGTGGAGATTCTCTCAAAAGCGACGGTGGGTTCGATGGGTCATTGCAACACCTTCCTATTAATATCGAATGAGGGAGGGTTGACGAATGGCACAGATGGGAAGGCCTGGGTTGCCGACAGAAGGCAAGGCGGAAGTTTGGCGGAGGTGGCGCGCCGGAGAATCGTTTCTTGGCATCGGCAAAGCGCTGGGCAAACCAGCCGGATCGATCTACGGCGTAATCCGGCTATGCGGAGGTTACAGCCCTGCTGTGCGCAAGCGATCGTCGCGGGCATTGACTCTCAGTGAACGTGAAGAGATTTCGCGCGGCGTGTCAGCCGGGCTTTCCATTCGGGCCATAGCGCGTGAGTTGCATCGTGCGCCATCCACCATTTCGCGTGAGATTGCGCGTAACGGTGGAACGGGCCACTATCGGGCTCTGGACGCCGATGAGAGAGCCTTGAAGGTTAGCTTGCGTCCCAAAGATTGCCTGCTGGAGCGCAACCCGCGCTTGCGCTACGCTGTTGAACGTAAGCTCTCTCGCGAATGGTCTGCGGAACAAGTAAGCGGCTGACTTAAGCTCCGACGATGACGAGTCGATGCGCGTGTCACACGAAACGATCTATCGTAGCCTGTTTGTGCAGGCGCGCGGCGTTCTAAAGAAAGCGTTGCAGTATCATTTGCGGACCCAGCGCAAGATGCGTCATTCGCGCTTCTCCAGCACCAAGGGCGCGCGCAACAAGATAGCTGGGGCTGTTTCGATTCACGAGCGCCCGCCCGAAGCGGCCGACCGCGCCGTGCCTGGGCACTGGGAGGGCGATCTTGTCAGCGGCGCGAACAATACTCACGTCGCCACGCTGGTCGAGCGGCGCTCAAGGTTCACCATCCTCGTCAAGGTTAAAGGCAAGGACACGGTGAGCGTTGTGGCGGGCCTTAAACGCGAGGTAAAGCGGTTGCCGCAGCATCTACGCAAGACGCTCACCTGGGACCGTGGCATAGAATTGGCAAACCACAAAGACTTCACGATCGCCACGGATGTGAAGGTCTACTTCTGTGACCCACGAAGTCCCTGGCAACGCGGCACCAACGAAAATACGAACCGACTTCTGCGACAGTATCTGCTCCATGGTACGCAGCTTGATCAATACTCGCAGGCGCAACTGAACAAAATCGCAGCGCGCCTCAATGAACGGCCGAGAAAGACCTTGGGCTTCATGTCTCCGGCCGATAAACTACGCGAGGCTGTTGCGACGACCCATTGAACCCACCACGGCATACTTCGCGAAAGGGTCGCGGTGAAGTATGCATGGATCGACGCTAGCCGCGACCAATATGACGTCAGCAGACTATGTCGGGTGTTGGGCGTCTCGCGCAGCGGTTACTGCCAGTGGCGCGTGCGAAAGCCCAGCGAAAGCGCGCGGCGTCGAGCCGATCTGGATGCCCAGGTGTCGATGTTACATGCGCGAAGTCGCGCCACGTACGGCCGCCCGCGACTGGTGAAGGAACTGGCCGCGCAGGGCGTAAAAACGAGCGCTGAGCGCGTGCGTAGAAGCCTTGTGCGTCAGGGGTTACGGTCCGTGTACAAGCGGGCATGGAAAGCAACGACGGACTCGGCGCATCGATTGCCTGTGGCACCCAATGTATTGGCACGTCGCTTTGACGGCTGGGAGCGGAATCGAGCGTGGGTCGCAGATATCACGTATTTATCGACGGGCGAAGGCTGGCTGTATCTGGCCGCGATCTTGGACCTGGGAAGCCGGCGTATCGTGGGATGGTCGATGTCCGATCGCATCGATGCGACACTGGTCTGCAATGCATTGCGTTCGGCGTATTGGCAACGTCGCCCGCCACGTGGACTGATTGTGCATAGCGATCGCGGGGTGCAATATGCGTAAGCGTCGAGCCACGGCATCTTGTACTGACGGATTTATTTGCAGGTGTGGCGTGCGTGTAAGTCCCCACTTCGCGTGAAGTGGGGACTTATTCTGGCGTTTTAAGCTTCGGGAAGTTTGCTGCTGCCGATGTTCCACGGCAATAAATCATCGATTTGATTTACCGGATGCTCGGCGATTTGCGCGAGAACCTCACGTAGGTAAGACTCGGGCTCAACACCGTTTAGCTTGGCCGTGCCGATGAGGCTGTACATCGCCGCAGCGCGTTCGCCGCCGGACTCGGAACCCGCGAACAGATAGTTTTTGCGCCCGAGCGCGACGGCACGAAGCGAGCGCTCCACGGCGTTGTTATCTATCTCGGCACGTCCGTCATGGACGAACGTGTTCAGCGCTTCCCATCGGTTTAGCGCGTATTGGATGGCACCGGCCAGCGCCGATTTGCTCGATAGGGTTGGCAGCAAGCCATCCAGCCATGCTCGCATGCTATCGAGTAGTGGTCGACTGTGTTCTTGTCGGATGCGCGCGCGTTTGTCCGGTGGTTCGCCCTTAATCAGATCTTCGATCGCATAGAGCGCCGCGATTCGGCGAACCGCCTCGCCGGCAGCTGGCGACGGGCTGGACTTCGTCAGCTCGTAGAACTTGCGCCTTGCATGTGCCCAGCATGCCGACTGTGTGCGTTTGTCGTCGTACAGCGCGTCGTAGCCCGCGAAGCCGTCAGCGTGGATGATGTCCTCGAAGTGCTTGAGATGTTCCTGCGGGTGTTCGCCTTTGCGATCGGGCGTGAACGCCATCCACATCGCTGCCGGTTTGTCTGAACCTGCTGGGCGTTCGTCACGCACGTAGGCCCACAACCGACCTGTTGCGGTCTTGCCCTTGCCGGGGGCGAGCAGTGGCACCGGCGTGTCGTCGGCGTGCACCGTGCTGCCCGCCATGACGTAGCGCCGCAATGCGTCGACCAAGGGGCGCAGCAGTCGCGAGACGCCGCCGACCCATTCGCTGAGCGTCGAGCGATCTAAATCCAAGCCATCTCTGGCGTAGATTTGTGCCTGACGGTACAGCGGTAAATGATCGGCGTATTTGCCGATGATCACATGCGCTAATAGCCCCGGTCCTGCTATGCCCCTCGCAATCGGTCGTGACGGCGCACTTGCCTGAACGAGGCTCTGGCAGCAGGCGCAACTGTACTTGGGCCGAACATGTCGGATGACACGCCAGCTTCCCGGTACGTATTCGAGCTGTTCGGCGACATCTTCGCCGATGTGTTTGAGTGATGCCCCGCAGTCCGCGCAGGCATTGCTTGCCGGCAGATGCTCGACGGTATCGCGAGGCAGGTGTTCCGGCAGAGGCTTGCGCTTACGGCTCACGCGTTCCTCTGAGGCCGCTGTTGCCGGCGGCGGGTCCTCGCCGTTATCGAGCAGCAGCTCTTCGAGTTTGAGTTCAAGCTGACCAATCTGCGCTTCCAACTTCTCGGACTTGCGGCCGAACATCTGGCGGCGCAGTGCCGCAATTTGGATTTGCAGATGCTCGATCAACAGCTCGCGCGCACCCAGATTAGACTGGAGCTTGCGCACTTGGCCAGCCAGATCCGCGACCATGCGCTGGAGCGCTTCGACGTCAGTGGGTAGCGGTGCGGGTGGAGTGTCGGCCATAGGCGTAGCTTACGCATATCGATGACCGTTTACAACTGTTGGCTAGGCTGCGCGGGGCGTGAAGGTGCGTTGTGGACGCCGCCAATCAATCCCTTCGAGCAGCATCGACAGTTGGGCAGCACTCAGATGCACGCTGCCGGAATCAGCCTGTGGCCAAACGAAGTAGCCCCGCTCAAGGCGCTTGCACAGTAAGCATAGGCCCTGGCCGTCCCACCACAACACCTTGATACGGTCGCCGTGGCGGCCTCTGAAGACGAAGACGTGGCCGCCGTATGGATTGCTTGCCAGCTTCGACTGAACGACGGCAGCAAGGCCGTCAAATTCGCGTCGCATGTCGGTCACACCCGCAACCAGCCACACCTGCGTACCGGGAGGGATGCCGATCATACTGCCCGCGCAGATGCCAAGGTTTGCGAGATGATCGCGCGCAAGATCTGGGCGTCGACATGGCCTCGTACGACAACTCTCGAAGCGCCGTGGCGCCATTCGATCTCGCCAATAGCCTCTACGGGCGTTGGCATCGGGTTGCATTCTGAGACGACAGGCGCGACGTTGACCGGCACCAAAGTCGCGACTTCCATCGTGCCTTCTGCACGCTGATGTTCACGGCACCAGCGTGAGAGCTGGTTGGGATTGATCTGGTTGGCTTGGGCCAAAGCAGCCATCGAGACATCCGGCAACATCGCCTGTCGTACTAGGTCGCGCTTGAACTGCTTGGTAAAAATGCGTCTTGTCGTGCGCGGTGTCACGCTCACCACCTGCTTGTCTTCCATCGTCAGCCTCCGTCGAGAAAATCCGACAGCATGCTGAACTTCACATCACGATGAAAGATGCCGTGGCTGGACGCTTACCTTGAACCCGCCCGAACGGGGCGGGTTTTTCGTTGGTGAACATCCGGCTTCGAGACACGATCGCGAGGGGCTTGCTTGCGCACCTCGATCCACGCTTCCACTTCGGCCAAGTCCCACACGACGCAGCGCGGTGTCAGGTTAAAGCGGCGCGGGAACTCGCCGCGGCGCTCCATTTGGTAGATCGTCGTCTCGGCCAAAGGGACGATCTGCCGAAGTTCCTGGCGGCGGATGGTGCGCCGGAAGGGAAGGGGGTTCTTCGGAAATTGCGGTAGCGCCTCGTAGGCTTCCGTCCCTGGCAAGGGAAGCGCATTGAATGCTTGCGATAGCTGTTCCACTTCGGACTCCATGAGTACGCTGCATGGAGACATGGTGAAGTTCATTACCTATCGGAGCAACTTACTGTGGCGTAGCGAGGCGAATTCGGTGCGACCATGATTGCATCGCTTTGAGAGAAATTCGAGATAGTTTCTCGGAAATCCGAACTTGGTTTTCGGACGTGATGTCCTGCCGCTTTGGATTCATGCTCCTAGGCTGTGGTTCGTGCAAGCGATGAAACTGTGTGTCGAGGGGAGTGCATAGCTGGCACAACGCGTATCATTCATCTTCGGTCAGCCAGTCATAGGACGCTGATGGGTAGAGGCGAGTGGTTCGACATCAATTGCTCCCAAGTCGGATGTCGGCATGGGCGCGATCATGTCGCCGTCAGCGAACGCCGAAAAGGAGGTCTTCGGCATCTTCCCAGGGCTGTTGGCCGATGAACTGAGGGTAGTCATCTGTTGCTGTCGAAGACCCATTGCTGAAAAATCCAAGACGAGCGGTTGCAGCAACGCACGGGTTGCTTCCCCGCCACGCGATAGCACGTCGATGAAATCCTCTTGGTTGGGCTGTCCGAGGGCCAGTCGGTAGATCATGCGCTGTTCTCGAAGTTGAGCGAAACGGAGCATGTCTCGACCGAAAGGGCGCTCGAAAACATGCCGGCGAATTTCGGCGCCATCGAGCACCCACCATGGGCGAAGGCCGCTCTTATCGACAAAACGCTCCGCGTGCCGTTCCACGCATCGCCAGGGAGAGCCTTGACCCATGGCGGGATCGCCAAGCACTTCGTCACGCAATTCTTCCGCCAGCTTCCGTCTGACCGATAGGCCTGCATATCGCTGGATGCGGCCTTCGCGTTGCTCGAGATCGAGCGGGTTGGAGGAAAGATCCCAATGAAGTACGTGCGAACACCAGGGATGAAAATCCAGCCCCTCTTGTCCAACGGATGTCGTCGCTAGGACATGCGGCCAGAAAGGTGTGTTGAAGCTTCGGCGCACTTCATCTGGGCGCGCCGGGGGCGACGGCGTTACGCCTCCCTCGACCTTGACCACGGGCTCGGCTTCCGCGTCGCCAAAAGGCACGGCGACATGGCAACGAACAGGAATTTTGTGCGGCTGCCCGCCGATCCCATGAAAACTGAAACTGCCGGCACGGAGCCCGAGCGACGCTTTTAGATCCCTGGCAAGACCCGCCGCGCCCTCGTGGAGATTCTGCGCGCTGAGCCAGAAATGCTCGTCGAGAACGCTCTCGAAACCACCATCGACCACCGCTCCCATGACCTGCTCGACCGCGTTTCCGCCCCGCAGCGATGACAATATGACTGGATTGTCGAGATAGGCGCGCAGGCCCTGCCAACTGAGTTGGACCAGTTCGGAGTAGCGCGTGACGTCCAGGATCGTAGAGTCATGGCGCCGTAGAGCCCGGCCGAGCACGACGCCCGGCGCGCCAATGGCATAGTCCACGAGATCGGAAAGTTCGATCGGCGAAAGCCTGTCGATCGGGAGCGCCTGGCGCCACTTTTGTACCGCCGATTGCGCGGCACGATCATCACTGATCGCGCTACTCCATCCCGACGCCGACTGCTCCGCAAGACTCGCTATACGTTCGATGGACGCCAGGACGCGGGCAATCGATCGGTGGCGTCGGCGGGCCTTGACGGTGTCCCGTTCGACAATGCCTCTCGGCAGAGCAGCTAGAATCTGCCGGCGAACTTCCTTGCGGACAACGCTGAGCGGCGCGCCCGCTTTTACGAGCGGGTCGGTGTTAAGGATCAGCCATGGCGAGGGATGGAACGCCGCCATCACGGGGCCAGGGGTCGCCGTCAGCTTGAAGCGACGGCGCCTGTAGGCTTTTTCGTATCCTCCGTGTTTTCTGGGAAGGCAGCGGGCTTCGACACCGAAGCTCAGAAGTGCGGCGACGCTGGGGGGCGTTGCACGGAACCGGCTGAAGATAAGGAGCTTGGGATCAGCCCCGGCTGTCGGATCGGCCGCTGCCCACCCTCCGCGAAGCGGCCACCATGCAAGCGATGGAGCGACCCAGGGCAACGACAACAATTCGGGTGGAGCGATACCATTTAGCGCACGAAGTTTGGCGTCGGGCCAGTCAGCAGGAGCGTTGAGTTTGTTGCGGCGCTCGCGCGTCATTCGGGTGAGCTTCGGCGCAGCTTTGATTCTGGCTTTCTTCCAGGCCACATAACCCGGGCCGAGGGACTGGGCCGGCAGCGGAACCGACGACCAGTAGGGCAACGCCTCGTAGCGCATTTGCTCGGCGAAACTCTCCGCCAGATGCCGATACACCTGAAAATCTTCGGGCAGGGGGGCCGCATGAAGAAACTTCGTACCGGCGAGCGGATCGGACGAAGCCACGCTGTCCCGCTCCGTGCGCGACATCACCGGTGTCATGAGCTGCCTAAGCTCATCCCTGAACCGACGCGCTTCCGCCACCTTTTCCATCAGCTCCGGGTGGCTCGCGTCAGAATGGCTGGCGATGGCGCGCAGCGTGTCGCCAAAATTTGCAAAAAGCTCCCTTGCGCGATCGCGTGCGTCTGAGCCGGCAAGAAATTCAATCAATTTCAGAAGCTCCGCATGAGCAAGCGCGCCGCGAGCCTCTTCCCATCGGGTGGCCAGATACGGATATGGCGTGGCGCTCAGCAGCAGGATAGCCGGAGGTCTGACCGAGTCTTCGGGCTCCAGTAGCGCCTGCAGAAGCGGGTCGGCGTCCTTCTCGTCCAGAAGCTGCCGGTAGCGCTGGAACTCGTCGAGAATGACGAGATCAGGCGGTTGATGGCGCAACGTCGCCAGCGCCAAGGCTCGCCGGAGACGGCCAACGAAGGTGGTCGGTCTGAGCGGCTTGATCTTGCGTTCAGCGTCCCCGTGCAGTGCCAGATCGAACATCGCACGCACAGGTTCGCCAAATTCGACCTCCAGCGCCTCACGAAACCTCTGCCGCAAACCGGGTGGCGACACTGCAAACTTCTTCTCAGCCTCCGTGACAGCCCAGTCCCAGGAACCGCGCGCACTGAGCCGCAAGATGTCGGGATCGAGATCGCGGGCGAAAGCCGGGTAGCTCTGTTCTAGCAGCACCTTCAGAAACGCCCGTTCTTCCTTGCGTCCGCCGGTCAGGCGAGCCTTCGCGCCCGGAAACGAGGTCGCAGGGGTAAGCGCATAGATCAAAACCGGGGTGCTCGGTCGCTTCTCGATTGCGATCAGCGAAAGCCGATCGGGCGTCTTGATTGCATCCTGTAGTTGGGAGTCGCCCAGGAAGCCGACAACCCGGCTCTTGTTCTGGTACGAAACAGCGTGCCCGTTGGCGATGTAATAGATGGTCAGGGGCAGGCGACCGCCATCGGCCATCCGGCGAACCAGCTCCTTTGCCACGACCGTTTTTCCGAGGCCGACCTCATCGGCGACCAGAAAGCGTCGCCGGCCCCCAAGGTCTGCAAAGGCCGCGAACGCCGCATTGACGGCCGCCATCTGAAACGGTTTGGGTGCGCTCATGGGCGCTTGCCCTTGATCTCGGCAACCCCGAGTCCACTGCGGAGCTTGTCCCACAGATCACCGAAGCGGCGAAGCATATCCGCAGTCTGAGAGCCTTCCTGCTTGGCCTCCTCAAGCACGGCGGGCAGATATTGGGACACCCGGCGCTCGATCTCGCGGAACCTTTCGGGATCACGCGCCCATGCTGCCAACATCTCCTCCAATGTGGGCAACGAGGCGTCATGCGCCGCATTCATTCCCGGATCAGCCCGATTCCGTGGTTCGTCATTCGTCCAGTCGCCATCCCCCTCGCGACCGTCGTCTGCCAGCAATCCGGCCAGCCACAAGAGGAACCCTCTGGCTCCCAGAAAGCGCACGAACGCCGCGTGGTCGCGATCTTCCCCAAATGGCGGATCTACGGGCGCGCGTTGCAGCCAGGAGAGTCCCCTTCCAGCACGGCTCACGCGCAGCCGCACGAACTCGCTCCGCTCTGCGGGAGAAATCGGTCCTAGAGGCACGGTGGTTTGCCCGCAGGGCCACGAAACCAGTTCGCCGTAGAGCGTACCTACGTCGAGCACGATGTCCGGCTCGTCCGGGTGAGGACCACCTGGATGGAGATCCGAACGATGTGCGAGGCGCGCGCCCTCATCGTCAAAGCCGATTTGCGCCGCCCATCGGGCCGCGACCTGCGCTCGCGCGCGTTCGAGCGCCTCCTCCTCCAAGGCCGCGGCGTCGGACGTATGTTCCACAAGGGGCGCCTCAACCAACCGGGCTGAACCGAGAAGTGCTTTCAGTCCTCTCTCGACCGACTCCGTGACGACCAGCTCGGCGGTGACTTCAGCATTACGACCGCTCCAGGCTCGCATGGTCGCGTTCGCGCTGCCGAGCCATAGCCGCCGCTTTTGTCCCGACCGCATGAACAGCAACTTGGCGTGAAGGCCACGGCCGAGTTCCTCTTCCTCGTCGCTAACCGGGTCACGGTTGGAAGCCGCCACGGAAATCTCTGCATCGGGTTCGGGGTCGCCGACGGGATAGTCCGGCGCGTCCAGCGCGAGCAGATCGTCGAAGGCCGCCAGCGAGGGACCAATCCGCTCGATCTCGCGCATTGTCGTTAACAGCACCCGGCGCGTCGGTTTCGACCCCGGTGGAGCTTGTCGGGCGAGGAAAGTCTTGTCGATGAACGGGCTCACCACCACGACTTCATCCGTTCCTTCCGACGGCACGGGGACCGTCATATCGCCACTTCCCTCCGACCAGCGAAGTCGCTCGACGCGCACACCTGCCGGAGCGCGCCAAGCTACTTTTGCGACGGCAGCGCCCAATGAAGCAGGCCGCACGCCTTTGAGCGCAGCCCTCTCGGCCAATGCACAGGCCACGTCCTCTGCGCCTGGGATGGAAGTGCCGCCTTTCTCACCTGATAGGAGCAGCAGTCCGATGTCCCGGTTCACATTTTCCGTAAGATTGCGGCTCCCGATCCAAAAGCGCCAGCCGGCCTTCCCGTTCGCATCGCGGGTGCGAACCAGTGCTGCCTTGGGATGCCAGCTATGGGTCGCTTCATCGAAATCGACTTCGCGCACGAACTGGTCTAGCACCGCCGCAATACGCGGTGTCCGACGCATTTTCGCAAGGCGACCCCGCTGGACGACGATGCGTACCTTTCCACGAAGGCGCTCGACCGCGTCGACGAAGTCGGATGGGCTCCCGCGGCCCGCATCTGTGTCCTTGCCGGCCAGGGCGAGCAGCGTCGCGCCAATCGATCCCAGATCTGCCGAATATGAAGCCAGCAAGGCCAATTCGACATTCTCGTCGGGACCGGGGCGAAGACCCTCGAGAAACGAGAGCGCCGGCCAGTTATCGACTGTCCCGCTCATTCGGCGTTCGCCAGATCGTCAAGGAGTGTGCTGACCTGCTCCCATCTATAGTGGAGAGGTCCAGCCAGACCATGTTCGTCGTTCGACCATTCGAGCCGCCGCATACGGCCGTTGGGCGTCAATGAAAGCCGCGCGCGAGGCCCCTTTCGGCCTTCGGCTGCCGAATAGACCTCGAAAAGCGGCCGGGGATCAGTCGATTTCGAAGCTATCCATTCTTTCGTCGCCGTCACGACGGCGCGCAATTTCGGCGGCAGCGCGCCTATGTCTGCCTCAAGCGCATTGACATCGAGTTTGGCCGCGACAGTGCCGTGTTCGGCAACGGTGGAGGCGAGGTGATCGCGATGTCGGGTTGACGCTTCTCTTTTGTCGTCGGTCTCGACGATATATTCGAGGAGAGCGTCATAGACAGCGCGGCCCACGCCGGCCAGATTGGCCGCCTGCTGCGCCCGCGCCAGCGGCGCTCGGTCGGGACCGGCAATCGCACGGGTCTCGTCAGTCCACATTCCCGGCGGTGATGCGGCTTCTGTCCGAACAAGGCGCGCAAGCAAGGAAAGCTCATGGCCTTCGCTGCCGCGCAACTGCGCGAGGCGCTCGCGAAGAAATGTGGCCTCCGCAGCCGCCAACCGGAGAGAGATCGATCCATTGCGCCAGCCATCAGGGCGCCTCGGTAGTGGGACGAACGGTGGATCGAAGCCGAGGAGTGGCTGTCCGTCATCGTCGGTCGCCGCACTGACGCTCTTCAACAGTCTATGCGCTTGCGCCCGAGAAATTGTCCGCCCGTCTGGACGCGGGCGTAGGATTCCCCAAACTGCGAGCGCATTCCAATAAACGGTCGATGGCGGCTGACTGGATGGTTTGGGAAAGACACGACCGCCGATCACTTGGGATTCGCCTGCCTCCCGGAGCCGCCCGGCAAGTACTCTTTCACGTTCGCGTAGGGCACGTTCGGCTGCCGGTCCCGTCAACCCCCCTAGGTCCTCGAACAACCAAGGTACGAAGATTGCATAACGCGCCCGCGTATGCAGGACCGATGTGCCTGGGAAGAAGTGATCTGCATACCGCTGATGAATGGTCAGAAAGCCGACTTCGTCGCGCACACCCATGGACTCTTCGTCCATTTGTGCCCTGGCACGGGCCAGCGCCTCGCGGGACAAATAGGTCCACCCCAAAGCAGGTTCGAGTTGCGGGGTGCGGCGTGCATGTGACGATCTCGTGGGCTGGCGCATCACTTTCACATCGACGAGGCGGGCATTGAAGAGCTATTCATGACTTCTCGCGCCTCGTCTTGGTGATGCCGTTGACATCGAAGGGCAACGCCTTGTCTGTGGCGACTCGGGTGAGGAGCATCCGAATGACATCTGAGACAGACAAACCTATTCGCGCCAAGACGGCGTTGGCTTCCTCTTTGATTTGTCTGTCGATTCTGGCTCGGACGACATCAGTACACGCCATCGGCTTGTCCTCGGATCGGTTGTAGCTACATTGTGGCCCATTTGGGCTATCAAGTCATTCGCGGGCTTTCACAAGGCAGGGTGGCGTCCAAGCGTTCCGCCTTCGGGCTCGCGGGCTACGTACCACTTCTCGCGCCGAGTCGCGGCCATCCGGTCTTGATCCCTAGCGTCTTCGGCCCTCGCGGGCCCGCGCGCTCCGCGTGCCAAAGGACAGGGCAGTGGGGCGGTCTTGTTGATCCCTTCACCGTATCACGGCGTTCTCGCCGTCAAGGGCTGCGCGTGCCTGCACGCTTGCGGCCGTGGCCGGCTGCGCCCCCTGACTGCTGCGCTGCGCCGTGCTGGCGACGGTTCCGGGCAATTCCGCCCGTGCAACCGGAGATCACCATGAGCGCACTCATCACTGACGAACAACGCTTCCTGCTGCTGGCCAACGGCCGCGAATCCTTGGAGAACTCGGACTTCGATCCGGCACCTGTGGTCAAGCTGTTCACGCCGGATGCCGGCGCGACCTGGCTGCTGACCGAGATCGACCCGGACGATCACGACCACGCTTTCGGCTTGTGCGACCTGGGCCTGGGGGAACCCGAACTCGGCTGGGTCAGCTTCAAGGAGTTGGCGACAGTGCGTGGACGCCTCGGCCTGCCGATCGAGCGTGATTTGCACTTCCGCGCGGAGAAACGCCTAAGCGCCTACGCGCGCGACGCGCGGCGGGCCGGGCAGATCGTCGTGTAGCCGGAACAAGCGCGTCTCCCATTGGGCGACGCGCTGTTTCACAGCCACGGCCGACCGTGTGCGTCAGTTTCCTACGCTGCGTTCGCGCTGACGGAGCCGTTTCACGTATGCGCTGTCGGCCAGATCATCCGGGCCGAAATCCAATACGCAATTAGCCAACGAGGCAAGCGTGATGTCCGTCAATTTGAAGCCCTTGGGAAGCTGGCCGTAATTGTCTGCGCCGTTTTCCTCGATGGCGGCAAACAGCGCCCTGAAAAAGTCGGCTCGTGAAGGGCGCGTGGCTGCGGTGGCCGCCGCGGTCAAGGGATTGGTGGCTTCCATGCTGGCGTGTTCTGCATCGGAGGCAATCACCTGGAGAAATTGGCCCAACGACGGCCAATATTTGAGGTCAAATTGCCCGGTAAGGGCGTCAAGACGTTCCTTGACGTAGGACTGGAACAGGTAGTTCTTTTCGCAGGCCGCTTCGATCACATCACAGACGTGATAGTGCGTGCTGCTGCTGAAACCTGATGTGTTGTGCAATTCCGAGCGACGCTCCAGCAATTCCGCCAGTTCCTCGGCCTTGCTTGCAATCTGGCGATTGACGTTGGCGAGATCGTCTCGTTCGGATCGTGCTTTCGTGATTTTTCTGGACTCCAAAACGCTGCCGTACTCAACAGCAAATCCAGGAAGACCTTGAGCGCGGGAGGATGCTGATGCAGCTTCTCGTGCAGTTCTTCGTAAGCGTCTTTCAGTTCAAGGCTGCGCGAAAGTAGTCGATCGGCCACCGCGTTTTCGCTGGGCAGAATCTCGTGCTCGATGTTGTAGCGTTTTCCTTCGATGAGGATGTTTTCGCAGATTGCCTGCGGAGTCGTCGGTTGCGGTGAACTCATGGTCTTTCCCTGATGTTGTAGACGCTTCACAGCGTACTTGACCAAGGCCGGCCTGTCGGTACCCCAGTCATTGTCGCCGATCGGGGTCTCGGGTACCTAAAGCATTGGGACGTCACCGGCCAGGAAACGGCCGGTCGCGCTCTCGTGCTTCGCATCGAACCTCGCTGCGCGAGTTTCGCCCCCTTCGGGCTTCCATCGCTGACGCCTACGGCCCGGATTTCTCGATCCGGGCCTGCGCGCTTCGCTTGCGTGCGGTCGGCACACAGGGATGGCCGTTGCCTTGTCCAGCCGTCTTCCCTGACTTCATCACCTTGTCCGCGACTGTAGCCCGCTCCCGTGTGCCGTCAAGGCGCGCAGGGCCGTGTCCTCGGCTTCGCCTGCGGGCCGCACCAACCCTGCGCTTGCCTCCTTGACGGTCCCCGTCCGCGCGCTCCTGACCGTCGCGGGCGATGAACTCAGGAAAGACGGTGGCAACAGGGCCAACCGGGTTCCTCGTGCCGACCGCACAGAACCGCCGAAAGGCGGGCTCCGAATCTAGGAATCCGGTTGCGGTGAACAGCAAACCATTCTTTGTCAGGAGAAATGCCATGCAACTCGCTTCCCGTTTCGCGTCCCGTTCGCCGGGGCTGCGTTCCGACTATCCGCTGTCGGATGACCAAATCCGCGCCGTCGCGCCGTCCATTTTCGCGGACGCCCCGCACGAAAGCCGTTCCGAGCGGTACAGCTACATCCCCACCGCGACCGTGCTGCAAGAATTGCGCGGCGAAGGCTTCGAGCTGTTCATGGTGTGCCAGACCCGCGTGCGGCAGGACGACCGACGCGACTACACTAAGCACATGATCCGGCTGCGCCACGCCAGCCAGATCAACGGCCGCGAAGCCAACGAAATCATCCTGCTGAACTCGCATGACGGCACCAGCAGTTATCAGATGCTGGCCGGCATGTTCCGGTTCGTGTGCAGCAATGGCCTTGTCTGCGGCGACACCGTGGCGGACGTGCGCGTACCCCACAACGGCAATGTAGCCGAGCAGGTTATCGAAGGCGCTTACGAAGTCCTGCACGGCTTCGACCGGGCGCAGCAATCCCGCGATGCGATGCAGTCCATCACGCTCGACAACGGCGAGGCGGAAGTGTTCGCCCGTGCTGCGCTCGCGTTGAAGTACGACGAGGACAAGCCCGCGCCCATCACGGAATCGCAAATCCTGATGCCACGCCGTCACGACGACAGCTGCCGCGACCTGTGGAGCGTGTTCAACCGCACGCAGGAAAACCTCATCAAAGGCGGCCTGTCCGCTCGCGCCGCGAACGGACGCCGCCAGACCACGCGCCCGGTGCAGGGCATCGAAAACGGTATCCGTCTCAATCGCGCCCTGTGGCTACTGGCCGATGGCCTGCGCCAGTTGAAAGCCTGAATCCCAAGGCGACAGGGGCAGGCAGCAGCCCTTGCCGCTTCTCTCGCTGCTGCGTCCCTAACCGCAAGGAGTTGTCACCATGAACGCCGTTACCAAAACCGAAACGATCACCCTCGAAACCGCCGCGCCGCTGGAAGTGGCCGACCCGACCAAGAACCTGATTCTGGTTCCGCTGTCGCAACTGTTGCCGCGCCGCTCCAAGCGTAACGTCCGCACGACCCCGCGCCAGTCCATTCCCGAACTGGCCGCGAGCATCGCGCGCGTCGGCCTGCTGCAGAACCTCATCGTCATCCTGTCCGCCGATGGCGAGCAGTACGAAGTCGTTGCAGGCGACCGCCGCCTGACCGCGTTGAAGCTGCTGGCGAAGAAGAAGCGCATCGCCGCCGATGTTGAGGTGCCGTGCCTGCTGGTGGCCGATGCGTCCGCCCGTACGGTCAGCCTCGCCGAGAACGTGCAGCGCGAGGCCATGCACCCCGCCGACCAGTTCGCGGCGTTCGCCGCGCTGGTCAAGGAAGGCCGACCCATCGAGGACATTGCCGCCGACTTCGGCGTGTCTCCGCTGGTGGTCCAGCGCCGCCTCAAGCTCGCCAACGTCTCGCCGCGCCTGCTGGCCGACTACCGCGCCGGAGCCTCCACGCTGGAACAGTTGATGGCCTTGACCATCACCGACGACCACGCCGCACAGGAAGCCGCGTACTACGGTGCGCCCGAATGGCAGCGCGGCGCATCCGCGCTGCGCGATCGTCTGACCGAGCGCGAAATCACCGCCACGCATCCGCTGGTGCGTTTCGTCGGACTGGACGCCTACACGCAGGCAGGCGGGGGTATCCGCCGCGACCTGTTCGCGGAAGGCGATGCCGGAACCTACCTCACCGACGCTGTGCTGCTGGAAACGCTGGTACGCGGCAAGCTGGACGCGCACGCCGAGGACGTGCGCGCCGAGGGCTGGGCGTGGGTGGAAGCCGTACCGCACATGAGCCATGCCGAGCGCCAGACGTTCCAGAACGCGCCGCACCAGCGTCGCGAGCCGACCAGCCGCGAAGCCCGCCGCATCGCGTCGCTGCAAACCCACCTCGACAAGCTCGACGCCGAACTCGAAGCAGCCTACGACGCCGAGAACGAGGGCAAGACCGAGGCGCTGGAACCGCGCCGCGAGCAGGTGGCCGAGGAACTGCAAGCCATCGAGGAAGGCTTGCGCGACTACGCCCCGGATGTGCGCGCCGTGGCCGGTGCCATCGTCACGCTCGACCGCGAAGGCGAGGCCGTGATTCATCGCGGGCTGCTGCGCGAGGCCGAGGCGAAGGCGCTGCGGACGCTCGAAAAGCTGCGGCAGGGTTGCAGCGCAGGCGACGGCGCGAACGACGAGGAAGGCCACGACGAAGGCGAAACGCCCAAGCCCGCGAGCCTGTCCGACCGGCTGGCGCAGCGGTTGAGCGCGCACCGCACGGCGGCGCTGCAAATCGAAGTCGCACGGCATCCGCACGTCGCGCTGGCCGCGCTGGTGCGGCATGGTGCAGACCGTGTTGCAGGCCGACGCCTACGGCGACGGCTTGCCGCTCGGCGTGAGCCTGAAAGTGCAAGACCGGCTGGAAGGCATCGCCCCGGACGTGCCGGAATCGCCCGCCGCCGTGGCGCTGCGCACCTTGCAGGAAGTCGTGGGCGAAGCGTTGCCGGAGGGCAGCGCCGAACTGTTCGCCGCGCTGCTGGCGAAGCCGCAAGACGAACTGGTGCGCCTGCTGGCCGTATGCGTGGCTTCCACAGTGGACGTGGTGACGCCTCGCCCCACGCAGCAGCAACCCGGCGCGGAACTGGCGCAAGCCGTGGGTCTGGACATGGCCGCATGGTGGAAGCCGACCGCCGAGGGTTATTTCCGCCACATCGCCAAGCCTGCGATTCTGGACGCCGTGAACCAGTACGCCCCGGAGCACGTTACCCGCCTGTCGAAGTTGAAGAAAGGCGACATTGCTAGCGAAGCGGAACGGCTGGCGGATGGCACCGGCTGGATGCCCGCCGTGTTCCAGATCGACCACCACACGGAGCTGGAAGGTGCGCCCGAGGCGAAGGACGAAGCGGATGCACCGAACGATGCCGCCGAGATGGAGGAAGCGCACGCGCTGGCCGCGTGAGCGCGCGGCCAACCGCAACATCGTCGCGCTGGCCGTTGATGGCGTGTACCACACCGATCATCATTTGGCGCTCGTCCAAGGTCAGGCCACGCCCGACCGCGATCCGCGCGAGGTGGTGGCCGCCCATGTGCGCCGGCTCGAAGCCCTGCGCCGTGCAGGCATCGTGAAGCGCGAGGCCGAAGGCGTTTGGCGCATCCCCGGCGACCTGGCCGAACAAGGGCGCAAATACGATGCGCAGCGGCTCGGCGAGGGCGTGGCGGTGGAGTTGAAATCGCACCTGCCGATCGAGCGGCAGGCGCGCGTGATCGGCGCTACCTGGCTCGATCAGCAGTTGATCGGTGGAGGCAAGGGGCTGGGCGACCTGGGCTTTGGGGCCGAGGTCAAGGACACGCTGCGCCATCGTGCCGACTTTCTGGTCGAGCAGGGATTGGCTGAGCAGCGCGGGCAGCGCGTCGTCCTCGCGCGCAACCTGCTGGCAACGCTGCGCGGGCGCGAGCTAGCGCGGGCCGCGAAGGACATAGCCGCCGAAACCGGACTGGAGCATCGGCCGGTGGCCGACGGGCAGCGTGTGGCCGGCATCTACCGGCGCAGCGTCATGCTCGCCAGCGGACGCTACGCGATGCTCGACGATGGCAAGGACTTCTCGCTGGTGCCGTGGAGGCCGGTGATCGAACAGCGGCTGGGCCAGCAGCTCGCCGCTACATTACGCGGTGGTGGCGTGTCTTGGGAAATCGGACGACAGCGCGGCCCTCAACTTTAGGCGTGAATCGCCGCCTTTGTGAACCGGCATCCAGCGATTCCTGCTCTCGCAAGTACAGAGAAGTATGGCCAATCCATTATTCAATCCGGCCAAGAATACACTCTATTAGTTTTGTGGCCGTCTTGCGAAATAAATTGACCTGGTTTCGCAATGTGTCAATTCGGTCGCGCGGGTAGGCTGCGTCTCATCGTGGCCTGCTATGCCCAATCCTGAGTGCTTGGCCGGCCGAATGAGCACTTTGTTCTTCCCGAGGAATCTCCCATGCACCCATTCCGTCCCGTTGGATCGGCCATGCAAAGCCGGTCGCGTTTCTCCTTGAACCTAGCAATTCAGGAAGTGCGCGCATGAGTGCCGCCATTGCCTCCCGTGCAAAACCCATCGCTATCAGCCTGATAAGTCTCGCCGTGGTCTTCGGTCTGCTGTACGCGTGGCGTACGACCCGCAGCGGTGGCGCAGACCATCAGGCCATGCCGCCGATACCGGTTTCGACGCTCCGCGCGGTAACCCGCAGCGTTGCCGACGAACTGCAAGCCGTCGGCAGCTTGCAAGCCGTACGTGAAGTGCTGTTGGCCCCGGACACCGCCGGTCGCGTCACCGCCATCCATTTCGAGCCGGGGCAGTTCGTGAAGGAAGGGACGGTACTGGTTCAGCTCTACGATGCTCCCGAACAGGCGGATCGCGCAGCCGCATCGGCAAAGGCCGATTTCGCGCAGTTGCAACTCAAGCGCTCGCTGGAACTGGCGCCTACCGGCGCCGAGCCGCGCGAAACGCTCGAACAACGCAAGGCGGAAGCTGCCGAAGCCGTCGCGGCGGTTCGGCAACTGGACGCGCGCATCGAACAGAAAGCCATCCGCGCACCATTCACCGGTCAACTCGGCATTCGCCGTATCAATCCCGGCCAGTACCTCAACGCCGGTGACGCGATCTCCACGTTGACCCAGCTCGACCCGCTCTATGTCAACTTCACGCTGCCGCAGCAGGATTTGCCCGAGCTGACGCCGGGCGCGCCGGTACACGTTACCGTGGATGCGGCGCCGGGCAAGGTATTCGACGCCAAGGTCAGCACCATCGAGCCGCGCATCGACGGCGAAACTCGCAACGTTGCCGTTCAAGCTCTGCTCCCCAATGCCGGGCGGTCGCTGAAGTCAGGGATGTACGCAACGGCACGGTTGATGTTGCCTGCGACAGCCGATGCCATCGTGCTGCCGCTGACTGCGATTCAGACCTCGGCTTCCGGCGACAGCGTGGTGGTCGTGCAAGGTGCCGATGCACAGGGAATCGGCAAGGCGGTTGCAGTGCCTGTCGTTACCGGTCGACGGATCGGGGAAGACGTCGTGGTCACGCAAGGCGTCAAATCCGGCGACATCGTAGTGACCGCGGGCCAGAACCGGCTGCCGCCTGGGGCGACCGTCAAGATCAGCACCACGCCTCCTTCGGCAGCAGCGACTTCTACGGCGCAGACCGTCGCCAGCGTGCGGTAAGGGGACGACACCATGCACTTCACCGACATCTTCATCCGCCGGCCCATCCTGGCGCTGGTGGTCAGCCTGTTGATCCTGCTGATGGGCGCCACCGCTCTGTTCCTGCTACCTGTCCGGCAATATCCCTATTTGGAAAACGCCACTATCACGGTCAGCACCTCGCTTCCAGGGGCGACCCAGGACGTGATGCAGGGTTTCGTCACCACGCCGATAGCGCAGTCCATCGCCACCGCCAGCGGCATCGAATACCTCAGTTCAACCACCACGCAGGGTAAAAGCGAGATCAAGGCGCGCTTGGTGCTCAACGCCAACGCTGATCGCGCGATGACTGAAATCCTCGCCAAGGTGCAGCAGGTCAAGTACCAGCTGCCGGCGGGCGTCACCGATCCGGTCATCAGCAAGTCCACCGAAGGTGGCACGGCGGTGCAGTACATCGCCTTCTACAGCACGACCCTTTCGATCCCGCAGGTGACGGATTTCGTGTCCCGGGTGGCGCAGCCGCTGTTCACCAGCATTCCGGGGGTTGCCTCGGCCGACGTCTATGGAGGCCAGTCGCTGGCCATGCGCATCTGGATCGACCCGTTACGGTTGGCAGCCCATGGGCTGTCGGCCGGCGAGATTTCGGCCGCGCTACGTGCTAACAACGTGCAAGCAGCGCCTGGCCAGCTCAAAAGTTCGCTGACCGTCACCAACATCAGCGCGGCCACAGACCTGCGCAGTGCCGATGACTTCCGCCAGATGGTCGTCAAGTCCAGCCCTGGCGGTGGTGTGGTGCGGCTGTCGGATGTCGCGACGGTGGAAGTCGGTGGCCAGAACTACAACAACATATCGTTCGCGACGGGCGCGCCTGCAATCTTCGTTGCTCTCCAGCCCACGCCCGATGGCAATCCCTTGGAGATCGTCAAGCAAGCCAACGCATTGCTGCCAAAGATCCGCGCGATGGCACCGCCGGGGCTCACCGTCGCTCCCAACTACGACGTGGCACGTTTCGTCAACGCTTCCATTAAGGAAGTGAAACATACGCTGATCGAAGCGATCGTGATCGTGATCGCGGTGATCTTCCTGTTTCTCGGCACCTTCCGCGCGGTCATCATTCCAGTGGTCACCATCCCGTTGTCGCTGGTCGGCACCGCGGCGCTGATGCTGGCCTGCGGCTTCTCGATCAATCTGCTGACACTGTTGGCGATGGTGCTGGCGATCGGCCTCGTGGTGGACGATGCGATCGTCGTGGTGGAAAACATCCATCGACACATCGAGGAAGGACTGACGCCCGTGCGCGCGGCATTGCTCGGCGCTCGTGAAATCGTCGGGCCGGTAATCGCCATGACGATTACATTGGCGGCAGTCTATGCGCCCATCGGCATGATGGGTGGCCTCACCGGCGCGCTGTTCAAGGAGTTCGCCTTCACCCTGGCCGGCTCGGTGATCGTCTCGGGAATCGTCGCGCTGACGCTTTCACCGGTGATGAGTTCGATGTTGCTCAGCTCCAAGCAAGGCGAGGGGCGGCTAGCGAAGCGGATCGAACATTCCATGGAAGGGCTGACGGCATTCTATGGACGCCTGCTTGCGCATACCCTGGCTGCGCGCGGCGCTGTTCTACTGGTCGGCGCGGTTGTGCTGGTCGCGATCGTGGTGTTGTTCACCGGCACCCGCCGCGAACTGGCGCCGACGGAGGATCAGGGCGTCGTCATCGTCGTCACCAAGGCACCGCAATATGCTGGCGTGGGCTACAGCGCTCGCTATGCTAAGCAGATCGAAAAGCTTTTCGAGCAGATTCCGGAGTTCGACAGCAGCTTCATGAATATCGGAGACGCCGCCGGTGGCCAGAACATGATGCTCGGTGGTGCGATCCTCAAGGACTGGTCGCAACGCAAGCGGTCGGCTGCCGAAATCCAGGGCCAGATCCAGGCGGCAGGCAGCGCCATCAATGGCGAGACCTTGACCGCGGTGCAGTTGCCCCCGCTACCAGGATCCAGCGGAGGCCTGCCGGTGCAGATGGTGCTGCGCTCGCCCGACGACTTCAAAACCCTGTACGAGACCGGCGAGAAGATCAAGATGGCAGCGTATGCCAGCGGGCTTTTCCTGTATGTGCAGAACGACCTGTCCTACGACAGTCCGCAGGCGCACATCACCGTCGAAAATGCGAAAGCCCGCGAAATGGGCGTGACCATGCAGTCCGTCGCCGATACCTTGGCCGTGCTGGTCGGCGAGAACTACGTCAATCGCTTCAACTTCCACGACCGCTCCTACGACGTGATCCCACAGGTGCGGGGCGGCGAGCGCATGACGCCGGACGACCTCGGACGCTTTTATGTCAAGGCGACCTCCGGTGCGCTGGTGCCACTATCGACCGTGGCTCACGTCGAGATACGCCCGCAGGCGAACCAGCTCACCCAGTTCGGCCAGATGAACTCGACCACGCTGGAAATGCTGCCGGCCCCAGGCGTGAGCATGGGCGAAGCGGTGAAGTTTCTGCAATCGCAGCCGCTGCCGCGCGGCACCAGCGTGGACTGGCTCAGCGATAGCCGCCAGTTCGTGCAGGAAGGCAACAGATTGTTGGTGTCGTTCTGCTTCGCGCTGGTTGTCATCTTCCTGGTGCTGGCGGCGCAATTCGAGAGCCTGCGCGATCCGCTGGTGATCCTGGTGACGGTGCCTTTGGCAGTCTGCGGCGCGTTGGTGCCGTTATGGCTGGGTTTTGCGACGCTCAACATCTACACGCAGATCGGGCTGGTCACGTTGATCGGCTTGATCTCCAAGCACGGCATCCTGATGGTCACGTTTGCCAACCATATCCAGCACCACGAAAACGTGAGCCGCATCGAGGCCATCGAGAAGGCTGCGGCGGTGCGTATGCGTCCCGTGTTGATGACCACAGCTGCGATGGTCGCGGGTCTGGTGCCGTTGCTGTTCGCCAACGGCGCGGGTTCGGCCAGTCGCTTCTCTATCGGCATCGTCGTGGTGATGGGCATGCTGATCGGCACGTTCTTCACGCTGTTCGTTCTGCCCACCATATACAGCTTCATCGCCAAAGATCACCGTGCGGCAGCGGAAAGCCCTCGCGCCCGTGAACTTGCTACTGCGGAGGCTCCCAGTGTCGAACTCTAAGTTGTTATCTATCTACGTTGACGCTAGGACTATTGCTCCGCTCCGGCCAGCGCTTCGCGCTTGGCGTACTACCTTCCTGGCGATTGCCGTCGCTGCTCTCGTCGCCGGTTGCGCGAGTGGCCCTGACTACCACACCCCAGCTTTGCCGGAAAACGCAGCTGGCCCCTTTGTCAGCCAACCAACCAATACGAACACTGCCGCAACATTGCCAGCCGATTGGTGGAAGCTGTACGACGATCCCGCACTCGACAACCTGGTGCGGGAGGCCTTGTCAGCCAATACCAACCTACGCGTGGCACTGGCTAATCTTGATCGCGCGCGGGCCATCTACAAGGAAGCGCGCGGCGGGCTTTTCCCGTCGACCAACATATCGGCGGGCGCGAACTACGGACGCGACCAGACCACATGGACGGGCGCCGGCCAAGCCCCCAAGACATGGAGCTACACAGGCGGGCTTGATGTTTCCTACGAGGTCGATCTGTTCGGCCGGGTAAGGCGTGACATTGAGGCCTCACGCGCCGACACCGAGGCAGTCGCCGCTGCCTACGATGCTGCCAAGGTGGTCGTTGTTGCGGAAACGACGCGAGCCTATGTGGACGCTTGTAGCTATGGCGAATCGATCGACGTCGCGAACTCGTCCATCGAGCTTGCCCGGCGCAGCATGGATATTGTCAGCAGCGAGGAGCACGCGGGCTCGGCGTCGCATCTGGATGTGGAACGGGCTGGCGTCACGCTGGCGCAGGCCCAAGCCGCCTTGCCGCCATTGCAAGGCCAGCGCGAAGCCGCACTCTTCGAGCTAGCCGCGTTGATGGGGCGCACGCCCTCGCAAGTGCCGGAGCCGGCGCGTGCCTGCACCAAGGCTCCCGAGATTGCCGGTGCGTTGCCGGTCGGCGATGGCACTGCGCTGCTGCGCCGTCGCCCTGACGTACGTCAGGCCGAACGCCAACTGGCGGCCGACACCGCCCGTATCGGCGTGGCCGTAGCTGACTTGTATCCGCGCGTTACGCTAGGCACCTCGGGCAACTACCTGCGCAATGACTATCTGAAAGGCAATCGCACCTTGTCCTTCTCTTTTGGGCCACTCATCTCCTGGACGTTCCCCAACATGATGGTCGCTCGCAGTCGCATTGCGCAGGCGAGGGCACAAAGCGCAGCATCGCTGGCCAGCTTCGACGGTGCCGTGCTGAACGCACTGAAAGAGTCGGAGCAATCGTTAAGCGCCTATGACGCGGCGATGCAGCAGCGCGATGCGCTGGTCGAGGCGCGCGACCGTGCAGAAAACGCCTTCCGGCTGGCTGACCAGCGTTACCGCGTCGGTTCCATTAGCTACCTCGATGTGATCGTGGCGCAGACCAGCTTGATCGATGCAAAGTCGCAGGTGGCTGCGGCTGACCAGCGAGTAGGTTCCGCACGGATCAGTGTGTTCAAGGCGCTGGGCGGCGGATGGGAACAGGCCAGTACGCAGTAACACTTTTGGGCATCGGCGCAATGGCGGTCTCGCCATCGTGTAATGCCTGCGATGCCCACTACTAGCCAAGCCGCTCCACGTCGCGATGAGCATCCTGAGGAAGTCGGCATAGCGAAGGAAACGGATATGGCCCCGCACGACGAACCCCCTCGGATCATTGACTTGATTACATCATTTGGCGGCAAGAGGAATCTGTTATCCAAACGCGTGAAACGCACCGCCCCCAATCTCGCATCCATCGACGCGAAGTCGTCTCATGAACGACGATTGCTGGCGTGCGACTTGCGCCCCACGCTTGCACGCACCAGTGTCTTGGAAGCTCTAGAGAAGGCGGTGCCTCGTTGTCTCGATGCGAGCCAGGTGTATCGTATTCTCAACTCGCAATTCGAGAGCCTTACATCGGCCACGGTCTACCGCACATTGAACGATTTGTGGACGGCGGGACTGCTGATTCGCACCGAAGGGGCACATGGCCGCGGGTTTTACGCCATCAAGCCTGATGGGCAACGTGCCCACTACGACACACTGCGCTGCCACTGTGGTGCCCGGCTGGTTTTTATCGAAGATCAGACATTGCGAGAAGACCTGCGGGCACTCGCCGCCAAGGAGGACTTCGATCTCGGCATCGAGCCGGCTTTTACTGTCACCGTGATGTGTGCGGACTGTCGGCAACTTCGCAGAGGCGGCCGATAGCGGGCGTTGATTTCCGCATCCGCAAGTGCCGCGGTGGACGGTGACCACCGGCCATACCTGCAACTTGCTCCTTTACCGATGCGCAGCGTGCCGCCCGGCATGCCCCATAGGGCGTTTCATTAGCACTGCCTTACTGCGTCCTCGCCTGCCAATGGCCGAATCGAATAATAACTTGGCCGGATTGGCTAATGCGTCATTGTGACAGGCGCTCCAAAATTGTGAATGAGAATTAATGTCATTTATGTTTGGGAGTTCGGACAGTGAACCAAGCACGGAATCGTGGGTCGGCCCCGGCGCTTGATCAACATGCCGCTTTCTTGCCGAGCTTGGGTCTTCGATCTTTCCTGTCTGTGCGCGACGAGTCAGCCCAAACGCAGACTCCGATGATCGTGCAGATCCGCGCTCAACGAGTTACGGAAGAACAACTTCGTCATCTGCTGGTACGCAATCCTGGCGATGCCGTCCGCTGGATTTCGACGGCGGCGAAAGCCGGGTTCCCAGGAGCACAAGTCGTTTGGGGGCAGCTACTCCTGGATGGCCGTAGCGTGGCCCGTGATCCTAGCGCTGCATTCGGCTGGTTCGAGAAAGCCGCCATCGCAGGCGACCTTGAAGCACGCAACATGGTCGGGCGCTGCTACGAGCAAGGTTGGGGCGTCGCGCAAGATTGGACGCGGGCGACCGAGAACTTCGAGATCGCCGCGCAGGCAGGCCATATATGGGGGCAGGTAAATCTCGCGCAGATGCTGATGCGTGCCGGCAATCCTGCGGACCGGCCACGCTGCTTCGCGCTGTTCAAGGCGGCTGCCGAAAGCGGTACGACCAAGCCGCACCTCAAGGCAATGAACTCGCTTGCCCGCTTTCTCGAGGAGGGCTGGGCAGGCACACCGAATCCGGCTAGCGCGGCCTCCTGGTACTTGAAGGCCGCGAACCTCGGCGATCACTGGGCGCAATACAACCTCGCCACGATCCTGTTTCGCCAAGGAGACCACGCAGCGGCCGACCAGTGCTTGCGCAGCGCCGTCGCCGCCAGTGACAACGGTTTTCGTCGCCGAATCGCGCCGCTGTTGCTGGCGCGACCGGAGCTGGCACTGCGACAGCGTGGCCTTGACGCCCTGGCGCGATGCGCGGAAGGCAAGGCCCCCGACGATCTCTACGCCTATGGTCTGGCCCTTGACGAAGGCATCGCCGGCACCTCCGACCGCGGCAAAGCCGCGGCGCTTTTCAAGGCAGCGGCAACCCAAGGGCATGCGCAGGCCGCCATGCGCATTCGGTCGAAAAGCAGGTTCGACGCAATACGCCGCCTTGCAGGCCAGGCACTCACGGTTGTGCGCCGCTTTTCCGGTTTCTCCGGGCCTGCCCCATTATCTACAGGAAAACACAGATGAGAGTCGAAACCTTGCGGCCGGTATTGTCCGGTGTTGGCGCAGTGGCAAGCCTTGCCAGCAGCGCGATTTTTGTCGCGCCCGACCAGGCCCGTGCCCAAGAGGCAGCACCTGCGTCAAAGCCGGATGATGCGACGATCCTGCTTCCGGCCGTCAAGGTTGAAGGCACGGCAGTGCCATCGACCAACGCCTTGGATTCTAGCACTGGCCTTGGCCGTCTTCCCGACTCGCTACAGAGCACCCCGCAGACGATCACCGTCATCCCGCAGGTGATGATCGAACAGCAGCACGCGACGACGGTCGATCAGGTCCTCAAGTATGTGCCTGGCGTCACCGTTTCCACCGGCGAGGGGGGCGGCGGCATCAATGGTGACCAGTTCCGTATCCGCGGCTTCGATGCCTCGGGCGACATCTACGTCGATGGCTTGCGCGATTTCGGCTCCTATGTGCGCGACAGCTTCGCCACCGAGAATGTCATGGTGCTCAAGGGACCATCGTCAACGAGCTTCGGCAACGGCACCACGGGCGGTGCAATCGAACTGCAAAGCAAGAAAGCCCATCTTGGCGATGCCAATTCGCTGGATGTGACCGCAGGCCAAGGGCCTTATGAGCGAGGCGTACTCGACGTCAATCACCAGATCAACGGCACGACCGCGGTTCGAGCGGTAGTGATGGGGCAGAGGCAGGACATCGTTGACCGCGATCACGTTTACTCCAACCGGGTCGGATTTCTCGGATCGATTGGCTTCGGTCTTGACACCAGCCAGCAGCTCACTCTGAATTATTTCCACCAGACGAGCAACGCCCGCCCTGACTTTGGCGTACCAATGGGCAGCATCGGTTCGTCCGTTGGCGAGCCTCTCACCGAATATAGCGTGCCGCGCTCCACCTATTACGGCCGTGAAAGCGATCACGACAGGATGAACGCCGATGTTATTTCGGCCCTATACAAAGGCGAGTTCGGCGACTGGTTGACTCTCACCAACGATACGCGCGTTGGCTACTACACGCGCGATCTCAAGTTCACACCGGCCTTCTGCATGGATTTTCCTGCTTACCTGGCGGCTGGTTACGGCGTTGCCCCAAGTACCTGCGCCAGCGATGTGGCGGCGGGGAATTTCAACACCGACTACACCCGCTGGCCGGTTGGCGGCGACAAGCTGACCAGCTATGGCGCAGAGAATGTCACCACCGCCGTCATGCGCTTTGACACGGCAGGCTTCCGCCACGAATTGATCGCGGGCGTCGATGTGTATTACCAGCACCAGAAAGCGAACTTCTATTTGCCGACCGGATCGGGCGCCACCGGCACCTTGCTGAATCCGATCTACCAGAACCCGCCAGGCTTCTCCCTCAATTTGGCTGCCAACGGCATCACGGCGCATAGCTGGGATGTCGGACCCTTTGTCAGTGACCGCGTGTGGCTGACGCCGGAGCTGTCCGTTCTGGGCGGTGTGCGTTGGGATCATTACGAAGTTGATGGGGCCAACGCGGGTGCGCCGATCGCAAGCACCACGAACTTCGCCAGCCCCAAGGCTTCGGTGATCTGGGAGCCTACATCTCATCAAACTTATTACATCAGTTATGCGCGTTCATTTACGCCGCCAGGCTCCAACATCACAACCCTTGGTTCCTCTTTGTCGCTCGCGGGAGGTGCAAACCTGTCCAGCATGAAGCCCGAAACTGCCACGACCTACGAAATTGGCGGCAAGTGGAGCTTTCTGGATGATCGCCTTGGCGCAACCGCCGCGCTTTTCCGGGTCAACAAGGGCAATACGTCCTACACCGATCCGACTTCGGGCATCCAAACCATGACGGACGACAAGGCTCGGGTGCAGGGCGTCGAACTGGGTCTGACCGGGAAAATCACTGCGCACTGGGACCTGCAGGCTGCCTACTCCTACCAGGACAGCAAAGTCACTTACTCGGCAATTAGCGCTTTTAACCCTCTGCCTGCTGTTGGCAACTGGGTGCCGTATGTTTCCAGGCAGAATGCCTCGCTCTGGACGACCTATGACGTGACAAGGCTGTTAGGGCTGCCTGGCCATTTCTTGATCGGCGGCGGCATCAATTATCGATCCGCGTATTACCTCAACGATGCGATGACGTTGCGCATTCCAGCTGCTGTCACGGCCGACGCAATGCTGTCCTACGACGTTGACCGTTATCACGTCGCGCTCAACGTGACGAACCTGACCAACAAGCTGGCTTATAGCGCTGCGTTCGCCAATGGCTACGCGACCCCGATCGCGGGACGCACGATCTCGCTTACTGCTGGCTTGATGTTCTGAGGCCAGTATGCTGATCGAGATTCCAGAAGTACTGACATCAGGTGAACTGGCCGAAGTCCGCGGCCTCATTCAGGCGGCGGACCTGGTCGACGGACGAGTGACAGCGGGTGAATTGGCGGCGCAGGCCAAGCACAACCGCCAGCTTCCACAAGACGCGCCGGCCGCGCGGCAGGCCGGCGAAATTATCCTCAAGGCGCTCGGCCGCAATGCATTGTTCAACAGCGCAGCGTTGCCGTTCCGTGTGCTACCGCCGCTGTTCAACCGCTATGACACGGGCATGAGATTCGATGCTCACGTCGATGGCGCCGTGCGTGCTGTGCCTGGCGCTGGCATCCGCATGCGCGCTGATGTGTCTTCGACGCTTTTCCTGACCGATCCGCAGGATTACGACGGCGGCGAGCTGGTCATCGAACATGCCTACGGCACCAATGCCGTCAAATTGGCGGCGGGTTCGATGGTCGTCTATCCAGCGGGCAGCTTGCACCGTGTTAATGAGGTCATGCGGGGCTCTCGCTGGGGCGCCTTCTTCTGGACACAGTCCATGATCAAGGACGATGGTCTGCGCACGCTGCTCTACGACCTTGACATGGCGATTATCGAGGTGCGCCAGCAACTCGGCCATGACACCCGCGGCACGCTCGCGCTGACCAGCGTCTATCACAACCTGCTCAGGCGTGGAGCGGAATTGTGAATCATCACGCTATCACCCGGCGGTGCATAACCGCGAGTGCACACGAAAACGCCTGCCGGAGACAAAATTGATGTCGCTACC
This sequence comes from Robbsia sp. KACC 23696, assembly GCF_039852015.1. Classification (NCBI taxonomy): domain Bacteria; kingdom Pseudomonadati; phylum Pseudomonadota; class Betaproteobacteria; order Burkholderiales; family Burkholderiaceae; genus Robbsia; species Robbsia sp. KACC 23696. The sequence continues at coordinate 2,271,651 of NZ_CP156626.1, read as the reverse complement.
GAGGCCGTCCGTGCAATCGCCGGTGCGCAGCAAGCGCGACGTCGTCTCGCGGGTCTGTGCCGCGATCTTTGGTGGCTACGTGGTTGCAACTGCGCTCAGTGTACTGCTGGCGCGCCTGTTACCCCTGTCCAAGGCCAGCGCGGTGACGGCCGCGATCATGGTGACTCCGGTACTGTACCTGGCCGCGATGCTGTGGGCGTTTGCGGCACGTTCGCCCTCGCGCGCGTGGGTAGGACAGGGCATCGTCACGCTCGTGGCCGGCTTACTAGCCGCGGGACTGATCGCATGGGGAGGCCGCTGATGAAAGGAAGCTTCCGACTTTCGATGCAATGGCTGCACACATGGGCCGGCGTGTGTGCGGGCTGGATCATCTTCCTGATCTTCTTCAACGGCACCGCCGCCTACTTCAAGCAGGAAATCAGCACTTGGATGAAACCCGAGATCGCGGCCGCCATTGATCCGGTGAAATCGGTCGATGGCGCCGTGGCATTTCTGCGCACGAAGGCGCCAGACGCTGGCGCATGGATCATCCACGTGCCGAACGAACGCAATCCGGTTGCCGAAGTCAGTTGGCGGCCACGACCAAAGCCCGGAGTCGCACCTGTCGAAGAAGATGATGACGACGATGACCGGATACCGCCCGATCGCCGCGCATCCATCGACGCCAACGGCCATCCCTTGGCGGCACGGGACACCGAAGGCGGGGACTACTTTTTCCAGTTCCACTTCGCCCTGCATTACCTGCCGGTGCTCGGACTGATCCTGGTGGTGCTCGCCAGCATCGCCTTGATGGTCGCGTTGACCACCGGCCTCATCACACACCGCCGCATCTTCGCCGAGTTCTTCACTTTCCGGCCACGCAGCGGTGCGCGCTCGTGGCGCGACGCGCACACCACATTCGCCGTTCTCGTGCTGCCATTTCATTTGATGATTACTTATACCGGCGTCGGCATCCTGGTGTTCTTCCTGATGCCGTGGGCTCTGTTCGCGCACTACCCGAATCCGCAGGGCTTCTACGCGGAACTGGTATCGCACCCGCGCGCGGAGGCACCAAGCGGCCATTCGGCGCCGCTGGTTCCACTCACTTTGGTGCTGCGGCAAGCGGAAATGATCTGGAACGGCGGCCACGCTGAAACCATCCGCATCAGCAATCCGGGCGACGACACCGCGACCATCCAGGTGGATCGACAGACGCACGATCTGGTGCCGGGCGCCGGCAACAGCCTGACCTTCAATGCGATCAGTGGCGCGCTGGTGCAAACCTCGCCGGCACCGAACGCGGCGGCGACTGCCGCTACTGCAGTGTTCGGTCTGCATCAGGCGCGCTTCGCACGTCCGGAATTGCGCTGGCTGCTGTTCCTGTGCGGCCTGGCCGGCACTGCGATGGTGGCGACGGGCCTACTTCTGTGGACCGCCAAGCGAAAGCGCAATCTCCTGAACCCGGAATACGGCAGCCGTGGATTCAAGCTGGTTGAAACACTGAATGTCGTGGTGATCGCCGGTTATCCCGCATCGACGGCGGCGTATTTTTGGGCGAATCGCCTTTTACCTCTGTCGATCCCCTCGCGGGCGAATGCCGAAGTTCTCTGCGCCTTCGCCTGCTGGGGTGCGCTGCTGGCGTGGTCGGTGCGGCGGCCGAAACGCCGTGCCTGGATCGAGGTGTTGGGCGCCACGGCCTTTCTTTTTCTGGCGCTGCCCTTCGTCAACGCTGAGACCGCCTCGCGCGGAACCCTCGCCAACTTGTTGCAGGGCGACGTGCTGTACCTCGCGTTCGACGGGGTTACGTTGGCGCTGGGCGTATTCTTCGCCGCGTGCGCGCTCTGGCTTCGCTTTCGCCGCGCCGAGAACGACCTGCCGCCGGCTTGGAGAGAACAACGGGACAGTATCGGCCTGAGCGTGTCGAGAGGCTCCAAGTGATGGGATTGTCATTTACCTTGGCGGTATTCGGCTTTGCCATGCTTGCATTGGCGATGCGTAGTCACCATCGAGAAATGTTAGGAGCGGACTGTTCTCGACGCCGGAGCGGACTTCTTCGCGTCGTTGCTACCGTGCTACTGGCCGCCTCCTATAACTGCCTCCGTGTCGTCTGGGGCGTCATTGAAGGCGCGATCGACTGGTTTTGCCTGGCGTCGATGGCGGCGCTCGTCATCGTCCTCTTTCTCAGCGTCTCTACTTCGCTGCGGGCATACCCGCGTCGGGGCGGCGGCCCTCAACACCCGGAGGCGACAGCGTACGCGCCCGGCAATACTCCAGGTTTGAGTGAAGATGCGCCGCGATGAGAGCCGTCGGTCCTGGGCGGTGAATTGACCACGCACCATCGACGCCATAGAAACCGACGACACCACGTACCCGGATGGCATCCAGGATTTCAGCCAAACGATCCAATCCATTTACCTGAATAACTAATCGGAACTCATGCAATGAACGAAACCGCTACGAAGAAACGTGCCAGCCTGCTCGAATCGGCGGTGCTCAAATTGTTCACGCGCAATGCGAACGTGCTGAGTATTGAGGATATCAGCAGAAATTTCCGTCTTATCACCCTCGGTGGCAATGCGCTGAAAAACGTGCAGTGGACGCCCGGCGATAAGCTTCAGATTCAACTGGGCGGCTGGGCGCAGCGCACTTACACGCCGATGGAATGGGACGCAGAAAATGGGCGCACGCGCATCCTCGCCTACATGCATGGCGATGCGCTTGGTGCGAACTGGGCGCGCGCGTTGCGCAAGGGTGAAGATTGCATCGTGTTCGGCCCGCGCAAGTCAATTGACCTGACCCGGCTCCGCTTTTCTGATGCGGTGCTGTTCGGCGACGAGACTTCGTTCGGTCTGGCTGCGGCGCGGGTCAATGTCACGCAATCGGAAAAAACGCATCTGTTCTTCGAGGTGTCTTCGCTGGCTGAATCGAAAGCGGTGCTGGCTCAGCTCGGCCTGGGCGAATCCATCGTCCATGAACGCGCCGGCAACGACGCGCAGCAGCTTGTGCTAAAAGAAAAGATGCGGGCCGTATTGCAGGCGAAGCCGGATGCACGTGTCGTGCTGTCTGGCAAGGCCAGTTCGATCCAGCACATGCGCCAACTGCTCAGACGATTGAACATTGGCTCGAACCGCTTCCAGACAAAAGCGCATTGGACACCCGGAAAAAAGGGGCTGGACTAACTCTTCCTCAACCCGTCGCGGTGCCGCAGCAATCGATCAGCTCAGCTCCTGATCGGAAAACACGATGCCCGGTACGGAGGCAGATTCCCGGTCGGTCACTCGTTCAGAGAGGTATCGTGCAGGCGGCTTGCCTACGGCCTTGCGGAACATGGTGACGAAACCGCTGGCATTTTCGTAGCCCAGTTCCAATGCCACCGTTTGCACGCTTTCTCCTTTGGTCAAGCGTTGTAGCGCGAGGATGACATGGAGTTGCCGGCGCCACTGTCCGAAGCTCATGCCGATTTCGTGCAGAAGGAGCCGACTCATGCTCCGCTCGCTCATGCCGATGCGGATAGCCCAATCGCCCTTCGACGTTTTGTCGGTCGGGTCGGCCAACAGCATTTCCGCAAGCCTACGCAGCCGAGGGTCGCGCGGCATCGGCAAGTGTAAGTCTTCCACGGGAGCGGCCACTAACTCATCCAGCAAGGTGGCGATCAGACGGTCTTCGCGGCCGCCGCGTGGGTACAACTCCGGGAATCCCGCTGCGGTCAGAAGCAGCTCGCGCAACAGTGGGGATACAGCGATCGTGCAGCAGGTCTCCGGAAGATTCGGTGCGGCATCAGGCTCCACGAACAGGCAATAACACTCCGTCTCGCCGGAGCCGCGCGCCGAGTGTGGCAAGTCTCCGGGTATCCATACGGCGCATTGCGGCGGCACGATCCAGACGCCGTCTTCAATCTCGCAGTTGAGGATGCCGCGCACGGAGTAGAGCAATTGCGCCTTGCGATGCTGATGCCGCGCATGTTCCCAATCCCTGGATACCGATGCGGCACTCAGGGCGAAAACGGGACGAGGGACGCTACCGACATCCTTGTTCTCGGTCAGATCGATGATGGCAGTGCTCGACATAGCAGGTCGGTTTGAGCCTCGAACCGAAGACGAGGCATGCTGGCCTAAATGAATAATATTATGGCCAACTTGTGCAATGACGTCCAGCCCGCCCGTCAGTATTATGCGACTAACCACGCTGGTCGCTCTGCCCATCAGGAGTGTCTCCCGATACAGAGGAACCCATTTCCTAACGCGGCTGGGCTACTGGCGATTCTCGCTATGTATCGAAGGAGTATTGGTATGTTGATTGACGCCGCGCGGTTCCCCTTGGTCTGGATGCGAATGAACGCACCCAGCAACAACCCCGATGCTTCGCCGTTTTCCGAATTCGAGGCATTACTTGCACGCAAGGAGCCTTTCGTTCTGTTCAATGACGAGGGACTTGATACGGGCGAACATGCACATTCGCCGGAGGAAATGAAGCAAACCTCGCTTTGGATGAAACGCCATAAAGGCGAACTGCGGACTTTCGTCAAGGCAATGGTCTGCATTGAGTCGAGCGCTGCCAAAAGGCTGGCGGCCAAGGCATTCGCCGTGGTGTACGAGAAGTTTTGGGGCTATCCCATACTCATGGCGGCCAACAAGGAGGACGCGCTTACCTTGGCGCAGGAGTTATTGTCGGCGCAGAAGGCGGGTGCACCGATACTTTAGGCACAGCTGACTCCCATGATTTTTAGCGATGGGAGTTAGCTGCGTTGAGATGATAACAATGGAACTACGCCACCTCCGTTGTTTCATGGCTGTTGCGACGTCACCCCGGTATTGAGTAGCGCGAGGATTTAGAGTCCAATCACGTAGTCAGGAGATTGGGCATGAAGAAGCGGTTCAGCGAAGAACAGATCATTGGGTTTCTGCGCGAGGCAGATGCCGGCTTGCCGATCAAGGAGCTTTGCCGGCAGCACGGCTTCTCGGAGGCAAGCTACTACCTGTGGCGAAGCAAGTTTGGCGGCATGAACGTGTCCGACGCCAAGCGGCTCAAGGAGGTTGAGGCGGAGAACACGCGCCTGAAGAAGTTGCTGGCCGAGTCGATGCTGGAAATCGAGGTCACACGCGAGGCGTTACGAAAAAAGTGGTGAGCGCACCGTCACGCCGAGACTTGGTGCGCCATATGACCCACAGCGGCTTGAGCGAACGACATGCGCTGCGGGTGATCGGCATGAGTGCGAGCTCGTATCGTTATGCGGCTGCGGCGGATAAGAATCAGGCTCTGCGGGAGCAGATTGTGGCGCTGGCTCAGCGGCATCGCCGATACGGCTCTGGCATGATTTATCTGAAGCTTCGTCAGTCGGGCCTAGTCGTCAATCACAAGCGCGTGGAGCGGCTGTACGCCCAGGAGAACCTGCAAGTACGTCGTCGCAAGCGCAAGAAGGTGCCGGTGTCTGAGCGTCAGCCGTTGGGCAGACCGTCAGCGGCGAATCAGATGTGGTCGATGGATTTCGTGTTCGATCGTACCGCCGAGGGCCGTGTCATCAAGAATTTGACGGTCGTAGACGATGCGACGCATGAAGCCGTTGCGATTGTTCCGGAGCGAGCCATTGGTGGGCACGTTCTCACGAGAATCCTCGACCGACTGGCGGTGCTGCGCGGCTTACCAAAAGGGATACGGACAGACAACGGGAAAGAGTTCTGCGGTAAAGCGATGCTGACGTGGGCGCATCGGCGTGGCGTGAGGCTGTTTCTTATCGAGCCTGGCAAGCCAAACCAGAACGCTTACATCGAGTCGTTCAATGGCCGATTCCGCGACGAATGCCTCAATGAAAACTGGTTCACGAGTCTTGCCCATGCACGCGTTCTGATCGAAACATGGCGCAGGGAATATAACGAAGAGCGGCCGAAGAAATCACTGGGCGGTCTGACGCCAATGGCTTACGCTCAGCAACTGACGACAAACGCCATCATATTAACCCCGGATTCTGAAGCCCAGTGCTACTGAAAACGGGGTGACGTCGCTAACGGGCGCCATAGAAGCGTCAAACGTACTGGTGGACGGCGCGTGAGAACGCCAGCGCGCAAGCGATGGCTGAACTCGCCCAGCAGTCGCAGGAGTTGAGAATGGGATATGAACGAGACATTCTCCCTTCACGGTCGTCTACGACGCATGCGTTCTTTATCCCGCGCTCCGGCGCCTTTCTTTATCTATTAAACCCTCCCAAGTTATAGCCAATTTAGGGGGTTCTACACAAACCATATAGAACTGGATAAATTCCCTAGAATGGATCCACGACGCAATCCTTTCGCCCCTGGCGCCGGCAGTCGGCCGCCCGAATTGGCAGGTCGCGAGCAAATTCTCGAGACCGTTGCCGTCGCCCTCGACCGCATCCGTGGCGGACGTCACGCGCAGAGCCTGATTTTGCTCGGCCTGCGAGGGGTGGGCAAGACGGTGCTGCTCAACGCCATGCGACGGGCCGCCGAAGGGGAGGGCTCGATGCGTGCCGATCAAGGCGCCTGAAGGCCAGTCAATGCCAATGCCGGCCATGCTCGTTCCCGCGCTTCGAACCGCGCTGCTGAAGCTCGACCACGGGCAAGCGCAGCTGATCACGGCGCTTCACCGTGCCCGCCAAAACGACCGCCCCATCACGCTGGTAGCAGCGGGTCTTCCGCAACTGGCGGGGCAACTGGGCTTGGTGAAGGGCCCTTCGCCTCTACCGCCATCGCCGACCATATCGGCCGCAAGCCATCCAGTTTCGGTCCGGTGCGTGCATCGTTAATTGCCAAGGGCATGATCTATACGCCGGGATATGGTGAAACCGCGTTTACCGTGCCTATGTTCGGCGCCTTCATGCGGCGGCCGATGCCGGAAGACGGCGCTGCGACTGCGTCGGGTGCCTAGCTAAACGACGCGTACCGCTAGGCAGGCCAGTCACGATCACCGACGAATGCACGTCGCGGGACATCCCATCTTAAAACTGGTGAAGAATACCGGCGATGCCGCTGACGATATTCTTCCCAGCCGCGACGGTAATGCCAGGTCCCGCCGCGTCAGCGGTACTGAACGACGCATTGCTGTGATTGCGCACTTCCGAGATACCGACATAGACACCGGTCCGCTTCGACAAGCGATAGTCATACCGCACGGCATAGGATGTCGAGTCGCCCTGGCTATTCCCTTTGAGTAAATACTGGCCGAAACTCACAAGTACGCTGCCACCGATAACGTTTCGAATCAGCGCATTCACTTCATAGAAGTCATGGTTCGGCGATGCATATGCACTCGATAGCGCCGCGCCCACGCCGCTAGCATTCCGATGAAGTTGATAAAGAATAGCCGGTTTGACGAAGCCGAAATCATATGAACCGCCAAACACATAGTACTTTCCAGTACTAACCGACGATATCGGCGAAATCGTCGTGGCATTCGTGAATCGCTGTTGCAGATAGTCGGCATCGGCGGAGAAGCTGCCCATCTTGAAATTGACGCCTGCGGAAAGCGTGTCGCCGAGCGAGGCAGGCACGCCGGCACTACCATTGGCACCTCGCGCATATAAAGCGCGTAGCGTGAAGCCGGCGACCGGCGATGAAACATAGCGAATGGAATTGGCGGTGCGCGCCATCGGAACGAAAACGTAATTGTTGGCGGCGTTACCCCAAGCAAGTGCGTTTAGCTCGCCGAGCGAATACGCCAGATAGGTGGTGAAGACGGGCGTGTAGTTATTGCCCAACTGAACCTGGCCGAAGGGCCCCTTGATGCCGACCCACGCCTCCCGGTTGAAGAGTGCGCCATTTCCCGCAATGGCACCGGTGTTGACGTTGAAACCATCTTCCAACTTGAAGACGGCAGCATAGCCGCCGCCCAACTCCTCCTTGCCGATCAGTCCCCAGCGCGAAGGCGCGACGGCGCTGGAATCTTCACGAACGGTGGTCTTGCCGCCGGTGCTCCCGTACTGAATAGCCGCGTCGATGATCCCGTATAGCGTGACGGAACTCTGGGCCCTGGATGTCGACGGAATCGCGAAAGCCAAGGCCGCGGCCAACGCCGAGGCGAGGGTGATCCCCAATGCCGGAAACGATGCGTTTCTTCGGGTCATGCTTGTCTCCTATTGGCCAGTCAATGGCCTGTTTTTATTTCGCGACGATCTATCGTTTTAGTTTCAAGCGATGGTCCGCGACGTACCGCGTGCTTCTGTGGCAACGCGATTACGAGCGGATTCTCCGAGCTGGAGTTTTATTCGTCAATTCGATTGCCTGGATAGCGGCAATTCGACAAACGAATAGCAATAGAGGGGAAACCAGAGGAAGGGACGGCGTATCGGGCGCCAAGCCAGGGCGCACGGCCCTATCCGTTGCGTGGATTCGAATTATCCATTCGCCGATGTGGACGGATGGACCGTCGCTCCCTAGGATTTGTCACACGTTGCGCCACGGTGGGATAGGGGACTCGCCTGTCACCGCGAAAGTGATCACCGTATGAGGCCTGCTGGACGAGACGCGCCGACGATAAAAATACCTGGAGACAAAGTTTATGAGACAGCCGCCTGTTGCGCCCGTGGATGTTCTATCCGAGACGGCCGAATCCCGCGAGCGTGTCGCAACGAAGCGATTGCTGGTCGCCGCCTCGTTGGGCACGGCGATCGAGCACTACGATTTCTTTTGCTATGCCTTTGTGGCGCCTGTCGTGTTCGGTGTCGCCTTTTTCCCGCGAATGGATTCCCTCGTGGGCTCGCTCGCCGTTTATACGACCTTTGCCATCGGCTTTATCGCGCGACCCTTTGGCGGAATGGTCTTCGGACATTTCGGCGACCGTGTCGGTCGGAAATTCGTGTTGCTGCTGACCTTGCTGTTGATGGGGGGCGCAAGCTTCCTGATCGGCTGTTTGCCGACGTATGCCAGTGCCGGGCTCTGGGCGCCGGGCTTGCTGGTACTGTTGCGCTTTCTTCAGGGCTTCGCCTTCGGCGGGGAATACATGAACGCCGTGACGCTGATGTTGGAGGGCGCGCCAAGCGATCGCCGAGGCTTGTTCGCGTCGGCGATCAACGCGTCCGGGCCGGCCGGCATTATCGCGGCGTCGGGTTTGATCGCGATGTTGAGCGGTGCGTTCGGTAATCAAGCATTTCAAGAATGGGGCTGGCGCTTACCGTTTCTGTTGAGCATCGTCATGGTCGTGATCGGCACCTATGTTCGCTCCCAGGTGGACGAGTCCATGCTGTTTCGCCAGCTTCAGGCGAGCAAGAAAATCGCTCGGATCCCGCTGCTCGACGTACTCCGCTCGTGGAAGATCGCAACCGTGCGCGCCGTGCTGATCAATATGGTCCATAGCGCGTTCCAGTATCTCTGCACGGTATTCGTCTTGGGCTATGCGGTGCGAGAACTCGGCATGTCGGCCGCAGGCGTTACGACCGGCGCGACGCTGGCCAATATCGCCGAATTCATTGCGGTACCGCTTCTCGCGATGACAAGCGATAAGTGGGGACGTCGGCCCTTGATTCTGGTGGGAATCGTGCTCGCTGCCTTGTGGTTTCCGATGTTCTTGCGGATCGTCGAGACGCGCAATATCACGCTACTGATATTCGGCATGGTAGTGTCGATCGGCCTCGTGCATGCGTTGATGTTCGCGCCGGAAGCCGCTTTCACCGCCGAACAGTTTCCTACCGAAGTGCGTAGCAGTGGGGGCTCACTCGGCAAGCAACTCGGCATCGTGTTCGGTGGCGGCTGCGCGCCTCTGGTCGCGACCGCATTGATGGGGCACGGAGGCAGCCTGTCGGCCGTCGTCTGGTATTTCGAGGCGATCGCGGTGTGCGCGTTTTTCGGCATACTACTGGCGCCCGAATCCGCGCGTCGGATGCTGTAGACGCAGCGGATCCTATGTTCGGCTTACCCATCAAGGCGGCCCGAACAGATCCGATACGATCTTGCGCAGCCAGATATGCGCAGGATCATGATGGAAACGGCGATGCCAGAACTGATGCAGGTCGATGATCGGCGAGTCCATCGGTGTCGGCAGCGAGCGAATTTTGCCGTACTGCCGCATGACGTCGGCGAGGTCGCGGGGCACGGTCGCGATCAGGTCGGTCGACGAGATACTGGGCAGCAGCGCCATGAAGTGCGATACCTCGAGCTTCACCTTGCGTTGAATCCCTTCGGCCAGTAGAAACTGCTCGAACAGGTGCGCGCGGCCGTCGGGGCGCACGATCACATGATCGGCCGCTAGAAATTCCGCCATCGTCAGCGAGGACCCGATCGTCGGATGTTCGTCGCGCAAGACGATCACATATTTATTCCGAAACAGCCTTTGCTGAAAGAAGTTGGCCTTCTGCAAATCGGGGTAATAGCCGAGCGCCAGATCTGCCATGCCGGACTCGAGCGCTTCCGTTGTCGCGTTACGCGGCATCGACATCGACTTCAGGCAAACCCCGGGCGCATCCTTCACGAGCCGCGCATAAAGCTTGGGAATCAGGTTGATTTCGCCAATGTCAGGCGTCAACACGGTGAACGAGCGCGCGGTCGTCGCGGGGTCGAAATCACCGCGCGGCAGGATTTCCTCTTTGACGGCGGTCAGTATCCGGCGCACCGGCTCGATCAAGGCCTTCGCGCGTGGCGTCGGTCGCATCTCCGAACCCACTTTCACGAATAAGGGATCGCCGAGCAGCTTGCGCAATCGGGCCAGTGCGGCGCTCGTCGCCGGTTGGCTTAGTCCGATTGCCTCGGCGGTGCGAGTGACGCTGCCATGTTCGGCCATCGTTTCGAACACGACCAACAGATTGAGATCAACGCTGCGCAAGTCCATTTCCGTGTTCGCTCTCTGAGGTCGTCGTATCCAACAGGTGAATACTGTCTATCCGTGCTATTGCATTGATGGATGTCGAGGATACTTCGATACTGGGGGCCATGCAAGTAGACACCTCCCTCCGCTCTCTCGGTATCGACGTCCATGCGCACGTCGTTCCCTCGACGTTTCCCGCGTGGCTCGGCGCCGGCGCGAGACCTGCCGCCTGGCCGTCCACGGTGCCCGCGCACGCTTGCCATTGCCACGTGATGATCGATCGCAAGGTGTATCGGACGGTCTCTCAGAAATGTTGGAACGTCGCGGAGCGCTTGGCCGATCTTGGGGACATGGGCCTGCGTCTTCAAGCGCTGTCGCCGATGCCTGAACTGTTGTCCTACTGGATGTCGGCATCGCAAGCGACGCCGCTGATCCGCTATCTGAACGAAGAGATTGCCAGGATGGTCAGCGAGTCCGGTGGCCGCTTGGTGGGGCTCGGTGCGGTGCCGTTGCAGGACATCGATGCCGCAATCGACGAGCTGCGCTACGTGATGCATTCGCTGTCTTTTGCGGGCGTGGAGATCGGTAGCAATGTGAATGGCGTGCCGATCGGCGACCGACGTTTCGATCCTTTCTTCGAAGCATGCGAAGCGATGGGCGCAGCGGTCTTCGTTCATGCGCTGAAGCCGACGGGCATGGATCGACTCGTGGGGCCGGCACCGTTGCAGCAGGTGCTCGCCTATCCGACCGATGTGGGCTTGGCCGCCGCATCGTGTCTCACTAGCAATCTGATCGTTCGATTTCCTGATCTACGCATGGCATTCAGCCATGGCGGCGGCACGCTCGCATCGCTGCTGCCGCGTCTGCAGCAGGGCTGGCAGACGTTTCCGGCATTGAAGACATCGGTCGATCCGTCACCGGCCGAGCAGGCGCGCAAGCTGTATTACGACACACTTGTTTTCGACGCGCAGACGTTGCGTCACTTGGTGGATCGCTTTGGCGCGTCGCAACTGCTAGTCGGGACCGACTATCCGTTCAACTTTCACGACCGTACGCCGATCGCGCGTATCGCCGCCGCCGGCCTAGACACGGCGGACGCGCACGCGCTGGCTTATCACAATGCCGAGCGCTTCCTCGGCCTGGAGACTTCACGATGAGTTCCCCTTGGATTTCGGCGCTCCGCAGCGTCGCCTTGATCGTTCCCGATGTCGACGCATCCACCCGCTTTTATATCGATACATGGCATCTCACGGTCGCTGACCGAAGCGAGACCGCAGTCTATCTGCGCGCGACCGGCGATGCACATCATGTGCTGTCACTGCATCGGGGCGATCGTGTCGCGCTGCGCGACGTTACCTTCACGGCCCGCAACGCCGACGCGCTTGACGCGATCGCGCAAGCGGCCGTGGCAGCCGGCGGTCGCATTCTGACATCGCCGGGTATCGTCGATGAGCCGGGCGGGGGACAAGGCGTCACGCTGGGCGACCCGATGGGGCGCGTGTTCCGCGTGGTGCATGGCGATCAGCGCCACCGCGATGCTTCGCCGAAGGCAGATTGTCCGAGTCGTCTCGCACACGTGGTGCTCAACAGTCATGACGTGGCGGCCACGCAGCGCTTCCTCGAACAGGCACTGGCTTTCCGCCTGTCGGACCGTACGCGGATCATGGCCTTCATGAATTGCAATAACGACCACCACAGCGTGGCGATCGGCGACACCGACAATGACGCACTGAACCATATCGCTTTCCTGATGCCGGATCTCGAATCGGTGATGCGAGGGGGTGGCCGTATGCGCGATGCCGGCTATGTGATCGAGTGGGGCCCTGGACGACATGGCCCGGGCAACAACGCGTTCAACTATTTCGTCGGACCCGATGGCGTCGTAATCGAGTACACCGCCGAGGTGCAGCAGATCGATGACAGCTATCTGGCCGGTGGTCCCGAAGACTGGAAATGGCCGCCTGGCCGAATCGACCAGTGGGGCATTTCCGTTGTTCCAGGCGCAAGCCTGAAAGACGCACAACGCGCCGTCCACTTCCAACCGGAGAGTTCCCAATGAAGTTTGCCACCTATATTCGCCAAGGCGCGGCCCGCTTGGCGGTCGTCGACGGCGATGCGCTGATCGACCTGTCCGATGCATCCCCAGACGCGCCGTCGGATCTGCGACAAGCGTTGCTGGCAGGTATCGATCTGCATGCTCTCGCCGGGGCAGTGCTGCGCTCCGATGCGCCGCGTCTGTCGCTCGCAAAGGCCGAATTCGCGCCTCTGCTTCCCGAGCCCGGCAAGATCGTCTGTCTTGGGCTCAACTACTATGATCACGCAAAGGAGAGCGGTCGCGAGAAGCCGGACTATCCGTGGTTTTTCTATCGGGGCGCAAGCTCGCTTCTGGCGCATGGCAAGGAAGCGCTGCGCCCCAAGGTGTCGGAGCGATTCGACTACGAGGCCGAGTTGGCCGTCGTGATCGGCACACGGGGCAAGCATGTATCGCAGGACGCGGCACTTGATCTCGTGTTCGGCTATACCTGTTTCAACGATATGTCGGTCCGTGATTATCAAAAGCGCACCCCGCAGTGGACGATCGGCAAGAACTTCGACGCGACGGGCGGCTTCGGTCCGGTGCTGGTAACCGCCGATACCTTGCCGGCCGGTGCGAGCGGATTGCCGATTCAGTGTCGCGTGAACGGTCGGATCATGCAGGACGCCAACACGGAAGACATGATCTGGAGCGTTGCCGAGACGATCTCGCTGTTGACCGAATGTCTGACTTTGGAGCCGGGCGATGTGATCGTGATGGGTACACCGGCCGGGGTCGGTCAGAGCCGTACCCCGCCGGCCTGGATGAAAGCCGGCGATCGTGTCGAAGTCGAAATCGGTGACATCGGCGTGCTGGTCAATACGATCGTCGATGAGGTCTGAAATGGAGGCGTCGCTGCAACAGGCGCGGTATGACGTCGCCATCGTCGGCTTCGGGCCGTCGGGGGCCGTCGCCGCGGGATTGTTGGCACAACACGGGCTCACCGTCTGGGTGGGCGATCAAGCGCATGGCATCTACGATAAGCCGCGCGCGATCGCGCTCGATCACGAGATCCTGCGCGTGTTCCAGCAACTCGGTGTGATCGATGAGGTGATGCCGCACGTCGAGCCTTTCACGCCGTCGGAGTATTACGGGGTCGACGGTCAACTGATCAAGCGCCTTGCCATGGTCGCGCCGCCTTATCCGCTCGGTTATACCCCCTCGAACGTCTTCACACAGCCGGCGATCGAGGCGGTATTGCGCCGTCATGTCCACGGCATGCCGAACGTGTGCGTGATGCTTGGCGTCGAAGTGGTGAATGTCGCGCAGCAGGCGTCGCATGCGACGCTGCGTATCAAGCATTCCGACGGCCGCGAAAGCGATGTCGAGGCGCGCTATGTCATCGGCTGCGACGGGGCGCGCAGTGCCGTTCGTGAAGGTGCGGGGATTCAGCTCGAAGATCTCGATTTCGACGAGCCCTGGCTTGTCGTCGACGTCGTCGTCAACGAGAAAGGACTGGCAAAGCTGCCAACCACGAGCGTCCAGTACTGCGATCCGAATCGTCCCTGCACCTTCGTGATCGGGCCAGGAAATCACCGACGTTGGGAAATCTCCTTGCATGAGGACGAGGATCCGCTGGAGGCGGCCACGCCTGCGCGCACGTGGGAACTGCTGTCGCGCTGGATCGGACCCGAGGACGGGGCGCTATGGCGGCAGGCGAGCTATCGTTTCCACGCACTGGTGGCCGATCGCTGGCGCGACGGTCGCATTTTTATCGCAGGCGATGCCGCGCATCAGCAGCCCCCTTTCCTCGGTCAAGGTATGTGCCAGGGACTGCGCGATGTGGCGAACCTGAGCTGGAAACTGGCGTCTGTCTTGAACGCTGCGGTGGTGGGGCCGGCGGCCGAGCGCTTGCTCGACAGCTATGGCGAGGAACGCAAGGCACACGTTCGAGAGCTGACGACACGCATCAAGCAGATCGGCTCGGTCATTTGCGAGCGTGATCCGATACGCGCGCGGGCGCGTGACGCGCAGTTGCTGGCCGAGCAGGCAGGGCAGATCAAGGATCAACCGCGCCAAGCGGTGCTGCCTGCTCTGGATCGCGGCCTGCTCTCGGACCACGCGGGCAGTGCCCGAGGCACCCTTTTTCCACAGCCGTGGGTCTGCCGTGAAGGCGATGCACCCATGCGGTTCGACGACGCATATGGCGCGGGTTGGCGATTACTGTCGACAGGGGGTGTCGATGCACCCGTGGTCGACGGCGTAACGCGCGTGCAGCTCGGTCGGGACGTGCAGGAGGTGGACGGTGTTCTGGCTCGCTGGATGGCGACGCATGCGTGCTGCGCCGCACTTGTGAGGCCGGATCATTACGTCTTCGGCACGGCTGCCTCGCCTGCTGACGTCGGGGCCTTACTCGCGGAGTGGCATGGCCGTTTGCAATAAGACGCCATTCTTCGAAAGCCCGCCGCCACCTCCGGCCCCTCAAGCAATCGAGCGCAGCACGCCGCCGTCCACGCGCAATGCCGCGCCGGTTGTTGCCGAGGAGAAATTCGAGCACGTATAGACGACCATGTTCGCAACCTCTTCGGTGGTGGCAAAGCGCTTGATCAGCGTCGTGGGGCGTGCGCTATTCAAGAATTGTTGTTCCGCCTCCGCCGCGCTGATCCCTTGCTCCTGCGCCGCCGACGTCATCCAATTCGACAGGATCTCGGAATTCGTCGGGCCAGGCAGAATGGCATTGACAGTCACGCCACTCCCCGCGACCCATTCCGCGAGCCCTCGGGAGACGGCGAGGAGGGCGGTTTTCGTAACGCCGTAGTCGATCATTTCCTTGGGGATGTTCAAGGCGGATTCGCTACTGATAAACACGACGCGTCCCCAGCCGCGCTGCATCATCTTCGGCAGATAGTGACGCGCGGTCCGCACACCGCTCATCACGTTGAGTTGGAACAGATCGAGCCATTCCTGGTCATCTTGCTCGAAGAAATTATTCAAATGCGCGGTGCCTGCGTTATTGACGAGGATATCCGCATCCGGCACCTTGTCGACCAAGGTCGCGCACCCTTCGCGGGTTGCCACATCGGCGACGACCCCGGTGATTTCCGTCTGCGGGAACTGCGTGCGCAGGGCGCGCAGTGCCTCGTCCACGCGTGCCTGCGTTCGACCATTGATCACAACCGACGCGCCCGCGCGCGCCAAGCCTTCGGCAATCGCACGACCGATGCCGGCCGTTGAACCGGTCACGATCGCTTTACGGCCTGTCATGTCGATCTGCATGAATATCACCCTTGATGGAATTAGACTGCGTCTCGCGGCGCTTTGGCCGCGTGTCACGTCGTCAGCGCGTCTGGATAGCAGGGCGCGCCTAGCGGTACGGTTTGATATCAGGCTTTCGCCCGTGCGACTTCTGCTTCTGCGGCCAGGCCGAGCCGCTCGACCCAATCCTGGTGATAGCGGTACAGCGCGCCGGGATATTGGTGACCGATGACGTCGAGGAAGAAGTCGCCTTGTTGGGTTTCCTCGGTCAACACATGGCAGCCTTCCGGCGTGGGGGTAATCACCCAGCCGTGATAGGCGGTCGAGCCGGTTTCATCGCCATCCACGGTTGTCGACCACGCAAGTCGCCGCCCGGGAATGCACTCGGTGATAACGAGATGCATCGGGAAGCCGACAGTGACACGGCTATATCGTGTGCCGAGCTTCAACTCCGATTCGCCGGACAAGATCTTGACCTGATCTTCGGGAGGGAAATACGTCGACCAATTTTCCGCGTCGACCAGTAATTTCCATACGACATCCGCGGGGGCTTTTACGTCGATATCGTTTAGTGCGTAGATAGGCGAGGTTTTCGGATGAAACGCTTCGGGCCAGATGACTTTGTCGATCATTTTTCAAACTCCATTGGTTGAGGGAAGCGGGAGCCGCTAGCGTCAGCGTCGGCCCCGTTCGTATTCGATGGCGACGTCGGCCAAGTCTCGGAGCAGCTTCTCGTGAGCCAGCCAGAATGCATCGGGCGCATGCTTTGCCAGCGCGATCCAATGCGGTCCCTGCATCGTTTCTTCCGTCCAGAGATGGCAACCGTCGGCCGTCGGTGTGATGATCCAGGCGTGATAAGCCTGCGAGTCTTGGGCAATCTTCGGATAGCCGCCCCAGGCGATGCGCTGCATCGGCTCGAATTCCTGCACCGAGGCAAAAACATCTTGGCCGGCGAGATTTGTCTCGAAGCGCGTACCCAGGCGTAGTGATTGATGGCCGTCCAGCAGGTCGACATGTTGGACGCCGGGATAGTAGCGCGGCCAGGTTTTCGGATCGGTGAGCAAGGCCCAAATCGTTTCCGGTGCCACGGGGACCGCCAATTCATTCGTGAAGTGAATCGGGCTGCGGCTTGGTTGCAGATGCTCGGGCCAGTGGATGGTTTCGTACATGGCTTTTCTATTGGTATGGACTACGTAATAAAAATGATCGATCTACGTTTTGTAGAAGGTGTCGACGGATTGGCGCGACGAGACGAAACCACTCCACTCGACGCGCGCCGCTCCAGCGGCGTGCTATTCCGCTTTGTCAGGTTTCACGAGATCCTGAAAAATAAGCTTCGCCCAGTTCCGGCCGCGCGCCTGAACCAGCGTGCCACCTTCAGCGAGTGTGCCGAGATCGATCGGGGCAAAGCCGAGTTGCGCGACCCAGTCCGATACCTGCGTCACGGCGCGTTCGTCGTCGCTTGCCAGAAACACGACGCGACGGCCGCCCGGCAGGTGCGGGTCCGCCGCGAGGACCGCTGCGGGGAGGTGATTGAATGCCTTTACCAGTGTGCCCCCAGGGAATGCCTTGGCGATGACGGTTGAGGACGGAAGACCGTCCAGTTCTTCCACGGGCACGCCGTACGCGTTCGTGGCATCGACGATCGTCCGGCCCTGCCAATTGGCACGCGCCTTGGCGACGGTGCGGTGCTCCCAAAACGGCACGGCCAGGATGACGGTATCGGCCTCGATCGCCTCTTCCAGCGTCACGGGTTTTACCGAGGGGCCGATCTCCCGCGCCAGCGGCAGTAATTCCGAGACAGGGCGCCGGCCGGCTACCGCGACGTCTCTATGGTTGCGTGCGAAAGCCCAGGCCAGAGCCTGGCCAACTTGTCCGAATCCGATAATGGCGTGGCGCATGACGTATCTCCTACAGAACGTGGGCATGGAGAAAATAGTAATTGATGCCAGAGGCGGTGATAATCCTGCTATGTGAGATGATATTCATTCCAAATCGAGATAAATCGCGGGCGATGTTCTCGATCACAATGCGGACGGCGGAATCCGGATTGCAAGGGCGCTTCTCGCGCGCGTATGGCCGAAACACGGCAAGCTCGCGCTTACGACGCGTGTGCGGATGCCGCAAAAAAGCAAGGTTCGACGGAGAGGGCAATGGATCGGTTTCATGAATTGGATAGCTTCATCGCCGTGGTGGAGACCGGGGGCTTTTCCGCGGCGGCACGCAAGCTCGGGGAATCGCAATCCGCCATCAGCAAGGCGGTCAATGCACTCGAAAAGCGGCTCGGCGTGGCGCTGCTGCATCGGAGCACGCGCAAGGTGACCCTGACGGACCAAGGGCAGAAGTACTACGAGCGCACCAAGCCCCTGATCGATGAAATCCAGGCGGCGGACGGCGAACTGATCAGCAGCCGTCTGGATGCCGCCGGCTTGATCCGGATCGCCGCGCCATCGACGTTCGGTCGGCTGCATGTCCTGCCTTTGATCCCCGATCTGTTGTCGGCCCATCCCGGCTTGCGCGTAGATTTGCTGCTCTCCGACGCACTGCGCGATATGGTCGACGATCGCATCGATCTGGCCATCCGGGTCAGTCCGATCGACGACCCGGATTCGGTGGTGCGGCGTGTCGCCGCCACTGGGCTTGTCTGCGTGGGCGCCCGCGGGTATTTCGCCCGTCGCGGCGTGCCACAGGTCCCGGCCGACCTCGCGCATCACAACTGTCTGATTTATGGAGACATGACCGAGTGGGCGTTCGTCGGGCCCGAGGGACGTTACACCATCCCGGTGCGCGGCAATCTGTCATCGAACAGTGTCGAAACGATTTTGAGCGGGGTCCGGGACGGCGTCGGTATCGGCATGTTTCATCGCGCATCGTTGGTCGGGGAATATCGGTCTCCGGATCTGATGACGGTGCTCGGCCCGTTCATGAATGAACCGCGAGACGTCAGCTTGATCTGGCCGAAACGACGCTTCGTGCCGACGCGCGTACGTCTGGCAAGCGATTTTCTGGCGGCGGCCCTTGCCGAGCAACTTTAGGCCCGCGCTGTACCTTTCATTTTCCTGATGATTTGTGCCGTTTTCGGCGCAAAAAGCGTGGAAATCGCGGCGGATAACACCGTTATCGAAATTGTTATTTTTTGTATAATAGATTCACTGATCGACTTTAGGACGCGGGTGGTATGCATACCGGGCTATCGACATGACGCGAGACGCAGCGAACGCTGCGCATCAATGGCCGGCTAGGGAGCTGCTGACCGATAAACACCAAGGCTTGGCGTCCGCGCTTGATCCTCACTTGCTCGAAGCGTACTGGCGCACCGACTATCGTGTGAGCGCGAGCGAACCGGTGATCATGCGTATCGGCACACGCAGTGCGGCAATGGATGGTTTGCTGACGACGCAGGACGCGCGGTTCGCGCTGTTCGTCACCGCCTGGAATCCGCGAAGCCGTCCTTTGTCGGTGCTCGAGAACGCGGCGCGGCAGGCGGAGCTGATTCGCGGCCTGCAAGCCCGTAATGCGCGATGGCTCAATGCATTGGGCGCCCACGAAACCGGTGAGTGGCCTGCGGAAGAAAGTGTCTTCATCCTTGATCCCACTGTGTTGATGGCGGATCGTCTGATGACGGAATGGGATCAGAATGCCGTGGTGTGGGTCGAGCATGGCAAACCTCCGGCACTCGTACTGCATCCGCGCTTCCGACGTGCCGCCATGCCGCGTGTTTTTTGATACACTCTCGCTGCGGGCCGGTCTGTCTCGGTTCGCCGTAAGCGTTCACGTCAACCAACGCGCAACCCGTCGTCTTGCCGGACGATAGGATGCGCTCGGTTGCGTGAACGCTTTTTGCATTGCGGACAGCGGTCACATAAATCGGCGCATCGCCAGGCGCCGTGTCCTATGCGTCCTGCCTTCGTTCCGGTAAGCCGACGCGCTTTTTATGGGATTGACTCGATGTCCACACGTTCCACCGCTTCGACGCCGAACCAGGTTGGAGGCGCCGACCGCGCGCCCGCGCAGGTCCTGCGCCTGGCGTTCGCGCTGTTCCTCTCCTATCTCGCCGTCGCGTCGGCGCTGCCGGTCGTGTCCACGTACACGGTGCACCGCTTGCATCTGTCGAATGCCATGGGCGGCCTTGCGGTCGGCATCGCGTTCTTCTCGACGATTCTCACGCGCAATTACGCCGGTCGGCTCGTGGATCAACATGGCGGCCGCTATGCGATGCGACGTGGCTTATTGATCTATAGCGTGGCATCGTTGATCTGCCTGTTGTCGCTGCTGCCGTTCTTCGGCGCTGCCATCGGTTTTGTCGTGCTGCTGGCAGGCCGGCTGCTGCTTGGGGTAGGGGAAAGCCTCGTCGTGGTAGGGATGCTCGGATGGGGCATTGGGCTGATGGGCGCGCCGCGCTCGGGTAAGGTCATGGCATGGGTCGGCGCGGGAATGTATGGCGCCTTCGCCGTTGGCGGTCCGCTGGGCTTGGGCCTGTATGACGCTTGGGGCTTTGCCGGGGTGATGGCCGCGGCCATCCTGTTTCCGCTGCTCGGCCTGGCACTGATTCAAGGCGTTGCCGGCGTGACGCCGCAAGCGGGACGTCGCGAGTCCTTTTGGCGCATCATCGGGCGCATCTGGCGCGCCGGCGCGGCGGTCGGCCTGCAAGGCGTCGGTTTCGCCGCATTGGGGGCCTTCATCTCGCTTTATTTTCAACAGAAGGGCTGGCCCTATGCCGGCGTGGGACTGACGGCATTCGGCGTCGGCTTTGTGCTGGTACGGATGGTCTGCGGCAGTCTGCCGGATCGCATCGGGGGCAGCCGCGTTGCTATCGTGTCCTTGATCGTCGAAGCCATCGGGCAATTTTTAATATGGAGCGCCCCGGGACCGGCGCTCGCGCTGGTGGGCGCGTTGCTCACCGGACTCGGTTGTTCGATGGTCTTCCCGGGCATGGGTTCCGAGGTGGTCAAGCAAGTGCCACCGCAGTTGCGCGGCACCGCGGTCGGCGGCTTCGCGGCATTCCAGGATATTGCCTATGGTGCGACCGGGCCCGTGGCCGGTGTGCTGGCGGATCATGCCGGATATGCGATGGTGTTCCTGATAGGCGGCATCTGCGCCTTGTTGGGCTTGGCGGCGGCGATATCCGCGCATCGCCAGCCCGCGGCGGAATCGTCATAATGACGCACATCTGCTAGCGCACCGATAACAAAAAGGACGATGGGGGAGAGATGATGGGGCACGACAATTCGCCGACGCAGGAAACGGGCGCGACACCGCTGGCGCACCTACACGATGCCTGGCGCGATCCAGTTGCGGCGATCGGCACCGGTTTCGTCGGTAATCCGCTCGATCGATGTTCCGAACGGCGCGACGACATGGCCTTCGTTGCCGGACTGCGTCGCGATCCCCGTGCCCGGGTCCTCCTGTTCGCCGGCGATGTGCCCTTGGTGCTGTGCCCCGATGTTGCGGACGCGGGAAGTGCCGATGCGGCGTCGGCTGCCGGGATCGCCGCCCATACCGCCGCCCCGGAGAATCCGCCGGACGCGGTGAAACTCGAAAGTAGCATCGGCGTCTCCTTGAATGCGATTCTGGCGTCGGGCGTGGACACCGTGGCGCTCCCGTACGCCCTTCACGAGACGCTGACGCGTATGTTGGCCGGGGCCGGCTTCGCCTCCGATGCAAAAGATCACGCGAATGCCGATGAAGAAAGCGTTTTGCTCGGCATCGATGCGGACGGTGCGCCGTGGTTTGCGCAGCGCGCCGATCGCGCGCCGGACGCGGTGAACGCGGCCTTCTCCGAGATCCGTTTGACCTGGCCTGCCGCCGAGGGCGCATCGGCTGCGTCGATACCGTCTGCCACCGCGCGCGTTTCTGGCACGGTGCGCTTGCGCGCGGAGGGGCTGCGGGTGCTGGCATCGCAAGGGCGTATCGCGCCGGCGGAGTTGGCGATGCTCGCACAGGCAAAGGCCGTCTTGGATTGGCATGTGCGTCACCGCTTCTGCGCGCGCTGCGGTACTGCGTCGCGCGTTGCCGCGGCGGGCTGGCGGCGCGAATGTCCTGCCTGCGCGGCCGTGCATTTCCCGCGCGTCGATCCGGTGGTCATCATGATCGTGATCGATATCGACGGCCCGAATGGTCCCCGTTGTCTGCTGGGTCGTCAGCCGCAGTTTGCGCCGGGAATGTATTCGGCACTGGCCGGCTTCCTGGAGCCGGGGGAGGCCATCGAGGATGCGGTGCGGCGCGAGGTGTTGGAAGAGGCCGGCATTCAGACTGGCGCGGTTCGTTATCTTGCGTCGCAACCATGGCCCTTCCCAGGCTCGTTAATGATCGGCTGCGCCGCGCTCGCGACTTCCACGGCCCTGCAAGTCGATAAGAACGAGTTGGAGGATGCGCGCTGGTTCGATCGCGCGGAGGTGTTGCAGATGTTGCAGCGCACCCATCCGCGGCAGTTGACGACGCCTCAGCCCATCGCCATCGCGTCGACGCTGATCCGCGCTTTCGCAGAAGGCGTGCTCGACTGAGGCTTTGCGCGATACCGACGCATCGCACGGACAAACGCTTGTTTCAAATAACGCTGTTTTAGCGCTTGTCAGAGGGGTTTTTCATGAAATCACGGGCCTTTGCCACGCGCAATCGGTTTCCCGGTTTATGATGACTAACGAGCATGCCGAGCGCTGCGCAGTTGCGCGAGTTCCCGAGAGCCGCAGTACGACGAGGGACACGATCGCAGCCTTATCGCCGTAGTCGATGAGGTCTCCGAAAACATCGTGCAATTGTGATTCGTTGGTCATTCCCATGGCCCGCTTCGCCCACGCTCGTTCTGGTAAACGATTTGGCACGCCTTGCCCCTTGCAAGCGTGCGCTCTTGGGAGTGAAACATGGCAATCCAGCATCACGGGGTCGGCGTACGCCGTTGGGCGGCAATCGGTGCGCTTGCGCTCGGGCTCGGCATGATGTCGACGCAGTCGGCACACGCGCAGGCGAGCGCCACCGCGAGCGCCACGGCGACGAAGGAAATGCACGGCGACTGGGCGGTCACCTGCGCAGATCGCACGCAGGGTCAGCAACGCGCCAAGGCCTGCGTGGTATCGCAAACGCAAGTCGATCCCAAGACCCAGCAACGCGTGGTGACGTTGGAGTTGGCGCCCCCCACCGCGAGTGGTGGGGAAACCGCCGCGACGCTCCTGATGCCGTTCGGACTCGTGCTCGACCGCGGCGTGGCCGTGCAGATCGACAATGCGCCGAGTGGCGCCCCCGCGCGCTTCCAAACCTGCCTGCCGGTGGGTTGCGTGGTGCAATTGCGCTTGGACGCGAAGACCTTGAGCATGTTGCGCTCCGGATCCAATATCAAGTTCATCGCCATTGCCGCCACCGATGGCCGGCGCATGCTCTTCACGGTGCCGCTGCAGGGCTTGGGACCGGCGGTGGACCGCGCCGTTTCGCTCGCGAAGACCTGAATCGGGCTGGCAGTGGCGCGTTACCGAGGGGATCGTGGCGGTAGGCCCTGCGGTCCGCGCCGCGCCAGTCGCGCGCGCTTGCTTGTGTAGATCTCTATGTCGACCGGGCGGCCGCGCGGTATGATGCGTGTGGTTGGAGATCGCCAGCAAGGACAGCGTTTGAAACTCTACGAGAAACTGGCCGCCGATATCGAAGGACAGATTCGACGGGGCGTGTTCGCCGCGGGCGAACGCGTGCCGTCGGTCCGGCAGGCAAGCCAACATCATCGTCTCAGTATCACGACGGTGCTGCGCGCCTATCTGCTGCTCGAAAGCCGCGGCTTGATCGAAAGTCGCCCGCAATCCGGCTATTTCGTTCGTCGTCAAGGAGAGGGTCCGCAGATCGCGCAGCTTCGCTCCAGCGCTCCGATTGCCGTCTCGGCGACGGTGGACGTGAGTCACCTCGTCCTCTCGACCTTGCGCTCGATCGGCAGCGGCAGCGCCGTGCCGCTTGGCTCACCCTATCCCGATCCCACTTTATATCCGTCGGCGCGCATCCACAGTTATGTGCATGCATTCGCGCGTCGTAATCCCGGTGCCGGCATTATCGACGATCTGCCGCCCGGCAATCCCGAGTTGATCCGGCAGATCACGCGACGCTATCTTGAAAGTGGCATGGTGGTCGATCCGAACGAGA
Source organism: Robbsia sp. KACC 23696 (assembly GCF_039852015.1). Classification (NCBI taxonomy): domain Bacteria; kingdom Pseudomonadati; phylum Pseudomonadota; class Betaproteobacteria; order Burkholderiales; family Burkholderiaceae; genus Robbsia; species Robbsia sp. KACC 23696. The sequence goes on along the minus strand of NZ_CP156626.1, from coordinate 2,247,542 downwards.
TCATCGTCACGTTAGGCGGCACCGAAGCCATCAATCTCTGTTTGCAGGCAGTAGCGAAGCCTGGTGACGTGATCGCCGTGGAATCTCCGACGTTCTATGCGATGCTGCATGCGATCGAGCGGATGGGGATGAAGGCGCTCGAAGTGGCGACGCATCCCAATGACGGCATCGATCTGCAAGCATTGGAGCTGGCGATGGGCCAGCAGCGGATTGCGGCCTGTATGGTAATGCCGAATTTCCAGAATCCGCTCGGATTCCAGATGAGCGACGAGCGTAAACGGGCGCTGGTTGCGCTTTGCGCACGCTTCGATATTCCGCTGATCGAGAACGATGTCTATCAGGAGCTGTATTTCGGGACGACGCATCCGAGCGCCTTGAAGCAATACGACGAAAAGGGCTTGGTACTGCACTGCTCCTCGTTCTCGAAAAGCCTCGCGCCCACCGCACGCGTGGGGTGGGCGATGCCGGGGCGTTTCCGCGATCAAGTGGAAAAACTGAAATTTCTGAATACGCTGACGACCTCGGCCGTGCAGCAGCAGGCGCTGGCGGAGTATCTACGCAAGGATGGGTATGAGCATCATCTGCGACGCGTGCGCTCGCAGTATCGACAGCAGTCCCATCTGATGACGGCGATCGTGCGCCGTTTCTTTCCGGAAGGAACGCGTATTTCGACGCCGCAGGGCGGCTATGTGCTGTGGATCGAACTGCCGGCGGCAGTGGATTCGATGGCCCTGTACGAGCAGGCACTGCAATCCGGTATTACGGTGGGGCCGGGCTATATGTTTTCGACTACCCGGGCCTACCGCAATTTCATCCGTCTGAACTACAGCTACACATGGAATCCGCAGATCGAGCGCGCGGTGATCGCACTCGGCAGGATGGTGCATGCGATGACGCAAGCGGCCGTCACGGAGCGATAAAAGCGGCGCGTGACGAATCGCACGCGCCGTGTTGCTTAGCGAACGTTGCTGCCCGATTGCACGGAACCCGTCGCTTGTTCGGTCTGGCTCGACGGTGCGGTCTGGCGAGTGTCCTGCAGCCAGTAACCGAGACCCATGAAAACCGCGCCGCCCACCAGATTGCCCAGCGTGACGAAGATTTCGTTGTGGATGGCGCCGGCGAACGTGACGTCGGCCGGGTGATCGCCCATCAGCGCCAGTGCGAACATGAACATATTGGCGACGCTGTGTTCAAACCCGCTGGCGACGAAGGCAAAGATCGCCCAGAAGATGACGCCCAACTTCGCGGAGTCGCTGGCGGTACGCGCAGCCATCCAGACGGCAAGGCAAACCAGCCAGTTGCACAGCAGGCCCTTGGCGAACAGAACGCTGCCCGGCGACGACATCTTTACCGTCATCGCTTTGTAGAAGCCGGTGGCGCCATCGGTCAGCAGCACGCCACCGCCGGCCGTGTGCATGATGGCGGCGAGGATGATGGCACCGATCAAATTGCCGATCCAGCAGACGATCCAGACCGCGATCATGCCGCCGAGCGACGTCTGGCGCCGGAACACGGCGATCGGCATATACATCGCCGTGCCCGTGAACAGCTCGGAGCCGGCAAAGATCACGAAGGTCAGCGCGCAGGCGAACACGCCGCCCATGACGAGGTGTGCATACGCCGGATCGACGTGCACGCCGACGCTGAACATCAAGATATCGCCGAAACCGATGTAGACGCCGGCCATGGCGGCGCCTATCAGGTAGGCGAGGGGATTGCGGGCGATTTGCGCGACTTTGTCGGCGCCCGTCTTGGCAAATTTATCGATGGTCTCTGCGTACATGGTGTGGTCTTCCGGGGTGCCGCAGCGTACTGAAATACGCTGTCTGGGTGCGTCAATCTGGCGCACATGATAATGCGCGAGATCTCACTACAGCGTTGTTTCGACGTGTGAAACAGACGGCTTGACGCGTTTTGGATGCTGTAATGGGCGGCATTATGCACCTCTGTACTCTTTTTTCAAGAAAATGTAATGAATGAAAGGTTTCCTTGTGTACAGACCTGCCGGAAGGTGCTGCCCGGCGCGGCGGCATCGTGCCGCGCCGGGCTTTCGGCTCAACCGGAGATCGCCGTTTTGACATGACCTGCATCGTCGCGGGGGATCGCCAGCCGGTGCTGTTGCCTGCCATGCCGATCGAAGTTGTGCGGCGCGAGCCACGCGTCGTAGGCGGCACGAACGGTGGGCCATTCGCTATCCAGCATGGAGAACCAGGCCGTATCGCGATTACGACCATGCGTGACGATGGCTTGCCGAAAGGTTCCTTCGTAGCTAAAACCGAAACGTGCCGCTGCGTCGCGCGATGGTTGATTCAGCGCATCGCATTTCCATTCGAGGCGCCGATAACCGAGCACGTCGAAGACGTATTTCGCCAACAGGTAGAGCGTCTCGCTGGCGGCACGCGTGCGGCGCAGGCGCGGCGAAAAGGCAACCCAGCCCACTTCGATCACGCCGTTGTCGGGATCCTGTCGCATCAAGGCAATCGTGCCCACCGCACTGGTTTCGACAGGGCGGTCCAGATCGAAGATCGTGTAATGCAGCGGGTCGTTGTGGGCGGCGACGGTCTGCAGATACGCGCGATAGTCGCCGACAGTGTCGAACGGGCCGGCTTTCAGATATGTCCAGATCGGGACGTCGGTCGGATTCTGGTAGGCATCGAAGAGTGCCTCGGCGTGATGCGCCGCGTCGACCGGTACGAGACGCGTGTAATGACCTGCCAGGGTGATGCGTTGCGGGCGCCGTGCCGCTTTCCAATCCGGCAGCGGCTGTCCTACAGGCTGACCATGCGCGTTAACGACTGCTGACATCGAGGGCTCCGTAATCGGGTAGGGATCGGACCGCCTCGCGCGAGGGGCGTCATTGCGTCCGCGCAAGCCATCGAAGGGCATCCGGCGGGCAAGCAGCGCCGGTCCGCGCGAGGCGAATGTCATAATAAGCGCAAAGGCCGATCGCTCGCCATTGGGATAGGATGCCGCGTCCCGGCGTCGCCGGCCGCTCACCGCCATGTGGCATGACCGCGTCGAAACATGATTCGCCAGGAGCGTACAACGATGTCTTCTTTCAACCACGCCGATGGTTCGCCGTCGCCGGCTCTCGACTATGAAGCACCCATTGAAATCGAATCCGGTGCGAACCCGAGCGCGAGTGTGATCTGGCTGCACGGTCTTGGTGCCGATGGCAGCGATTTCGTGCCGATCGTTCCGGAATTGCGTTTGCCGGCAAGCCTGCCGATTCGTTTCATTTTCCCGCATGCGCGACGGATGCCGGTCACCTGGAACAACGGCTATGTGATGCGTGCGTGGTACGACATCGTCTCGGTCGACGACGACAAGCGACATGCGGACGACGCCGGCGTGCGCGCCTCGCGGGACGCGGTGCGCGCGTGGATCAAGCAGGAGCAAGCGCGCGGCATCGCTGCGTCGCGCATTATCGTCGCGGGATTTTCACAAGGCGGCGCGATCGCTTATACGACCGGCATGACGCATCCGGAACCGCTCGGCGGCATCCTGGCGCTTTCGACGTATATTCCGGCACCGACGATCGTGGCCGAAGAGGGGCGCACCGGCAGCGTTAGCACGCCGGTATTCGCGGCGCACGGCATCGAGGACGCGGTCGTGCCCTTGTCTCTGGGCGAGCGGGCCGCCGAGTCGGCGCGCGAGACCGGCCATCCGGTCCAGTGGCGGACCTATCCGATGGGCCATTCGGTGCACCCGCAGGAGATCGCCGATATCGGCGCCTGGCTGGTCGAACGACTCGCGACGCACTGAATCAGCCGCCGCCGACGAGGCGGCGGACGCTTGCCGATTCGCATCGAACGACGCGGCGCGGCCTTGCGCCTTTCGCGTCTCTCGCGTTACGCGGCGGCGAGGGCGTGACCCTGCGACGCTGCAGGGTAGACGGCGTCGAGCACCGCCGACTGCGGCGCTACATCGTGCAAGCCGTCACGCGTGCCGAGCAACGTACGCATCGTCGAGGACAGGAGCGTCAGCGTACTGGCCTTCGTCATGCCGTGATCGGTCACCGCCTGGCTGATCATCAACAGCGTGTTCGCATTCAGGCCGACGCCCGGCAATGCGAAGGCCAGCGTATTGAGATGCCAGCGCACCGTATTCGCATCCAGCCAAGGCGTGCTACGGCAGAACGCGGTGACAAAGCGCGTTTCGACATGTGCATAACGCTGAGTCAGGAACTGGCGCAAGGGCTGGGACAGATCGGTGCCGACACGGATCATGAAATCCCGTTGCTCCGGCGCCTCGATGATGTCGAACGAATCCTGCATCAGGCTCTTGGCGAGGACGGTCATGATGTGCTCGCTGCGCAACTGGTCGCCCAATGCTGCTTCCAGCCGCGTCAGTTCGGCGAGTCGCGACTCGTTGATGACATCGAGCCGTCGGGCGACCATCGCACAGACCAAGGCGTTTTTCGAGCCGAAGTGATAGTTCACCGCAGCTAGATTGACGCCGGCGTGTTCCGTCAGGTCGCGCAAAGACAGGCTGTCGGGACCGGAGCGGGTGTACAACTGCTCGGCGGCATCCAGCAAGCGGGCCTTCGTGTTCCTGGATGAATCGTCACTCGATACGCGATCCATGGCTTACCTCTCGAATGAATGCAACATGTGGATCCTGCTGGTGCCCGGACGATTTCGCGATGTTGGTGTCTCGCTTTATCATTGTTCCGGACTGCAAGAGGGTAAAACGTGATACGTACTGCGACGGCACGCCATCGGTCCGGGCCACGACAATGCCGTGACATGACCCGCCGCGTGCCATTTTCTTCGCACCGCAGGTCGGCGAACTAATTGCGCAAACGTTTGCAGCACCAAACCTGCAGGCCGAGCAAGGGCAGAATACTAAGACAGTACCACTTTCTCATAATTAGTCCAGCTGATAGGAGAAGGTTGCGTTTACTCGGGGGCTACGCGTGCTGCTGCCCGAGGGTTTATCCCCTACAGGTTGCGCGACGGAGAGATCAAGCGAGTAGAAGCGACTGTCGCTGACGCGGAAGCCCAGCGCCAACGACTGTAGATCCAGCGGCAACGTCCCCGGTACATTCAGATAGGTCCGCGCGAGCGCGTACGAGATGTACGGGACCCATGTCTTCAAGTACTTCATCGAAAAGGTGAAGGTCCGGTTCAACTCCGCCGATGTCCCCCAGCCTTTGTCGCCCGCGGCCTCGCCAGGCTGGTAAGCCAGCGCATAGCGTTGCCCGCCGAACGTGATCTGTTCGCTGGTGGGGAGAGCTTGCGCGCTGTACTGACCCGTCGCGGAAACCACCGTCGCAAAACCCAGCGGCCATTGATTCGTTTGCATCGCCGAAGCGCCGATGCGGAAAAAGCTCAGATCGACGGGATTCGCTACCGTCGCGCCGATCACATTGGTATAGCCTTCGCGGGACGCGCCCAGCGCATCGATCCCTTTCCCAACCGTTAGACTGACGCGCCGCGATAACTTGGGCTGACTCTCCGCGTAAACGATTTCAGTCTGCAGGACACGCGATTGCGAGCGCAGCCCGACGATGGCACCACCGTCGGCAGAATAGCGGTCGTCATTGCGCACCGCATAACCGGAGCCGTTCACCGTCAACGAGCGCGTGTTATTCAAGATGATCGGATAGCTGAGCGTCACGCCGACGCGATCCTGTTCGGTGCGTCGATGCACATTGGACGCCAAGCCCGGCGTGGTGCGCGGCTCGCCGCTGAAGCGTGAGGCGTCCACTTTGGCCGTCAGGCCGTCGCTGCCGATCGGCTGGGTGTAGTTGACGCCGAAGTAGGTCTGCCCGTCGCGGCCGCGCGGCGCCAGCGCGGAAATGCTTAATTGTTCGCCGAGCGACAGCAAACCATTTTCCGAGATCGTGAACAGACCCTGGATGCCGGGTTGATTCAAGGACACGCCGGTCGTGAAACCGATCTTCTGACGCACGACGCTCAGTTTCATCTCGGTCGCGCCATCGGTGCTCTGCGGCGGCGCGATGTTCGCGGCCACCTTCAAACCCGGAATCTGGCCCAGTAGGGCGGTGTAGCGTTCGAATGCTTCGCGCCGTAGCGGGCGCTGGTTCAACAGGTGATCGGCAATGGCCCGCAGATGGCGCTCGGCATTGCCGACCTTGCCATCGATCGTGACTTTCGAAACATAGCCCTCGACCGCCACCACGCGTACGACGCCGTTGGCGAAGTCCTGCGCCGGAACGAAGGCGAACGACAGCGCGAAGCCATGCTCCTGGTAGCGTTTCGTGACCGCGTTCGCTGCCTCGATCAGTTGCTGGATCGTCGTCGGCTTGCCGACAAAGCCAGTGAACGCCGCCGACGCTTCGTCGAAGGGGATGCTCTTGACGCCTTCGAGGCGAATCGACTTCGGCACGATCGTCTTCGATAGCAATCCTTCCATCGTGTTCGGTTCCGGAGTATCGACGGTGATATTGACCTTCTGAGCGGGCGGAGGGGTGACCCGCGGCAAGCTCTGTAGACCGTTACCGCTGATGCGTGCCTGTGCCAACGCAGCGCCCGGCATCAAAGCGGCGCAGAGGCAAGCCATGCCCGTCATCAGCGTCGGGGCATAAATCGGGTAGCAGGTCGGAAAACGATATGTCATCTGTCGGTGTTCGTCGCACGACACGACCGCGCCGACCGAATGGATATCTCTTGCCGAGATGCCCTTCAGCCGTCGTGGTACGTGGAGATCGGGGAGGCCCGGAGGCACCTCGACTACAGGCCGTCGATCTGACCGACGGACCACGCAGACCTGCGATAGTCTTCTACTGCAAGCGCTTGCCGTTCGGGCCTTGGGTCAGTTGCTCCCGCGCATCCTCACCTGCAATCGCTCAGCCGCACAAGGGCGACGTTCGCACCCGTCCGGTTGTTTGCCACTTAGTGACGCAACAAGGACCCCGTCGAGTTCAACAAGGAGCCGATGCTGCTGCCGAGCGTCCCGGTGCCCGCCGTGGCGGTCGTCGAGCTGGTCGTCGTTCCACCGGTCAAGCCGCTGACGACGCCACCCACACCCGACACGACACTGGTGACGGCACCACCGAGGCCGGCCGTATTGACGGTCGCACCGGCACCGGCGGCTACCGTCGTAACCGGAACCAGGCTGGCGACCGAGTTCAACGTGCTGCCCAACGTCGACGTGACGCTGTTCAACGTACTACCCACCGTTGTACCCACCGCACCCAACGTCGTGCCGGCCGTCGATGTCACGCCTGCCACCAGTGAAGTCACCGGCGTCAACACGCTAGTCAGCGAGCCCGTCGATCCGCCGGTAGTCACGCCGGACACGATTGTCGTCAAGCCGCCGTTCGCACCCGAGGTCAGATTCGATGCCAAGGTCGTGACGGGACTCAAAACGCCCGCCGTCGTACCCGACGTCAGGTTCGAGGCCAGCGAGGTAACGGGGGCGAGCAGGCCCGTGGTGCTACCGTCACTCAAACCGGAAGTTGCGCCGGCGACGATCGTCGTAATCGGTGCCAACAAGGACGAGCCGGTACCGGTGCTACCGGAGAGGGCGGTCGGCAGATCGGACAACAGGACCGTGACGGGCGTGGTAACAGTGCCGATCGTGCTGGCAAGCCCGCTCGTGCCGGTGCCGCCCGATACGCCGGACAGCGCGCCACTTAATGTGCTACCCAAGCCTGCCAGCGTCGTCGTGACCGGCGTCAGATCGAGGCCACCAAGCGGCGTCGACGATGCGGCGCCGCCGGTCAGTCCGGACAGTACCGACGTCACCGGACCGAGCAACGTGGCAAGTGACGTACCGCCATCGCCGCCCGTGTTGTTCGCACTACTCAATAGTCCACCAACGCCGGTAACCGTCGTTCCCACGTCGCCGACCGTCCCGCCCAAATTGCTGGCGAGCGTGCCGGTGCTGCCGCCAGCGATGGCCGTGCCGGCAGTCCCGAGCGAGTTGCCGACGGTCGTCAACACGTTCGTCAAGGTTCCGCCCACGCCCAGCGCGTCACCCACTTGCTGCGTCGTATTCGAGAGCGAGGCGGTGATCGGCGTGATGACGCTGGACACGCCGGTCGTCACGTTTTCCACCCCGGCACCGGCAACCGTGTTGCCGAGCGACGTTGCGACGTCCGAAATCAATCCGCCCGTCGTGCCGGCGACGCTGTCCACCGTTGCGGTAATCGGCGCAAGACCCGCCAGACTGCCGGTGCCCAGACTGCCGACCAGCGCGCCGGCATCTTGAACCGTCGTCGCCGTATTGTTCAGCGTCGCCGGGATCACGCCGAGCGTCGTGCCGACGGGATCCGTCGACGTGCCGATTTGTCCCAGGCCGCTGGCCAAACTGCTGCCCACCGTGGCAACCGTGGTGCCGACGTCGCTG